>NZ_JBICXE010000007.1:0-359064 GCF_043200155.1 Streptomyces sp. NPDC048473
TGCCGCAGTCGCCCGGGGTACGGGCCGAACCCGCCGATTGGAAGGTACGGCTCGATGAACTCCCACTCTACGTCTGTCAGTTGCACTCGCGTCACGCATGAAGATTTACCTGATCAGACCCCGCCACGAAGCCGAATCCGGCAGATTGATCACAACCCGATACGCGCCCTAGCCCGCACAGCCCGGGCGAGACGATTACCTCCTGAGTAAGGCAACGCATCACAAAGATCCACTTTCGAAATGCACCCTGGAGTCGGTGGGTAGGAGGGAGCGAGGCGGACTTCATGTCCAGAGCTGTTCGCCGAGAGTACCGGCGGGTGCGGTGCCGGGCAGGACGTAGGCCACGGCCGAGGCCCGGTGTTGGAGGAAGGGGGTGAGGGCGTCGCGGGCGGCCAGGCGGTTCTGGACGCGGGTGAACTGGGCGGGGTCGCGCATGAAGGCGCAGAAGAGAAGGCCGCGGTCGGTCGGGCCGTCGTCGTAGCTGTAGCTGCGGCGGAGCATACGGGCGCCGCCGTCGAAGCGGGGGCTGGCGAGACGCACGTGGGCGGTGGCGGGGATGACGTAGGAACCGTCGGGGTTCTTGGCGTAGATGTCCGGCTCGTCATGCTCGGCGGTGCCGCTGAGGGGGACGCCGTCGCGGGCGCCGCGGCCTATCACCCGGTCGCGCTGGCCCTCGGGGAGGGCCGCGAAGCCGGTGACGTCCATGTGGATCCTGCGGTAGACCAGAACGGTGCCGTTCTGGTGGGCTCCGGGTGGGCCCCAGACCCACTGCTCGGCCGCCGCGTGATCGGGGTTGGCGATGCCGTCCTTGGAGCCGAACAGGTTGCGAGGGGTGGTGCCCGGGGTCGTGTGGGGCAGGAAGCCGGACTGGGTCCAGCGCGGCACGGCCCCGGCGGCGTGCGCGGCCGTGCCGGCGAGTTCGGCGACGATGGTGAGGGTCCAGCGATCGGCTGCGCATAGTTGGACCAGAAGATCGCCGTTGCTGCGGTGCGGGTCGAGACGGTCGCCGGGGAAGGGCGGCAACTCGCCAAGGGAAGCGGGGACGTTGAGGCCGAGGCGGGCGGCGAGGGCAGGGCCGATGCCGACCAGGGAGGTGAGCCGGGTCGCGCCGCCGCCCTGGAGTCGCGGGTCCGGCGGGGCGTCGGAGGCAGCGGTGGCGAGCGTGCGGGTCAGCGCGTCGAGGACGCTGCGCAGGGTCTTCCGGTCGGTGGCGGCGGAGGTCTGCGGGAGGTCGAAGGAGAGCAGGTGCGTCGCCGGTTGCTGGGGCACTGTGACACCCGCCTGTCGGGCGCCGTGGAAGGGAATCGCGGTCTCGGCCGGCGGGGCGCCAGTGGTGGCACGGACGGTTGTCCGGTCGTCTCTCGCCAGTTCGTCGGCCGCCGCGCCGATCCCGGCGGCGAGCACCGCTCCGCCGGCGAGCAGTGCCCGGCGCCGCCCGATACGGGTTGCCGCGGGTCGGGATGAATCCTGCGCATTTCCCTGTTCGGTGGGCATACGCCTATTGGAGACGATAAAACAACTGCCATGCAAATCCTGTCTGGAGAAGGCCTGTTGGCGCGTTCGGTAGTCCCGGCGGCGGTGTTCCGGGCGGCGCTGCGTCTGTCGGTGCTGGTCGTCTCGGTCGCGATGGCGGCCACCGGGTGCTCCGGTACGGGGTCGACGTCGGCCGATGCGCGGCATCCGGCGGGGAGCGTGCTGCGCGTTCCGCAGGACTTCCCCGCGGTGCAGCAGGCGGTGGACGCCGCACGTGAGGGGGAGACGGTGCTGGTCGGCCCGGGCGTGTACAGGGAGAGCGTGCGCGTCACCAAGCCCCGCGTGGTGCTGCGCGGAACGGACCGCAACGCGGTGGTCTTCGATGGCGGTGTGCGTCTGGCCAACGGCATCACCGTGACCGGCGCCGGCTCGGTGGTCGAGAACCTCACCGTGCACGGCTACCTCGCCAACGGCGTGCTGTTCACCGGCGTCACCGACGAGCGGTTGCAGCAGCGCGGTGCCGGCGGCTCCGCCTACGACCCGCTGGACACCTCCCGCTTCCCTGCCGTCCGGGGCTTCCGCGCGACCCGGGTGACGGCGTACAACAACGGCCTGTACGGCATCTACGCCTTTGACGCGCGCGACGGCGTGATCGAGGACTCCTACGCCTCCGGGCACGCCGACTCCGGCATCTACGTCGGCCAGTGCAAGCCCTGCAACACCGTCGTCCGTGGCAACACCGTGGAGCGCAACGCGGTCGGCATCGAACTGACCAATGCCTCGGACGGCCTGTCGGTGCTGGGTAACCGTGTCGCCCGCAACCGGGTGGGCGTCACGGTCAACTCCAATGACCTGGAGGCCCTCGCCCCGCAGCACGGCGCGGTGATCGCGGGCAACGTGGTCGCCGACAACAACGCCGCCGACACGCCCGAGCAGGCTGACGGGGGCTTCGGCATCGGCATCGGCATCGGCGGTGGCACCGGGAACCGCATCCAGCGCAATCTGGTCCGGGGCAACCGGGCGGCCGGGGTGGTCGTCACCGACCCGCCGGGGCATCCGGCGAGCGGCAATCGCGTCGAGGGCAACCGCGCCACCGGCAACGGCACCGACCTCGTGCTGGCCTCAGCCGATCCCAGCAACTGTTTCGCGGACAACCGTCCCGCCATCCAGAGCCCGGACGGCCTGGAGGGCCGCGCGGGCTGCGGCACCCGCGGTCGGGGCACGCTACCCAGCGGGCGGACGGCGCCGGTGCAGGCGCCGCCCGGCGTCCCGTTCAGCCAGGTGCCGGCCCCGCCCGCCCAGCCGTCCATGCCGGACCCGACGGCCCCGGGCAGCCCGGCGACCGGCCTGGCGGGGGCCGTCGACACGGCCGCGTACCCGCTCCCGAAGGACGCGGACGCCGTGCCGCGCTCGCGCTGAGCACGGTGCTCCGGTGAACTCCGCCCTCGTTCACCATGCCGCCCTGGAGGGTGAGTTGACGAGGGTCGTCGGCAACCGTGGTAGCCGGGGCGCATGGGCACGGAGATGTCAGCCGGTGATCCACGGCGCCTCGGGGAGCTTCGCGCGGCCGTCGCGTCCGGAGAACTCCACGGTGGTCGGAGTCCCCAGGCCCGACATCCGCATCGTCACCCGCCGCAGGCCGCCGTCACCGTCGACCCAGTACGTCAGCGGCGACCGTCCGCCGTCGGGCCCCGCACTGGGCGTGGCGCCCTGGGCGCGCGGCCCGGCGAACCGGTCGTAGCTGCGGCCGTCGATGCGATCACGCTCCAGCCAGCGAGCTCCGGACTGTGCGAGCAACAGCGGGTTGTCGGGGCGGTCCGCGCCGAGCTCGATCAGCAACTGGAGCCCGGCGTCCAGGGGATCGGTCGTGTAGGAGCGCGCGGACCAGTCCGAGCGCGGGATGTGCTCGGCCTGCTGCCAGGGCGGGCTGTTGTCTCCCTCAGGCGCGGGGGCCAGGCCGAGGCCGCCGGTGTCCCAGACGATCAGGCCATGGTCGAGCTGCCCGGCGGTGGGCCCGGTGGCTCCAGAGGACCTGGAGGATCCGGAGGCCCCGGTGGAACCGGTGACCTGGTAACTTCCCACGGCCCGATGGGTTCGGTAGTCCACGACCCCGCTGACCCGCACCACCACCCCGGCGCCCTCGGTGACAGTGAGGGTCACCGCCACGGGACTGGCCTGGTACAGATTCAACCGCGACAGCGCCAGCCTGGACGCCTCCTCCATCGTCACCGGCCGCTCGGTGGTGTCGTCGGAAAGGGTCCGGTAGGCGGCCAGGCCGCCCACTGCGGCGCCGCACGCCGCGATCGCGATCAGTGTTCTGAACCAGAGGGTCCGGCGCGGCGTACGGCCGCTCATCCTCAACTTCCGAGCCATGCAGTCGCTTTCTCTCATCGGCTGGTCACACAGTCGGGGGGGGGGGGGGGGCCCCCGGGGGGGGCCCCCCCCCCCCCCGACCCGGCCCGGAGGTTCACCGAGGCCGGCTGCCCTGCTCGGGGGCTAGCGGTGCAGCGCCCTTCGCCTGCGCATCAGCACGAACAGCGCCGTGCCGAGGGTGGTGAGCGCGGCGGCGCCGGCCAGGGCCATCAGAACGACCTGGCTCGTGCCCGTGCCCGCCAGGTGCGAGCCGGGCTCGGGGCCCGGTGCGTGCGGTGTGCCCGGTGTTTTCGGTACCGGCGTCGTCGGTGTTGGTGTCGGCGTGGCGGCGGGCAGCCGCCGGTTGACCGCTGTCACCGAGACCCCGGCGTCGAGGTTGTCGGAGGTCAGCACCAGCGGCCCGAACACCGTCTCGTCCGGTACCGCGTATCCCGCCGGTGGGCTGACTTCCTGCCAGTAGTACGTCCCCGGCGCGCCGCTGCCCTGGCAGATACCGTCGGCCTTGGTCGTGCAGGCCTTGCCGACCTGCGTATCCGGCGTCGTCCCGGTGGTCTGCGCGCCCTCAGCGCCGTTTGTCTCCTTCCACAGCTGGAACTTCGCCCCGGCCAGCGGTTTTTCGTCCTGGTCGTGTTTGACCAGGCGCAGCACGCCCTCCTGTTGTCGGAAGCCGAAGTCGTAGGTGTGGTCGTTCTCTCCCGGCCCGCCGGTGGTCAGCGCCCGTTCCGGGTACTTCGCGCCGGACGGGACGATGCCCTTGGAGTCGATGAAATGGTTGTCGCCGACATCTGCGTCGGTGGGCACCCACTGGTAGAGCGGGCCACCCTTGGCGTAGTCGGCCGGGTTGTCGAGCCGGATGGTGTACTTGGTCGTCGGTTTGAGGCCGCCGGTGACGTTGGAGTCGTCGAAGTAGTACTCCCCACGCTCTGACGTCTTGGTCGTACCGACCTGCTTGCCCGACTCGTCGTAGAGGTGGACGGTCGCGCCCACGACCGGGCGCTGGCCCGGGTTCTGGATGCCCTTGCGCTCGGGGTCGTACCAGACCCGGTTGCCGATCTGCAGCGGGGCCTGGTCGCAGAGCACCTCCAGGTCACCCATCGAGGCGCCCTTGCCGAACGGGGCCACGACCTCAGGCGGGTTGAGGCGCAGGCCGCCCTTCGGGTCCTGCTTGCCGTCGCGCTGGACGAAGGAGGTGCCGTACCCGAAGGCGGTGCTGTTGGGGTCGAAGCCGGAGGTCGCGATGGTGTTCTCGACCTTGGAGAGCGCCATGCCCGCGAAGGCCGCGTTGTGGTGGGAGCCCATCCGGCTGTTGTCGAAGAAGCGCGTTCCCCGGGGGGAAAGCCCGCAGCCGTTGTTGGTGTCCATCACGTACACCCCGCCCGCCAGGCATGCCTTGTCCAGGTCACCGCCTGACAGGACGTTGGCGGGTGTGTTGGGCGTGGGACCGGCCGGGGCGCGGTCGCCGAAGCGGTCGCGGAAGGCCAGCAGCATGGAGCCGTCGGCCTCGAATCCGATCTCGCCCAACTCCGGTTCGGGTTGGGCCAGATAGCTCTGGCAGGCCTGTCCGTTCTGGGAGGTCGGGAAGGTGTTGGTCCAGGGGAACCAGCCCGCGCCGTCGCATGGGCCACTGCCAACGGTGGACTGACGCGGGTAGTCCAGCGGCTGGTCCAGCACCGCCTTGCGGAACGCTCCGGTGGCGAGGTCGAAGGGCATGACCACCGCGCGCAGGTCCGAGAGCTTCCCGGTGGACTCGCCGGAGCACACGCCGCCGAGGTAGCCGACGCCGTCCTGCAGGCCGAGGCCGAAGGGGCGCCAGTCCCCGGCCGCCGGACAGCCCGGGTCCGGGGTGGCGTAGACGGCCTTCGGCGCCGAAGCGGTCGCCGCCGTGGCGTCGTAGCGGTAGAGCTTGCGGTTGTTGAGGTTGACGACGAACAGGTCCTTGTCGTCATCGGTGATCTTGATGCCGCCCAGGCTCTCCTTGCCCGGTACGGCAAGGAAGGCGTCATCGGTACCCGACCCGTGCGCCGTCGTCCCCGCGTCCGGGACGACGGTGAACAGTGTGGTTTTCTTCTGCGTGAGGTCGGTCACGTAGATCCCCCCGGCGCCACCCGGACCGTAGTCCGTGGAACGCTTGGCCACCGCCGAGGAGAACACCCGCTTGTCGGCCTTGTTCCACGCGATGCCGAACAGCGTGCCGGTGTCGGCGTTGGTGGCGATGTCTGTGACGTTGACGTCGACGCCGTCCTGGCCGCGTGCGTCGTACGGGAAGGAGACCAGCGTGCGCTGAGCCCCGCCCTCGCGCGTGGCAGGCTGACAGGTCGTCATCAGCGGTGCGTTCTTCTGGCAGTAGTCACCCGGACTCCACAGCCCGGTGGTGTACGCCACGCTCTTCCCGGCGGAGAGGTCGACGAACTCCTCATTGCTGCTTAACTGGTTGGGCGCACCGTCCAGTCCCTGGCGCGAGGCGAAGGCCGGGAACAGCACACCCGGCTTCGGATTCACCACCTGCACCCGGTACTTGCCGTTGGTGGTCTTGCCCGCCGCCGGAGTCAGCGTCACGGTGCCGTCGGCCGCCGTAACCCCCTCGATACCCGCCCCGGCGTCGTCGGTGAGGGTCACCTTGACGCCTGCGATGCCCGGTTCCAGCGCGGGCGTCCACACGCCGTCGGTGTCCACGGCCCGGATCACCCGGACCGTCACCGACCCGTCGTCCGCCTGCGAGTACGCCGCAGGCGCCATGGCTAACGAGCCACTACCGATTCCCAAGGCGAGCGCGACCACGCAGCCAACGGTGCGGCGACCGAGCACGCCCGGCCGCCGCCGACGCGGCTCGGGCGCGGCTCCCTTCGCTTGTTCATTTGTGGATTCCATCCCCTGCTCTCAGCGTTCAGAAGGGCCTGTTGCCCTGCTCGTGAGGGAGTACATAGAGATGCGGAGAACCGCCTTGCCCGCGATCTTAGAAGGGTTTTAGGCAAGATCGTGGTGGAATGGCGAACTCGTCCTCCGCCAAACCCTCGTGCAACGGCCTCTGAGCGCATCGCGGGCGGGGTGGCGAGGTGGCGAGCGAAGCGCCCACGCCTGTCGCACCGGTCGCTGCAGACGCGGACGCCCTCCGGGTTCTGGCCGAACTCGACTACGACACGGTCATCGTGATCGTTCGCCGGGTCCGCACCGCCGGCCGCCGGCAAGCACGCCCGGGGATCGCCGTACCGCACCGCCCCCTCACGGGGCCACGCAGGTGATGGGAAGGGGACCGGAAACGGCCGGGCCCGGCGCAGACCGTATGAGCAAGGCGCTGCGGCGGAGCGGGGAAGGAAGGTGACAGTGGTGCCCTCAGGAGGGCGACGGGCGACGATGTCTGCTGCCGGCCTGGGGCCGCCGGGGCACGGTGAACCGGCCGTCACGGATGTCTCGTCGGCAGACACGTGAGGGTACGGGCCTGGTCGGACGCGACATCCACCGTACCGACGCCGAACGCCGCGCTGTCACCCGTGCCGTAGAAGAAGGCGACCTGGGGGATCGTCATGTCCGCCGGGAAGAACAAGCCCGCAAGCGCACTGTGCGACCCCGTCGACACATTGACGAGCAGCACCGCTCACTGCTCGTCAGAAAGACCTCCTCGCCCCACACCGCGAGATCATCACGGCGCGGGACGAGGCACGATGCCCACTTTCAAAACACGGCCTAGTGCAGCGGAGCTATCGCGTCAAACGCAGCACGCTCGCCCGTGTGACCGGAAAGCCCAAGTTGGCATGCCGTGCTATCGCAGCGCAAGCGTACAGAAGAATGCGCTGTCACGGCGAAACGCCAGCACCTGTGCGAGAAGGACCTGTTGGTAGCGGAGCGCACGAGCATCGGGCACGTAGCGCCCTATCTTTTGCGTGCCGTAACCGGCACCGTGTCGAGGGGAGTGCAACATAGACGACGTTCGCCGGTTAGCCAAACCGGCGATCGTTGCGACCATTGACGGAGTTCGTGACCAATGTTGATGGTTAGGTGCCTGGATGAATAGGACAGAAGTTGCTGGAGGAGCAGAGGCGGTTGGACGCTGCGAGACCTCGCCCGGAGTGGCCTTCACCTTCAAAGTCCGGAGGTCGGATGCGGAAGGTGATTCGGCTGTGCCTGCCGAAGTCAGAGAAGTGGTGGGAGTAGTACACCTTCGTGACGGTAGCCGATTGAGGGAACTCCTTGTGGCGGCTGCACAGCTTCATGCATAGAGGAATAGGTATCTCGTATCCAGGCGGGCGGTCATCTGTGATGTCACGGAACCCGCTGGACAGGTGTCATGGCAGGGATCAGGGAAGGTGATGTATGACGGATTCTTCGGCTTACCCTCGAAGGGCTTTGGGGGTTGTACGTCTTTCGGTAGGAAACATTGGGCAGACTGGAGATGGCACCCAGCGGCCGACGGTTCTCCCATCATGCTCGGGGAGCCCGTCCTCACAGAGGTCGAATGGCTGCAGCTGCAGCAGGTTATCGCCCTGGTGAGAAAGACGCAGGGACCAAGGAATCCGTCTCCGATTCGTGGCTTCGTATTCTGCGATGGTTCCGGTGCAGCGCAGTGGCCGCACGCCTTGTACTGGATGAAGGGAGGCGATGGCACTGCTCGTTCGCGAAGCAAGACGACACGCATCAGATGCAACGGACGGCCGTCCAAAGGGCTGGGTCGATGTGAAGGCCATACTTGGCCAGCGGAGGAGCTGTATGCGCTGATTGAAGCGGCGTTCAAGTTCCAGGTCGGCCATCTCCCCGTTCAAGAACAGAAGACGGTTGCGGACGATTCGAAGACGATACGGGTCGCGATCCTCGACGGTCGCATGACGCAGCTTGAGTCCGAGTTCAAGGCAGGTCGCCTGTCGGCCGTGAAGTACGCCGCCCACCTTGGCGAGGTAGCGACGGGAACGCGAGGCTCTGACCAGGGCGTCGGACGCCAAGCCTGTGAAGCGATGGGTGGATGTTCAGGCTCATCTCGACGGATGTCCAGGCATGGGATGTCAGTGTCCGGCGCTGACATACGCCGACTGGTGGGACGCTGCGACGCCAGTTGAGCGGCGCGAAAAGATGATCAGTTGGGGGGCCAAGGTCTATGTCGGCGTGGGTGGGGTGAGATTTGGGTATGGCGAAGTCTTCCCGGCTCCTCTGCAACTGACCGAGCTTCGCTTCGACGGATCTCACGGCCGGCCCGCGCCCGACACCGTCTCGGTTGTCATCGCCTCGGATGGTCGTACGGCGGAGTTGAAGACTTACGCAGGGGAGGTCGCCACGTTCCCTCTCGACATGGGGACTCGGGCAGTAGCACTGGCTGCGTGAACTGTGGGTCAATGCTTGAGACCGTGGGCCCGGTGTGGAGCAGCGCCGAGGACCGGTCCGCGCTCCTCGCCTCCTGCTGCCACGAATCGCTGCGTGTGGCTGCGGAGTTGGGGGCACGTACCATCGCCTTCCCTGCCATTTCCACCGGTATCTACGGCTGGCCCATGGACGACGCCGCCCGCATTGCCGTGCGGACGGTGCGGGAGACGGAGACGACGGTGGAGGAGGTCCGGTTCGTGCTGTTCGACGGGCCGGCGTACGAGGCCTTCGCGTCACATATGGGCTGAATGCTCCGACTGGAGTGTGCTGCTCGGGTGAGGAGGCGGTCCCGGGGTGTGGTCGGAGCGACGGACTCTCGCGGAACCGCACGGGCCGTCCCGATCCGCCCAACCAGCTTTGCCCGTATTCCAGCGGCACCGGGCGCTGATGCATCGACAGCCGGACCCGATACACCCCGAGGGTGCCCTTGCGGGCTCGGGGCCGGTGTCGTCGAGTGAAGCGGCCAGGAAGGGGCGCACCATGGAAGGGCGCGAGCACGACATGGGGGCGACCTGGCAGGAGTGCGCCGGTGGCACGTGGACGGTTGCGGATCTACCTCGGGGCCGCCCCCGGGGTCGGGAAGACGTACGCCATGCTCGCAGAAGGGCAGCGGCTGCGTTCACGGGGCGCGGATGTCGTCGTGGGCTTCGTCGAGCCGCATGGGCGTCGCCCGACCGCGGCCATGGCCGACGGTCTGGAGACGATCCCCCGGCGCACCCTGGCCCATCGCGGTGCGGCCTTCACCGAGATGGATCTTGATGCGGTGCTGTCCCGCCGTCCCCAGGCCGCGCTGGTCGACGAGCTGGCCCACTCCAACGTTCCGGGTGCCCGCAATGCCAAGCGGTGGCAGGACGTCGAGGAGCTCCTGGAGGCCGGAATCGATGTCGTCACCACGCTCAACGTCCAGCACCTGGAATCCCTTAATGACACGGTCCGGCAGATCACCGGGGTCAGGCAGCGCGAGACCCTGCCCGACGAGGTGGCGCGTCGCGCCGGCCAGATCGAACTGGTCGACCTGCCGCCCGAGGTCCTGCGCCGCCGCATGGTGCACGGCGACATCTACCCGCCGGACCGCATCGAATCCGCCCTCACCCACTACTTCCGGGTCGGCAACCTCACCGCACTGCGCGAACTTGCCCTGCTGTGGCTCGCCGATCGAGTGGAGGAGGGGCTGCAGCGCTACCGGGCCGAACACGGCATCTCCGCCCCCTGGGAGACCCGGGAGCGGATCCTGGTGGCCCTGAACGGTGGCCCGGAGGGCGAGACCCTCATCCGCCGCGCCGCGCGGATCAGCGCGCGAACCCCCGGCACCGAGTTGCTGGCCCTCCACGTGGTCCCGGAGGACGGACTCGCCGGCGTCGACCCGGCGGAACTGGACACCCAGCGCACGCTTCTGGAGTCGCTCGGCGGCAGCTACCACCAGACCACGGGCGAGGACGTTGTCGATGCCTTGCTCCAGTTCGCCGAGGCGGAGAACGTCACCCAGATCGTGCTGGGCGCGAGCCGGCACGGCCGGCTCGCCTCCTTTTTGAGGGCAGGGGTGGGAGAGCGGACCATCAAGGGGTCCGGCCCCGTCGACGTGCACATCGTCACGCATGAGGAGGCAGCCCGCTCTGCTGCGCCGAGGCTTCCGCATCCGAGCCGTGGCACGGGCCCGAGACGTTACTGGTCGGCATTGGCCGGTGCTGTGGTGCTGCTGCCCGTACTGACGCTCCTGCTGACCGCGCTGCGGGGCCACCTCGGCCTCTCCAGCGACTTGGTGATCTATCTGCTCGCTGTCGTCGTGGTGGCCCTGGTCGGCGGTCTCTACCCCGCCCTGTTCGCCGCCTTTGCCGCGGCACTGCTCGCCGATTACTACCTCACGGCGCCAGTGCACTCGCTGGCCATGGAGCGCCCCGACGAGATCATCGCGCTCGTGGTCTTCATCGCCACGGCCGCCCTCGTCGGCACTGCTGCGGGAGCGGCTGCGCAGCGTACGCACCAGGCCGTGCGCGCGACGTCGGAGGCGAGGGCGTTGAGCCGCTTGGCCGCCGCCATGATGCGTGGCCAGGATCTGCCGGCACTCATCGAGCAGATCCGGGAGTATTTCGGCCTGGCCGCGATCAGCCTGCTCGAAAGGGATCCGGAAGCATCTCCTGTGCCCCGCTGGTACGTGGTCGCCAGCGCCGGGGAACGGCCGCCGGAAAGGCCCTACGAGGCGGATGTGGAAAGCCCGGTCGACGACAATCTCACGCTGGCCGCTCGCGGCTCAGGACTGAGTACGCAGGACCGACGCGTCCTCGCTGCATGCGCCGCCGAACTGGGGCTGGCCCATGTCCGGGGGCGGATCGCCGGGCGTTCCGGTGGCACGGACGCCCTCGCCGACGCCGAACGCACCCGCGCATTTCTGCTTCTCGCAGCAGGCCGCGACCTGCGTGCTCCGCTGCACACCGCCGAAGAGGCTCTCCTGCGCCTGCGGCGTCGACGCGCCGGCGAGCGGGCCCCGGAAGAGGCGCAGCTGCTGGACGCCGCCCGCGCGGCCGTGCACCGTGCGGCGCAATTGGTCACCGATCTCGACGATCTGAGCCGCCTGCATGCCGGGGCACTCGATCTGTACCTCCGCCCGGTCGACCTCAACGAGGTGCTGGGCGCTGCCATGGACGACCTCGGGCCCGGCGGCCACTCGATCGTTCTGCGCCTGCCGGAACAGCTGCCCGACGTGATCGCCGACGCTGCGCTCCTCACCCGTGCCCTGACCGCCCTCGGGGTCGACGCACTGCGTCACAGCCCGCCGGACCGGCCCCCCGTCGTCACAGCCGAGGTCCGGGGTGACCGCCTGGCGATCCGGGTGGAGGACGGGATGCCGGACCGGGGCCCGGAATCGAGCACAATCGCCTCCCGGGTACCGGATACCAGGGCTGACAGTCTGCCCCTGCGGCTGTCGCGTGACCTGGCCGAGGCCATGGACGGCGCCCTGGAGACGACCACTGAGGGGGCCGGGGCCGCCTTCTCGATGACGCTCACTCTTCCGAGCGCTGCGCCCGGCGGCAGCGCAACATCCGGCCGCGCCGAGTGAATCCCTGCGCTCCACCGTCACCCGATCGGCCGGCGGAGCGTCAGGGCACTCCCGACGTCAACTGATATAGCGTCAGAAATGAATCGCTGCACCATATTCCAGCCGGGGCGAACAGTCCCGCCTCTGATGCCTCTGCGAGGTGCCTCGCATGTTGGACGTCGTGTTCATCGGCCTCACGGTCGTGGTGTTCGCCCTCATCGGCCTGGCCGCCAAGGGGGTCGGACGCCTGTGAGCGTGGAAAACATCGTCGGCCTGATCGTTGCCGCATGCCTCGTGATCTACCTGGTCGTCTGCCTGATCTTCCCTGAGAAGTTCTAGGAGAGAGCCCGGATGAACGACACCCTCGCGGGCTGGCTCCAGGTGCTCGCCCTGGTGGTCGCGCTATGCCTCTCGTTTCGCCCGCTGGGCGGCTACATGGCCCGCGTCCTGACCACCGATCACCATTGGCGGGCTGAACGCCTGATCTACCGGGCCGGCGGAGTGAACGGCGACGCCGACCAGAAGTGGTCGGTCTACCTGCGCAGCATCCTGGCCTTCTCCGCGGTGTCGGTACTGTTCCTGTACGCGTTCCTGCGCCTGCAGAACCATCTCCTGTTGTCCCTGGGGATGAAGCCGGTCACCGCGGACCAGTCGTTCAACACGGCGGCATCCTTTGTCACCAACACCAACTGGCAGTCGTATTCCGGCGAGTCGACCATGGGCCATTTGGTCCAGATGGCGGGTCTCGCGGTGCAGAACTTCGTCTCCGCGGCCGTGGGCATTGCCGTGGTCGCCGCACTGATCCGCGGCTTCACCAGGAAGAAGACCGAGCGCGTCGGGAACTTCTGGGTGGACCTGACACGGATCGTGCTTCGCGTTCTGCTGCCCCTTGCGTTCGTCTTCGCGATCGTTCTGGTGGCCGCCGGTGCCGTTCAGAATTTCCACGGAGTCCACGACATCACCACCATCGCGGGCGGGCATCAGCGCCTGACCGGGGGCCCGGTCGCCTCCCAGGAGGTCATCAAGCAACTGGGCACCAACGGCGGTGGTTTCTACAACGCGAACTCCGCACACCCCTTCGAGAACCCCAACGCCTTCACCAACCTGATCGAGATCTACCTGATACTGGTCATCTCGTTCTCGCTGCCGCGGACCTTCGGGACGATGGTCGGTGACAACCGTCAGGGCTATGCGATCGTCGCCGTGATGGCATTGATCTGGGGCGCATCGGTCGCCATCGTGACCGCCAACGAGCTGCACAGCGTCAGCAGCATCGCCGGTCACGCGGCCGGCGGAATGATGGAGGGCAAGGAGACGCGGTTCGGGATCTGGGCCTCGGCTCTGTTCGCCGTGTCCACCACCCTCACCTCGTGCGGAGCGGTCAACTCCTTCCACGACTCGTACACGCCGGGCGGCGGCGGAATGACGATCTTCAACATGATGCTGGGGGAGATCGCGCCCGGCGGCACTGGCTCCGGGCTCTACGGGATCCTGATCCTGGCGATCGTCGCGGTCTTCGTCGCCGGACTGATGGTCGGCCGTACACCCGAGTACCTGGGCAAGAAGCTCCGGGGCCGGGAGATGAAGTTCGCCTCGCTCTACATCCTGACCACGCCCACGCTCGTGCTGGTCGGTGCGGGGCTGGCGATGGCATTCCCGGGTGAGAGAGCCGCCATGCTCAATTCCGGGCCGCACGGCTTCTCCGAAGTCCTGTACGCCTTCGCGTCGGCCGCGAACAACAACGGCTCGGCATTTGCCGGTCTGAGCGTGAATACCGTCTGGTACAACACCGCGCTCGGCGTGGTCATGCTCGTCAGCCGGTTCCTGCCGATGGTGTTCGTCCTGGCACTCGCCGGCTCACTCGCCGCGCAGCAGCCCGTTCCGGTCACCGCGGGCACCCTGCCCACCCACCGGCCGCAGTTCGTCGGGCTGTTGACCGGGGTGGTCCTCATCGTTGTCGGTCTGACGTACTTCCCCGCGCTCGCGCTCGGGCCGCTCGCGGAGGGTCTGCACTGATGTCCACGACCGCCGCTCCCGCTCCCACCCCACCCGGTGCCGAGCGTCAGCAGCACCGGATCTCGGGCGGACTGCTCGATCCCAAGCAGCTTCTGACGTCCTTCCCCGATGCACTGCGCAAGCTGGATCCGCGCGTGATGCTCCACAACCCCGTCATGTTCGTGGTGGAGGTCGGGGCGGTCCTGACCACGCTGTCGGCCATCAAAGCGCCCAGCGTCTTCGCCTGGGTGATCACGGGGTGGCTCTGGCTGACGTCCGTCTTCGCCAATCTCGCCGAAGCCGTGGCCGAGGGCCGTGGCAAGGCCCAGGCGGAGACTCTGCGCCGCGCCAAGACGATGGCGATGGCCCGCCGTCTCACCGGCTGGCGGCCGGGTGCGACCGACGCCGCAGAGGAGGAAGTTCCGGGCGTCGACCTCCGTCTGGGCGATCACGTCGTCGTCGAGGCCGGGCAGACCATCCCCGGCGACGGCGATGTGGTCGAGGGCATCGCGAGCGTCGACGAATCGGCCATCACGGGCGAGTCGGCGCCGGTGATCCGAGAGTCGGGCGGCGACCGGTCGGCGGTCACGGGCGGTACGAAGGTGCTCTCGGACCGGATCGTCGTGAAAATCACCTCGAAGCCGGGGGAGACCTTCATCGACCGGATGATCGCACTCGTGGAGGGGGCCGCGCGGCAGAAGACGCCGAACGAGATCGCGCTCAACATTCTGCTGGCATCCCTCACGATCGTCTTCATGATCGCGGTGGTGACCCTGCAACCCTTCGCCATCTTCGCGGGGGCCGAGCAGACCATTGTCATCCTTGTCGCCCTCGTCGTGGCCTTGATCCCGACGACGATCGGCGCGTTGCTGTCGGCGATCGGCATCGCGGGCATGGACCGGCTCGTGCAGCGCAACGTGCTCGCGATGTCCGGGCGCGCGGTGGAGGCCGCGGGTGACGTCAACACGCTCCTGCTCGACAAGACCGGCACCATCACCCTCGGCAACCGCCAGGCCGCCGAATTCCTGCCGGTGGACGGGGTGGGCGTCGAGGAACTCGCCGATGCCTCCCAGCTGTCGTCGATCGCTGACGAGACACCCGAGGGCCGGTCGATCGTCGTCCTCGCCAAGCAGCAGTACGCGCTCCGTGGCCGTAGTGAAGGAGAACTGGACCGGGCACAGTTCGTACCCTTCACCGCGCAGAGCAGGATGAGCGGTGTCGACCTCAACGATCCTCAGGAGAACCGGTCCCTGCGCAAGGGCGCGGCGACGGCAGTGATGCGCTGGGTCCGTGACAACGGCGGCCACCCCACGGCCGAGGTCGGCGGCATCGTCGACGGCATCTCGGCGAGCGGCGGCACCCCGCTGGTCGTCGGCGAGGTGTCCCGGCACGGCGGTACGCGGACCGCCCGCGTCCTGGGCGTCATCCACCTCAAGGACGTTGTCAAGGAGGGTATGCGGGAGCGGTTCGACGAGCTGCGTCGCATGGGCATCCGTACCGTCATGATCACGGGTGACAACCCGCTGACCGCGCGCGCCATCGCCCAGGAGGCGGGGGTGGACGACTTCCTGGCCGAGGCCACGCCCGAGGACAAGATGGCCCTCATCAAGCGGGAGCAGGCGGGCGGCAAGCTCGTCGCGATGACCGGTGACGGCACCAACGACGCCCCGGCGCTGGCCCAGGCGGATGTCGGGGTGGCGATGAACACCGGTACCTCGGCCGCGAAGGAGGCCGGGAACATGGTGGACCTCGACTCCAACCCGACCAAGCTCATCGAGATCGTCGAGATCGGCAAGCAGCTGCTGATCACCCGTGGTGCGCTGACGACGTTCTCCATCGCCAACGATGTCGCGAAGTACTTCGCGATCATCCCCGCGATGTTCGCGAGCGTCTATCCCGGCCTGGACAAGCTGAACATCATGCGCCTGCACAGCCCGACCTCGGCGATCACTTCCGCAATCGTTTTCAACGCCCTGATCATCATCGCGCTGATCCCGCTCGCGCTGCGCGGCGTGCGCTACCGGCCGTCCTCCGCCGCGAAACTGCTCAGCCGCAACATCTGGATGTACGGGCTCGGCGGGCTGGTACTGCCCTTCGTGGGCATCAAGCTGCTCGACCTCTTCATCCAGTTCATCCCCGGCCTGCGCTGACAGACGGCCCGACGAGAGAAGAAGGTGATCCCACACAGTGCGCACTGTCCTTCCCCCTGTACTTCAGCACCATCTGGTGGCTTTGCGGATGCTGCTGGCATGCACTGTGATCACCGGCATCGCCTATCCACTGCTCGTCACCGGCATCGCCCAGGCCGGCCTCTCCCGTCAGGCCGACGGCTCCATGCTGACGACCGACGGCACGCCGGTGGCCTCGAGCCTGATCGGCCAGAACTTCGCCCTGCCGAAGAAGAATCCCCACGACGCGCAGGAGCCGCTGCGCCCCGACCCCAAGTGGTTCCAGCCCCGTCCGTCCGCAGGCGGCTACGACCCCATGAACTCCGGCGCCTCCAACCTGGGCCCGAACAACACCGATCTGATCAGGACCGTCAACGACCGCCGCGCCGCCGTCGCCGCCTTCGACGGGGTCCCGTCCTCGTCCGTCCCCGCGGACGCCGTCACCGCCGGCGGCTCCGGGCTCGACCCGGCGATCTCCCCGGCGTACGCCTACGAACAGGCCGACCGCGTGGCGAAGGCCCGCCACCTCGCCCCCGCCAGGGTCAGGACGCTGGTCGCCCGGCATGTCCAGGGACGTGTTCTGGGTTTCCTGGGTCAGGAACGCGTCAACGTCGTCGAACTCAACCACGATCTGGCCGGGCTGATGTGACCACAATGCGGGGGCGCCGACCCGACGGCGGCCGAGGCAGGGACATACACCGGAGTGGGGAAGTGGCGTGGACGCGGGGGCCGTGGCCGTACTTGCAGGGATCGCCGCGTTCGGCGGCATGATCGCCGTCCTTGCGGGGGCCTATGGCTTGCGTCAGGCACGGCGAGTGAGCGGGTCGGGCGTGCGTGTTCAGGCGCTGGTCAAACGACGCCCGGGAGAGGGCTGTGACGAGTCGGCCCCGCCGCGCCCACTGCTCCAGTTCGTGACGGAGGACGACCGGGTGATGGAAGTGGTCTGTCCCGTACCCGCCAGCCGGCGACAGCCGATCAATGACGGCGACAACGTATGTGTCTCCTACGATCCGGCCGATCCGCGAAACGTCATCGTCCACGGGCGGGAACGCTTGGGTCCTGAACGCGTATTCATCGCCGGGGGTGCCCTCGTCGTGCTGCTCTCGGTGACCCTGCTCGGTGTCGCGATTGCGGGTCGGTGACGGATCCGGAGCGATTCCCGGTGCCGCCTCTTGCAGGCGGAGTCCGCGGCCGGCGGTGTCCGGTGCCGGTCGAGTCCCTGCGCCACGAGCCCGCGGACGCGGGCTGCGGCACAGCGTGGTCCCGGCCCGCTTCCCTGCCGGTTCCCGGGAGCGGGTTGCACGTTCAAAGGCGCGTGCCTGTCCACCCCCTTGGGGGATGGGCGCTGATTGACCAGGAGCCGGGACCTCTACCTGGTCCATGACATGGCCGCCCGGTGGTCGGTGCTGCGGGGAAAGCTGCTCGGGCGTGCCTACCCCAACGGCTGATGCTCAGCAACCGACCGGGGACCTCTCCCCCCTGGGGGCTCAGCGTCAGATGTACGGCCGAGCCTCATTCACCCTGCTCGGCGCCTGCGTTCTCCTCCAGCCGTAGCCGTAGCCGTAGCCGTAGCCGTCACGGAAGCGCGGTCATAGCCGCCCGGCCTCGGCGAGGGCCAGCAGGTCGTTCGCGGATTCGCGGGCACGCGTTCGGATGGTGGCCGTGTCGGGGACCGGTCCGCCGAGCAATGCGGTGTCCACGATCTCCGCCTGGAGGAGGGCTGAGAAGACGTGCGCGGCGCGTGTGGAGTCGCTGACCTTGGAGCGCATTTCCGCCGGCCAGTGGGACAGGTGTCGCGTGAACAGGGCTATGCGGTCTCCGAGAATCTCCTGTTGGTAGCGGCGGCCGAGCTCGGGGAAGCGCTGCGCGTCCCGGGTCACCACCCTGAACAGTGCCAACTGCTGATCGGACAGGATGTGTTGGAGAAGCTCGCAGCCCGCTTCTGTCAGGCCTTCCAGGGGCGGCAGGTTCAGCCATTCCGGGGCCGCGGTCTGCGCAGAGGTGTCGCAGGCCTCCTGGATGACGGCTACGAAGAGATCGTCCTTGCTGTCGAAATGCCGGTACAGCGTGGTGATGGACACGCCGGCGCTCGCGGCGATGCGGTTCACCGAGCTTCCGCCGTACCCCTCTTCGAGGAAGGTCCTCGGGGCCACCGGCCGTACCGGCGCGGCGGTCGTGAAGACGCTGGAGGCGACACCCGGCCAGGCGGTCGCGGTGCGCGCTTCACGCAGCAGGGCGACCGTCGAGCAGTGGATCAAGGAGGGGAAGGAAGCGGTTCGCCTCGATCTCGATGACCCCGACACCTTCCCCGGCGCGTTGGAGGGCATCGACCGGGTATTCCTGATGACTGGCTACACCTCGGCGATGAACCACCAGGCCAAGACCCTGGTGGACGCCGCCGAGGACGCCGGCGTCGGCTTCCTGGTGCACCTGGGCGTGTTCAGCGACAAGCGCTCCACCGACCCGCACTTCGCGTGGCACGAACTGGTGGAGCGCTACATCGCCGGCTCCAAGCTGGCCTGGGCGAACGTGCATCCGCACGTGTTCATGGAGAATCTGCTGGGCATCAACCGGCTGCGCGACGGCCGGATGGTGTGGCCGATGGGCGACAAGCAGGTCGGCTGGATCGCCGGCGACGACATCGCAGCGGTCGTGGCCAAGATCCTGGCCGAAGGCCCCGAGGCGCACGCGGGCAAGGAGTACTACCTGTCCGCCGATCTCCTCAACGGCGCCGAGGTGGCCGAGGTCCTCTCCGCCGCCCTCGGGCGGGAGATCCCCTCGCTGGTCCTGACCCCGGACGATCTGCAGCGCATGATTGATGCAGGGCTGAACACCGTGCCTGCCGACATGGACGCCGCGTACGCGGCCAGCACGCTGATCTGGGCGCGACAGACCTACGAGGGCCGCATGGACTACTCCGCGGTCACCACCAGCACGGTCCAGGACCTGCTCGGCCGTGAACCTGTCCATCTCGCCCAGTGGGCCACCGCGCACCGTCAGGAACTGCTCGGCCAGCTCCCCTGACAGCCGCGACACAGTGCGCGCGACCGACTGGCTACGTAGCCCTCTGCAACGCCGGAGCTGCAGGGCCTGGTCAGGCCGGGGAACAGCACCTCTTCTTACGTCTCGGCTCTCATGGACGGGGCAGTCCCAGCCGAAATGATCCGGCAGTACAGGGTCGAGCTGAGACTTCGCGGTGGCGCGGCCATAACCCGATATTTGGCCACTCCGAGCATCCCGGTCGGCTGCAGCTCCTGGCTGTCTCGATATGCCCTGCCGAGGTCGACGAACGGGCTCCCCCAGCCGCTGCTGCCGGCTGCCGAGGGCCGCCCGTGTGACCTGCTCGGCGCCACGGCAGGAGGAGCACCGGTGCCCTGGCTCCCCGCTCCTATCGTGAAGGGCACACCATCGGCGGCGTCGAGGCGGGAAAGACGTGACGGAACCGGAAATCGACTACGCGGCGGTGTTCCAGGCCCTCCCCGGGGCGGTGGCGCTGCTGACCCCGCAGCTGGTCTACGCGGACGCCAACGAGCAGTTCTTGCGCATTCGGGGCCGCACCCGCGAGCAAGTGGTCGGCCACTACCTGTCCGACGACTTCCCCGAGGACCCGAACGACCCCACCGCGGCCGTCCTGCGTACCCTTCAGGCGTCACTGCTCCGGGTGGCGGAAACCGGTGAGCGTGACGTGGCGTTGCAGCGCTACGACGTGGGGGACCCCGACCGGCCCCGGGTAGGGGACGAGCGGTACTGGAGCCTGATCGACATCCCCGTCTTCGGTTCAAACGGGCAGGTGGCGCTGTTGCTGCACCGGGTGGAGGAGGTCACCGAACTCATCCGCGCCCGCGAAGTCGCGCTGAGCCTGCAAGAGGCGATGCTGCCCGCTCCCCGTCCGGTCGGGCACTACCGGGCGGCTGTACGCTACCGGCCCGCCGTCGACGCGCTGAACGTGTGCGGCGACTGGTACGACATGGTCGACCTGCCCGGCGACCGCATCGCGGTCGCCGTCGGCGACGTTGTCGGCAAGGGCCTGTCCGCGGCCGGCGTCATGGGACAACTGCGCAGCGCGCTCAGCGCCGCCTCCCACGCCGTCGACGGCCCCGCCCGGGCCCTGGAGGTTCTCGGGCTGTATGCCCGCTCCGTCGCCGGCGCCGAGAACACCACAGTGGCCACGACGTACATCGACTGGGGCACCCACGTCATCACCTACAGCTGCGCCGGCCATCTTCCACCGGCCCTCCTGCAGGTGGACGGCACCGTCGAGTTCCTGGACCGGGCCACCGACCCCCCACTCGGCGCCCGCCCCGAACACGCCCCCCGGCTCCAGGCCGCCGCGCCCTTCACCGAGGGTGCCGTCCTCGTGCTGTACACCGACGGCCTGGTCGAACGCCGCTGCGAAGACATCGACACCGGCCTCGCACGGCTCGCCGGCTCCCTGGCCCGCCACCACGCAGCCGACCCCGAAACCCTCGCCGACGCGCTGCTGGCCGACCTCCTCCCGCCCGGCGGCGCCACCGACGACACCGCCCTGGTCATCGTGCGCCTATGACCAAGCGTGGAAGGGGCGGCCGACCGCGAAGTGGTACGTCACGGGCGGGGTCCACGGTCGTGCAGCCCCGGTCCGGGCGTTCGCGACCGCCCGGACCGGGGCTACGGGCGAGAGGTGATCAGGGCGCGGTGTCGAGTGCGTCGAGGCTGTCGCGCGTCTGGCCGGAGCGCAGCGGCAGGAAGATCTGCTGCCCCGAAACCACCTGCTGAATCCGAAGAGGTCCTGGCAGTGCAAGGCTGATGTCGGATTTTCGCCAGCCCCCAGGTGTCCCGTGACCGATGCTTGAGTCATGCACACCGACACCGAGCGCTGCGTGCGGGCCGTCCAGTCCAAGGACGCCCGCTTCGACGGCTGGTTCTTCACGGCGGTCCTGACCACCCGGATCTACTGCCGCCCCAGCTGCCCCGTCGTGCCGCCCAAGGTCGAGAACATGACCTTCTACCCCAGCGCCGCCGCCTGCCAGCAGGCCGGATTCCGGGCCTGCAAGCGGTGCCGCCCCGACACCAGCCCCGGCTCCCCGGAGTGGAACGCCCGTGCCGACTCCGTCGCCCGTGCGATGCGGCTGATCCGGGACGGAGTCGTCGACCGCGAGGGCGTCCCCGGTCTCGCCGCCCGGCTGGGCTACTCCGCCCGGCAGATCGAGCGCCAGCTGCTCGCCGAGCTGGGCGCCGGCCCACTTGCCCTGGCCCGTGCGCAGCGTGCCCAGACCGCACGGCTGCTCATCGAGACGACCGGAATCCCCATGGCCGAGGTCGCGTTCGCCGCCGGGTTCTCCTCGATCCGTACCTTCAACGACACCGTCCGTGAGGTCTTCGCACTCGCCCCGGGCGAGCTGCGCAGCCGCGCCGCCCGGTCCGCGGCACCGTCGCCCACTCCGGGCGTGATGGCGCTGCGACTGCCGTACCGGGCCCCGCTCAACCCCACCAACGTCTTCGGCCACCTCGCCGCGACCGCGGTCCCCGGCGTCGAGGAGTGGCGCGACGGCGCCTACCGCCGCACGCTCACCCTCCGGTACGGACACGGAATCGTCGCCCTCACCCCGCACCCCGACCACATCGCCTGCCGGCTCTCCCTCACCGATCCACGCGATCTCACCCTCGCGATCAGCCGCTGCCGCTGGCTGCTCGACCTGGACGCCGATCCCGTGGCCGTCGACGACCAACTGCGCGCCGATCCACTGCTCGCCCCCCTGGTCGACAAAGCCCCGGGCCGACGGGTGCCGCGTACCGTCGACGGTGCGGAATTCGCCGTACGGGCGGTGCTCGGCCAGCAGGTCTCGACCGCGGCCGCCCGCACCCACGCCGCCCGTCTGGTCACCGCCCACGGCCTCCCCGTCGACGACCCGGAGGGCGGCCTCACCCACCTCTTCCCGACCCCCGAGGCCCTGTCCGGGCTCGACCCCGAACAGCTCGCCCTGCCGCGCAGCCGCCGCACCACGCTCACCACACTCGTCGGCGCACTCGCCGACGGCACACTGCGACTCGGCACCGACACCGACTGGGAGAAGGCGCGGGCCGAACTGACCGCCCTTCCCGGCTTCGGCCCCTGGACCGTCGAGGTGATCGCGATGCGGGCGCTCGGCGACCCGGACGCCTTCCTCCCCACCGACCTCGGCATTCGCCGCGCGGCCGAGGAACTCGGCCTCCCGTCGACACCCGCAGCGCTCACCGCCCGCGCGGCAGCCTGGCGCCCCTGGCGGGCGTACGCGGTCCAGTACCTTTGGACCGTGGATGATCACCCCATCAACCACCTGCCCGCATAAGCAAGTTGGGAAGTTCACCCATGACCGCGACGCATACGCGTGAGGCGACCCGGCAGCACACGGTCGTCGACAGCCCGTACGGTCCGCTCACCCTCGTCGCCACCGGCGGCGTCCTCGCAGGCCTCTATATGACGGAGCAGCGGCACCGCCCGCCCGAGGAGACTTTCGGTGACCCCGACCCACGTCCCTTCACGGAGACAATCCGTCAGCTCGACGCATACTTCGCCGGTGAACTGCGCGAGTTCGACCTGCCGCTGCATCTGGACGGCACCCCGTTCCAGCGCAGCGTCTGGGCGCAGCTCCAGCTGATTCCGTACGGCGAGACCCGCTCGTACGGCGAACTGGCCGAACTCCTCGGCAAACCGGGCGCCTCACGCGCGGTGGGCCTCGCCAACGGCAAGAACCCGGTGGGCATCATCGTCCCGTGCCACCGCGTCATCGGCGCCTCCGGCAGCCTCACCGGCTACGGTGGCGGGCTCGACCGCAAGCAGCGGCTGCTGGCCTTCGAGAACGGCACGCAGGACGACACCCCGGCACTCTTCTGACGCCCTCCCCGCGCGAAGAAACGCGAAGACGGGCTCGGAACACCAGGTCCGAGCCCGTCCGGAATCCACGCACGAAGAAGCCGAATCAGCGCCGCAGCGCCGCAGACCTCAGCCGATGAAGATCTCGACGAGGGTCCAGATCGCCAGCCCCAGCATGCAGATCCCGCCGATGCGCTGAACCGTCTTGAGAGGCACCCGCTTCGCGATGAACCGCCCCGCGAGCAGCGCCAGCGCCGAGACCGACATCAGCGCGGCCGCGGACCCGATCGCCGTGGACCAGGTGCCGTTGCTCGCGGCCAGATTGGCCGTGGTGATCTGGGTGAGATCGCCCCACTCGCTGATGAAGACCGCCATGAACGCGGTCGAGTAGACCGGCCAGAAGCCGGTCACCGTCTTGGTGCCGCCCTCTTCCCCGTCATCGACGCCGCCGTTGCGCAACAGCATGAACGCCCCGAACGCGAAGAGGGACGCCGAGACGAGCTTGACGATCCAGTCGGGCAGCAGCCCGATCAGGCTGCCCGCCCCGACGGCGATGGCGACGTGCACGATGAACGCGGACGACGTACCGAACCAGACATACAGCGGTCGCATACGGGTGCCCATGGCAAGCGACGCGAACATCGTCTTGTCGGGGAGCTCCGCGAGGAAGATCAGCCCGAAGGCGGTGAGGATCGCCAGGGGGTCGAGGTGCATTCCGGGTGGCTTTCTGTAAGAGCCGGGCCCCGGGCCTTCGCGAAGTGCCACTCGGGCTTTTCGGAGGACCACTCGGCCCGGCATGACGTCAGCGCCCACGGGGCGCGGGCGTGTCATACCTGACCGAAGGTCTCGCCCGCCCGTAACCATCTACGGGCCCGGCCACCGGGAACCCGAGGGCTCCAGTGTGTCGACGACCGGTTTGCGGGGCTACTCCCCTTCGCAGTCATCAACCATACCCCACCGGCCGACGGGGGAGCGCAGATGTTCGATCCGGGGGCAGAGATCGGTACAGTCCCACGGTGATCATCCCCGCCGGCACCGGAGGCGTCCCCGCATGAGCCGCCGCACTCGCAAGGCCGACCCGGCCCAGGGCACGCCCCGGCCCACCGTCAGCGTCTGCCGCGGCTGCTGCTGCGGGACACCGAAGATCCCGGACGTGGACCACGCCGGTCAGCTCGCCGAGCTGCGCCGCTCGCTCGGCGAGGCCGCGACGGTCCGCGCCGTGGAGTGCCTGGACGCCTGTGAGCAGGCCAACGTCATCGTCGTACAGCCGTCGGCACAGGGGCGCAGGGCGGGCGGCCGCCCTGTCTGGCTCGGGCTCGTCAACGACCCGGATGCCGTGACGGACATCGCCGCCTGGGTCGAGGCGGGCGGCCCGGGGCTGGTGGACCCGCCAGAGATCCTCGACCTGTACACGTTCCGCCCCTCGCGCCGCATACAGCAGGAACTCGATCACTAGAGCCTGTCCGGCGGGGTCAGGGGCGCACCGGCCCCGGTCCGTGTCCACCACACCGTCGGCCGCGCCGCTACGGTGCCACGGGCTTGACCGCCGGCAGGAATGCCTGCGGAGTGTTCTCCTTCGCGTCCGCCTCACGCACCAGCCGGGCCTGCACGCGGAACCCGGCCTTCACGAGCAGTTCGGCCACATCGTCGGGCGGGAACCGGTAGACGTCGAGCGCCACTGTGTGACCGTACGTCCGCTCCAGGCGCACGCACTCGTCGCCGACCTTGAAGGCCATCAGCAGATGGCCGCCGGGGGCCGGCACGCGATGGAACTCGGCGAAAATATCCGGGAGTTGCTCCGGCGGGGTGTGGACGAGGGAGTACCGGGCGAGGGCACCGGCCAGGATGTCGTCCGCCAGATCCAGGTCGGTCGTCGACCCCTCGTCGAACGTGAGGTCCGGGTGTGCACGGCGGGCCACCGCAACCATGCCCGGTGAAGATCGATGCCGAACGCGGTCAGCCCGAGATCGCGCAGATGGGCCGTCACCCGACCGGGTCCGCAGCCGAGATCGCCCACCCGTCCGCCGCCCGCCGTCACGAGATCGGTGAAGGCGGCCGGCATGGCGCGGTCGTAGGGCTTGTTCGCCAGCTCTGCGGCCAGCAGGGCGGCGTAGTCGACGGCGACGGTGTCGTACGAGGCCCGGGTGGTGTGGAGGGAGGAAGGTTCGGCCATGCGGCGGACCGTACAGCCCCCCTCTGACATTCCCCGGCTCGATCGGCGCCGCTGCGGCAGGGATGAGCGATTTCGGCCGAACCGAGCACTCAGCCCCGCGAGTCGGTACCGGAGCCCGTGCTCGTGTCCGGGTCCGCGGCCAGTCGCTTCAGCAGTGCGGGAAACGCCGTGCCGATGGGCTCGCGGATGGTCTCGTCGGCCAGTTCGTCGTACGGCGTGGGCTCCGCGTTCACCACGATCAGCCGCGCCCCGTTGTCCACCGCGATACCGGCCAGCGAGGCGGCGGGCTGCACCTGCAGCGTCGTACCGACCGCGATGAACACCTCGCATGCCTTGGCGATCGACATCGCCTGGCCCAGCACCACCGGATCGAGCCGTTCACCGAACATGATCGTCGCCGACTTCAGGATGCCGCCGCAGACGGTGCACGGCGGGTCGGCCTCGCCCGCCTCGACCCGGGCCAGTGCCTCGGCCATCGGGGAGCGGGCATGGCAGCGGGTGCAGACCGTCTCGCGCGCGGTCCCGTGCAGTTCGAGGACCTTGCGGGCGGGCAGACCGGCGAGCTGATGCAGGCCGTCGACGTTCTGTGTGATCACCCGCACCGGGGCGCCGGACCGCTCCAGCTCCGCCACCGCTCGGTGGGCCGCGTTCGGCTCCGCGCCCCAGGTCGCGCTGGTGCGGCGCATCTGCCAGGAGCGGCGGCGGATCTCCGGATCGGCCATGTAGAAGTCGTACGTGACAAGCTTCTCGGCCTCCGGATCCTTGCGCCAAAGCCCGTTGGGACCGCGGTAGTCGGGGATGCCGGAGTCCGTGGAGATACCGGCGCCGCTGAGGATCGCGACGAGAGTCATGGCACGAGCGTACGCAGCGCCGGCTGCCACCCGCGAGACCATTTCACCCGGTGCCGGGGTCCGGCCCCATGGCCGAGGTCGCCGTAGGTCTCGATGCGGAACCGGAGGCGGACGTCAAGCCGCAGGACCCACAGGGCTGAACGGTGACGGGGTCCGGCCCGTCCAGGTGTTCAGCACGGCGCGGGCGGTCTGCTTGGTGACGCCGCCGTCCTGGACCGTGCCGCTCTGTGCGACATAGAACCGCCCGTCGTCGAGCGAGATCAGCCCGTACTGTCCGTACTGCCCCGGCACCGGCCACCCGTACGTGCCGGTCGCCGCATCGTGCGCCCCCTCACGCAGCAGGGGGAGCAGCAGACCGCGCTCGGGCCTCTGCTGACCGCGGACGGGACCGCGTACCGGCTTCCTCGCACCGTCCAGCGCGAAGACCGAGTAATGGGGGAAGCCCGGCTTGGTGCCCTTGTAGACGGCCATCAGCCAGTTGCCGCTGTACCCGTCGTACTCCAGGTTCTGCACGCCGTAGGTGGTGTTTCCGGTGTACGCGAAGAACTTGCCGTCGACGTGTGCGGGGCCGCTGGTGTGCGGGGCCGACTCGGTCAGCGGGCGCTCGTACTTCTTCCACCGTGTGACGTCGTACTGGAGCAGCACCTGGTGGTCGTTGTCCGCGCGGCCCGCGTTGGCGTACACGCCGTACGCGACTGTCAGCTTCTGCTCACCGCGCTTGCCGCGCCGGTCGCCGAACGCCGGGCCGAACGCGACGCCGTCGATGCCGCTGCAGCCGTAGCGGTGATCGGGCGTATCACCCGTGTCGCCGTCGAAGACGCCGTCGCCGTTCATATCGGCGGTGAAGTCCTTCACCACCTCCTTGAGGTAGACGGTCGAGACGACACCCGTGGACTGGGCGTCCATGTCCATCCGGGTGATGCGGTCGACGTCGAGGATCGCGATGTAGAAGGACTTCGCCTCCTTGTACTCCAGCGAGCCGTAGACCCTGCCGTCCTTCTCGTTGAAGTCCAGATCGCCGAGGTGGCCGGTGAATCCGGTGACCGAGCCGACCGGGTTGCCCTTGAGGTCGGTCTTGACCAGCAGGTTGGTCATCGAGAAGTACATGAAGCCCTTGTGGCGGTCGATGGCCATGCCCTGGACATGCCCCGACTGCCAGGCGCCGCCGTCGACCGACAGCGGCACGTTGCGGTGTGCGGCCGGGGCCGCCGCCGGTTTTGCGGCCGCGGTCGATGCCGTGGCGACAACTGCCGTACAGGCGAACGCTGCGACGATCGTGGCCAGCAGCCCGCCGAGGTGTCCCGTGTGCGTACGCATGATCCCTCCGCTGTCGTGGAGTTCGGATGATGCCGGTCGAGCGTGCACTGCGGACAAATGACACATGAACTCGGGTGTCCGGCAGCCGTCGACCGGACTATCAGCTGACGGCCTGTCAAGACAACGGGACGCAACGGGAATACGGGCTATACGTGACGGGTGATGCGCGCGGGACGCGAGCGGGTGCGTACGTCAGCCGGCCACCGGGCGGCCGTCCTCCAGCTCCACTGCGCCGCCGCCGGAATCGAGCACATCCAGTGCCGCCCGCAGGCGCAGCGCGAGTCCGCCCTGCAGATAGCGGCCGAGATCGTCGCGCTCGACCAGTTCCCAGGACAGGAGCTCCTCCTCCTGAAGCCGGATCGCCTTCAGATCCGCCTCGTCCAGCACTCCGCCGTCGTACAGATACGCGGCGATCGGCGGCCGCTTCGGGCCGCGTGCCCAGTCGATCGCCAGCAGCCGTCCCGGCTCCAGATCGAGACCGATCTCCTCGGTCGTCTCGCGTCGCGCGGCCTGCCGAGGGCTCTCGCCCTCGTCCGACTCGATCGTTCCGCCGTTATGAACAGTTCGCATGTCTCAGTACCCCAGATGTCTCATCGCGTTTCCCCAAGGAACGAAGTCGTAGTTACTGCGGGGGAGCCTGGGTGTCTCAGCGCCGCAGAGCGTCAAAGGCCTCGTTGGTCCGCAGGACGTCGCAGTACTCAGTCGATCGCGGCCCCCGTACGGATGGAGAGCGGGGTCGGACCCGCAGCGCTACTGCCCATCGCTAAAGCAGGGATGGGCGGTAGCGGGCGGCGAACAGGTGAGAAGTAACCCGGGGGAGGGAGAGTCCGGCACAGACGGCGTCGAGGCCCTGGGGCGGAGGGGCTGACGTCCGAGGATTGAGACACCCGGGAATTCAGGCGTGGACCAGTTCCAGCGCCTGCTTCAGGTTGTACTCGGCAATGCCCGCCATGAAGGCCCGGTCAGGGAAGTCCCCGTCGAGCAGCCGCAGCGGCCCCGCCGTCAGCGAGAGTCGCTGTGCCAGCATGTAGAGCGCGAGCCGGTCCTCGTCCAACCCGGCCACCCCCAGCGGCCGATAGGCATCGTGCAGGCGGATCTGTAGAAACACGTGCTCCCACTCGACATCGAAGTACATCAATCCCTCGATGTCGATCGCCACGGGTTTCCCGTCCGCGTCCACCAGCACGTGGTCGGGCCCCAGTTCACCGTGCACGACCGCGTACTCCGCGCGCGGCCGCACCGCCGCCGCCAGGCCCAGCAGCCGCTCCTCCAGCTGGTCGCGGGCGCCCGCGATCCGCGGATCGCGCGAGGCCGCCTCGGCGAGGTCCCGCAGCGCACGATCGAGAACCACCCCCTCGCACGACGTACCGCGCGACGTTCCTCCTCCGTCGACCACGGCCACCTTGCCGTACGCCGGTGCCCGGTGGCCCTGCATCGCCTCCAGCGACTCCGCGAGCCGGGCCATGACCGCAGCAGCCGCGCGCCGGTCGCGCGCGAGCAACTCCTCCAGGCTCTCGCCCGGGAGGTCCTCGACGATCGCAAGGTCGGCCGGGCAGTGGGCGCCGTCGCGATCAACGAGACGGATCGCCGGAACGCGGACGCCGAGTGCGTCCAGCCGCGCGTGCGCAGCCTCGAACAGATCGAGCCTGAGGCCGGGCGAGAACGGGTCGGTGAGGTCGTCGTCGCCCTCGGCCGCCGGCCAGTAATTCTCGGCGTCGTCCCACAGGTAGGCGATCGCCGTCGTCGTATCGTCCAGTACCAGGCGGTACACGCCCTTCTTGCTGCCGCCCGCGATTCGCTCGACCGCCTCCAGCCGCCGCCCGCCGCCCAGCGCGGCCCGCGCCGCACCCGCCAACTGCTCCCGCGTCACTGACCTGGGTGCCACGTTCCGAACCGCCTCTCTGTCACGACAATCCGCGCACCCTACGGGAGCATCGACGTGGGGGCGATTGGTTTATTCCGGCTCCGAGCACGCGCTGGCTCTGGTCCCCTGGGGCCCCACTGCCGACCGAGATCACTGGCGGTGACCGCCGAACTGAGCTCCGCGGAGAACCGGCGACAGTGAATACGAGAGCCCACCAGTAAATCTCAACCCCGTCCCCTCCTGGGAGCGACTGGTCGGCGCTCCTGGGACTGTCAGGCGCGATCGGGCCAGCGGCGAGAATCGATGTCGCCGCTGAGGGCGGTGAGGCGACCCTGTTGCCGAGTGTTCTGCTTCTTCTTCAGTTCGATGTTCTCGTGATAGAGGTTGGCCGTCACTGTGGCCAGGGCATCGAGCTTGCTCTGCAGCTCCGTGACCTTCTGGCTGGCTTTTCTGAGTTTTGCCTTCAGCTCAGCGATGGTCTCGTCGCGCTGAACCTCGCCGGGCGTACGGAGGACTGGTTGCGGGATGCGGGCGTTCCACTCGGCGAGGATGTCCTCGGCTCGGTGGACGCTGGCGTGGCTGACCTGGGCTTCGCGGGCCAGATTCTCCTTGGTCAGCGCACCGTCACAGTGCAAAGGTTCTCCGGCCAGCAGCCGGGCCATGGCTTCCCTGAGTTTCGCGGAGGTGGCTGCGGACACCGGCATCAGATGTTCTCCTTCAGCTTGTCGATCTGCGCGGTGGCAGAGCGGACTTCGGCGAGCCGGGTCTGGGCTTGCTCGCGCAGCGGCTTGGAGAGCTTCTTCTTCAAGAACTCCACCAAGTCCGCTTCCTCCATGCGCCAGATCCGCTCGTGCGACAAGGTGAGGACGGAGTTGCGGCAACGGGACGGTTGGCAGGCACCCAGCAGCGGGGCCTGGCCGCGCTGAGCAGGCGGGAGTTGGTTCTGGCACTCAGCGGTGGGCGCGTTCCAGAGGCAGTGGTTGACCGTGCCCAGGTGGAGGTTCGCGAACTCGTCCCGCAGAAGGGTAATCTCCAGCCGCTCATCCGCGACTTGGGCCCGCAGCGTCGAGTTCGCCTCGATTACGGCGTTGACCTTGTCGAGCCCGGCATGGAAGCGGGTGGCACCGGGGCCGACCGCGATGGTCGCCCCGGTCCGGCGGGCCTGGAGCAACCCCACCAGCTTTTGCGCTGCTGCGGTCTGCAGATCGGTGTCGAACTCCTTCGCCCACTTGGCATCGGGTCTGCCGTAGGCGCCGGTAAGGCGATTGGCCAGCGCCCTACGCGCGGCGTGCTTGAGCTGGATCCCCAGGGCGATATCGCCGTCCGGCTGCTGGCTGGCGGTGATCGACATCGTCCTGCGGAACATGTGCGGACGTACCCGCCCGGGAGGGATCTCCTCTACGCCAGTGAGGTGCCGGGTGGCGTTGGCTGTCTCGATGAAGAAGTCGATGTCGTCGGCGGCGGAGATACCGGCTCGTCCTCGTCCGGCTGGTCCGCCCTCGCTCGGCGGCGTCATCGTGGCGAAGACATGGGTGTCGTGCCAGGACAACCGCTCGGCCACCGCCAGGGCCTGTGCGACCGGTTCGATGATCCACCAGTTGGCCTGCGGCCTGGAGGAATCCCCCTTCGATTTGCGGGAGCTGATAGCCGGAGCCCCGTAGTGCTGGGTGAGCGCGCCGCGCTGGATTTCCTGGATCTCGCTGTCCCGCATCGCGCTCAACGCCGCAACGAAGATGTAGCAGGATGCCCGAAGCATCCGCAGATCCCTGGCCAGTTGCTTGTCCCAGTACACGATCCGGCGCTCGCGGACTGCGGCTTGCAGCACCAGATCGCGTCGTCGCCGACCTTGTTTGCTGCCGATACCGAAGACATCCACCCGCTCCGGGGTGTCGTAAATCAGAGCCTCCAGTGCTGACCACACCGGCTCACCGGGAGCGAGCCGACTCGTTTCGGCGTGGACGGGGACGAGGTTCGCTGGATTGGCGAGCCATTTCTGGAGCGCGGCGTCCATAGCCTGGGATGAGCGACGACGGGTCCCGTAGCCGGCGTAGTCTGACTCGAACTGCTTGGCGTCGGCAGGGCGGACAGGCCGGATCCGGCCCGTCTCTTCGATCATCCGCAGGACCTTCTGTCGACGTTCCATTCCTTGCCTGTTGTTCTTGGTCGCGAAGGCTGTGCAGCTGGCCCCTGTCGTCACCGCTCGGCTCAAGGAGCTCCAGATGGGGGTGCCCTTCGGGTTGAACCTGGCGTCGCGGTCGCTGACCGGTACCAGATTGGCCGGGTTGGTCAGCCACAACTCCAGCTGGTGGTTGATGCCTTCAGCGCTGAGGGTGGCTGGAGCCGTCGGGGCTGTTGCGGCCCGCTCTGCTTCGCGATCGCGTTGGTCCAGGATGCTCGCGGAGAATCGGTCGATATAGGACCACGCAGCCCGTAGGAGCGGCCACCAGACTTCCGGCGCGATCGAGGGTGTGGCCAGCTCGTCACAGGCGGCGACCTTGGCCACGTCGCTATCTGTCTGTCCTGGCCAGGGGTCTTCGAGAGGGTCGGTGCCTGTCAGGATGGGGGAGAAGCGGACCAGGTGGCGGACGGCTCCCACCGCACTCCGTACGGACTCCGGTTTCGTGCTTGACGCGCAGTGGTCGATGTAGCCCTGCCAGTCCTCAACCGACCAGAAGTGCAGGTTGTCCGGCATCCCTTCGCGAAGCGCCCAGGCACCGAGCTGCGACATGCTGAAGCAGACCTTGATGACCGTGGCGGGGGCCCATTTCTGCCTGGGCAGGAAGATGCCCGCGTTCCTCAGGGCTTGGTGGTTGGGATTGAGCATGCTGAACGCGACTTCTCGTGCGCGCAAGTTCCAGACCGAGTCGAGCGGGAACACGCACTTCCACTGTGCCGGACTCTTGTTCGCCGGCCGTCTGAGACAGTCGCAGGGCCACTCGTCGATGCGCCCGAAGGCCGGGCCGCGAACGCCGGGGAGCTGCCCAGGCATACTGCTGTAGACGAGTTCGTCGTCGGCGAAAGCCCGGGATGCCGGCCTGTCCACTGCGGCGAGGATGGTCATCGGTCGTACTCCGTTCGCATGCCCAACGACAGATTCAGGCGGATGTCCTGGTCTTCGATGGCCTGGCGCGCGGTGGGAATGTGTTCAGCGCATTCCTCGAACACTTCGGCCAGCGCCTTGGCTTGGCGTCCCCATACCGCATCCCAGACCATCGGTGGCTGCGTCAGTCGCATCCGCTCGATGTGGTCGGACAACAGCAACTGCTGCGGCAGTTGTGAGACGAACACCACGGCGTTGGTGCAGACCATGCACATGGCCGGGGCGACATGGCAGAGCTTGCCGGGGGCGCTGTGCGGTGAGTCGTGCGGGTTCTTGCAGTTGGTGACGCCCATGTCGAGCTCACCGGCGCTCAGGGCGGCACCCAGTTCAGGGCTCACCCCCAGGGCCTGGGCGACTTCCGGTTCGCCGAGGCGGGACTGCACATCCGGGCCGACCAGAACCGGCTTGTCGGCGAGCCAGTCGAACACGAGCGTCTGAGCGCGGTTCATCGCCGCTCCGGCCAGGACCCGCGCGGTGGTGCCGTGGGCGTAGTGGCCCTGGAACACCTGGATGCTGTGATCATCCCCCGCCATGTCGGACAAGGTGCCTCCCAGGGCAACGACGCGCGTGGTCTTCGCGGTCTTGCGCAGCCGGGGTGCCGCGTGCGGTTCGGAGATGGCCAAGACGGGCTCACCGTCCGCGTCGACATGTGAGGCGATCCAGTGCGTGAAGCGGCGACCCGGATCGACGAAGCGAGCGAACCGAGCATCCATGGTGCTGTGATTCTTGGCATATTCGACCGCGGTGAACAGCCACGGCACGCCGCCGAACACTTCGCGCGTGAGCGCGGTGGCCGTCACGAGGCGTCGCAGCAGACCAGGGACATCCCAATCACCTCGGCCCTCGTAGGCGAGCTCCCCAGGCACCTCGCCCTTCTCCAGGGGCTGATCGACAACGTGGTAGTCGGCGCGAACGCGATCCGCGCGGTTCTTGGTCTGGACAATACGGACGCCCTGATCGCTGAACTCAAGGTCAGGAACCTGCAGCGCATGCAGTTCCTCGGTGGTGCAGTCGAGCATGGCCAGCAATAGCAGGACTCGAAACGGGTGCAGGTCCAACTCCTGCGGAAAGAGCAAGGCATGGACTCCCCGTAAGAGGCCGTAGAAGCCGCCGAGCGCACCGCTGTTGGCCGGTCGCGCATCCCGTAGTTCCTGAGGCCAGCGCTTGGCGTGTGCAGGGAGGTGAACACGGAGTTCATCCATGGTCAGCAGACGGTGTCGGGCAGCCCAGACCAGATTCGGCAGTTCCTCCCATCCGAACTCACGCGGATCTTTCCCGGCCTCCAGGAGCTCTTTTCCCCGGGCAAGACGCTTCTCAAGAGCTCTCAGATCGTCCTGGGCAGCGCCCTTGAGCGCGAGACGTTCAGAGTTGGAGAACTCGTCCAGCGGCTCCCCGGTGGCCTTGCGCAGGGTCGGCGGCGCCGAAGCGCGCTTACGCAGGTTCTCCGGCACGCGCTCATCGCGCTCAGCCCGGTGGTGAACCAACGCGAGGAGCGAGCGCGACAGTTGCCATGGCTGCGAGGAGTTCTCCGGGAACTGCGTGAGGAGGTCGTTTTCCCACGCGTAGACGGCTTCGGCGAGGTCGATATGATCGGTGTCGAATCGGGCGTCTGCGGGGTTCAGGTTTAGAGCAGTCAGATACGGGCCGAGGAACTTCGCGAACGAGCGAACCGCTCCCAGGTACCTGTCACTGTTCTTCAACGCTGCTTTGTGGTGGTACTCGACCCATACGTCGGCGAGTTGAGCGACCAACGCCCGGCATGCGTACTCTCCCGGATCGATTCGGCTGGTCGCGGTGCGACCGCGCTGCACCTGAGTCAGCTCCCGCACCCCGACGTGATCGACGGTGCGTGGAGCGGGCAGGCGCGGCGGTAGCGTCGCAGACCGGGATCGGCGTTCTCCGCGGCGCGGCATCAGACGGCCCACCCTCCGGCCTGGCGAGCGGCCAGGTCTGCGTAGGTGCGGTCCTGATCGTTCCAGTCCTTCACCGCCCGGGCGACGAGCAGGTTCGTCTTTCTCTTGTAGGTCAGGTATCGCATGGTCGATTCAGGACGGCGATGCCCGAGGAGCCGCATGACGGTCAGGAACGGGTTGCGGGACACGTGGTCCGCCGCGTAGGCAGGCACGCGGCCGGTGAGACGCTGCTGCTCCTCGTCCTGGGCGAGCTGGCGTCCTGAGACATCTGTGGATGCTTTGCCTAACCGCCGGGCAGTGCCCAGCCCTCCCGGTAGTTGGGCTCGACGAGCAGCACTCGCCCATGGACGTCCCGGAACACGGTGGCCGCGGCGGCGAGAACCCGGGGGAGTCCCGCGATGTAGGTGGCGTAGTCAGTGGTGGTCACGCGGGCAGCGTAGTAGGGGCGGGGCAGGTGCGACGACGGCTCTGGGCAGCGGGTATCCGCTGCGGATAGGGTCGGGGGCGGCGCGACTGCCTGTTCGAAAGTAAGGGATTCAAGGTGGCGGACGGAGCAGTGATGAAGACCGCACGCGTGCTCGTCGCGGCGGACAAGTTCAAGGGTTCGCTCACGGCCGTGCAGGTCGCGGAGCGGGTGACGGCCGGGCTGCGGTGCGTCGTCCCCGGGGTGCAGGTCGAGACCCTGCCCGTGGCGGACGGCGGCGACGGCACGGTGGCGGCGGCGGTGGCCGCCGGGTTCGAGCGCCGCGAGGTGCGGGTGACGGGGCCTCTGGGGGAGCCGGTGACCGCGGCGTACGCGCTGCGCGACACCACGGCGGTGGTGGAGATGGCCGAGGCCTCGGGCCTCCAGCACCTCCCCGCAGGGGTGTTCGCCCCGCTCACGGCCACGACGTACGGCTCCGGCGAACTGCTGGCCGCGGCGCTCGGCGCGGGTGCCCGGACGATCGTGTTCGGCGTCGGCGGCAGCGCGACCACGGACGGCGGCGCGGGCATGCTGACGGCGCTCGGAGCCCGCTTCCTGGACGCGGACGGCAAGCCCGTCGGCCCCGGTGGTGGCGGCCTCGCCGATCTGGCCGAGGCGGACCTGTCCGGCCTCGACCCGCGGATGGCCGACGTGGACCTGATCCTCGCCAGTGACGTGGACAACCCGCTGACGGGCCCGAAGGGTGCGCCTGAGGTCTACGGCCGGCAGAAGGGCGCAACCGAGGAGGACATCGCGACCCTCGATGCCGCGCTCGACCACTACGCGTCCATCCTGGGCCCGGACCACGCCCGGCTGCCCGGAGCAGGCGCGGCGGGCGGCATCGGCTACGGGGCGCTGGTCGCCCTCGGCGCCCGGTTCCGCCCCGGCATCGAGGTCATGCTCGACGTCCTCGGCTTCGCCCCCGCACTGGCACGCGCCACCCTGGTGATCACCGGAGAGGGTTCGCTCGACGAGCAGACCCTCCACGGCAAGGCCCCGGCAGGCGTGGCCGCGGCGGCCCGCGCCGCAGGCGTCGAGGTCGTGGCGGTCTGCGGCCGCCTCGCCCTGCCGCCGGAAGCCCTGACCGGCGCGGGCATCGGCCGCGCGTACGCCCTCACGGACCTGGAACCGGACCCTGCGGTCTCCATGGCCCAGGCGGGACCACTACTGGAACGGGCGTCCGAGGCGATCGCGCGCGACTTCCTGCTGTAGCCCGTCGCGGTTGCGGACCTCGACAGCCGGACGGGCGCAAATCCCCAGCCCGTCCGGCTGCCCCAGCCCCTCCGGCGCTTGAGGAGCGGGGTCCGGGGCAGCGCCCCGGTTTCGGGAAGGCGCGGGTGGAGGACGGCCCCGCGCAGCGGAACCGCACCCCCGCCCCGCCGCACGTACCCCGCGTCACCCCACAGAGGGCGCCGCCCCCTGACCGCCACTCGTGTCCGCATCGGGACGGTGCCCGTCGGTGAGCAGCTCCGCCAGGCACCGCAGCTCCACCGGCAGATCACGACGCCACGCCATCGTCACGAACGGGGCAAGGATGATCATGCCGCCGTCCAGATGGGGCTTGACCGATACGTTGACCATCGTTCCCCGTCGGCTCGGACTCAGCCGGAACTCGAGTTCCGGGGAGTGGCGGCCCAGCGGGGTCCACATGCGCGCACCGCGGAAGGCCAGGTACTCGACAGGTGTGCTCGCGGTGCACGTGAGGCGGTGCACCCGTCGCCTGCCCGGGAACTTGCAGGTGTACTCGTCGCCGAGTTCCGTGCTGATCGGGCCCTCGATCACTTGATCTATGCTCGATGACCACACGGCCAGATTCCGCGGATCCCGGAGAAACGAGAAGATCTCGTCGGCGGGGCGGGATACATGGACATTCGCGGACACATGGGGCATGGCTCCACCTCTTATGGCGCCCGTCCGCCCGAGTCTCGGCGTCCGGTTGCCTTCGTCGCGGTGCCGTTCGCCCATCAGCCTGCTTCGGATCGCAGGTCCGCGCACTCTTCGCACGACCGATGGAGTGAGTCAGGTGTCCCGCCGCGACACCTTCTCGGAGAGTTGCGCACAGAGTCGCCTGATTTCTTGGTATGTGCGGTTCCGTTCGGTGACGACCGCCGCGAGGAGCAGAGCTGTGAGTGAAATGGATCCGTTGAATGCCTGGAGCGTGATCATGTTGGTGAGGAGGCCGTGATGGGCGAAGGGGCCGGTCATCCGTCCGGCGGCGAGGATCGCGAAAATGGACACGCCCAGTGCGCAGCACGCGGCGCCGGCCCGCTCGAAGCGGAAGGCGGCCCAGATCAGGAACGGGAACACGAGGAAGAGCAGGGAAGCGTTGGGGGTGTCGGTGGCCAGGAGGGTGACCGTCACCGTGCACGCCACCAGCGCCACCGCCTCGGCCCACCTGGGCAGGCCGACACCGTGCGGCCATCGGACCCTTCGGACGACGAGCAGGAACGGCGTGACGACCATGACGCCCATGGCGTCGCCCGTCCACCAGACCGACCAGGTCGGCCGGAAGTCACCGGCCGGGAGCGCCCCCGCCAGGACCAGGATGCCGGTGCCCACGGTCGCGCTGATCAGCATGCCGCCCAGCGCACCGAGGAAGACCAGCGCCAGCGCGTCACGCAAGCGGTCCAGGCCGTCGTGGAAGCCGGCACGGCGCAGCATCAGGTAGGAGCAGACCGGGGCGATCGTGTTTCCGGCCGCGATGATCAGTACGGGCAGAGCGGAAGGCCCGATGAAAATATTGACGACGAGGGCGCCGAGCGCGATTCCCGGCCAGATCCGCACACCGAACACGAGCAGCGCCGCGACCGCGATCCCGGTCGGGGGCCACAGCGGCGTGACCTGGCCGCGCACCAGCTGCTGGAGCAGCCCCAGACGGGCCGTCGCGAAGTAGCAGACGGCCACCGCCAGGGACGTCAGGACCGTGGCCGTGTGCTGCCGGAGCTGTGCGCTGTCCACCACCACAGCATCAGACACCACGTCGAGGCGTCGCGATCGGTCAGGCACGCGACGCCACGCCGATGGGCGGACGAACGAGGTACGTCCCTGCCGGGCCGGAGCCCGGGCAGCCACCGTGGCCGACGGACGAGATACGTCCCGCTAACCGCCGCCCGGCACACCGTCGTAGCGGACGACGAGGACAGCGGCGTCGTCCACATGGCCGGTCAGGTCCGCCACCTGGATCACGCGCGAGGCCAGATCGCCGGGGTCGGCCCCGTCCGCCGTACCGACCAGCGCGGACACCGCAGCCAGCCCCTCGTCCATCGCATAGGCCGGTCCTTCCACGACCCCGTCGGTCACCAGGACCAGATACCCGGGTTGCTTCAGCCGCCGATGGGTGACGGGGTACTGCTGGCCGGGCAGTATCCCCAGGGGCACCCCGCCGGCGTCCAGGGAGATGCCGGAGTCGCCGCCGTCGGTGCCCCAGACGATCGGGACATGTCCGGCCCGGGCGATGCAGAGCTCACCGCTCTCCGGGACGACGCTCAGCAGGCAACAGGTCGTGAACAGGTCACAGCCCAGTGAGATCAGCAGATCGTTGGCGCAGGCCAGCACCTTGCCGGGGTCGACCGTGACGCTGGCGAGGGCCCTGAGACTGGCACGGGCCTCACCCATGAAGGCGGCCGCCTCCACCCCGTGCCCCTGCACATCACCGATGGCGATCCCCGCCATCCCGTCCCTCATCGAGAACGCGTCGTAGAAGTCACCGCCGACCGCCAGACCGTCCTGCGAGGGCGAGTACCGGGCCGCGATCCGGATGCCCGGGAAGTCGGGCAGTTCGGCCGGGAGCATGTGCCGCTGGAGCGCCATGCCCAGCTCCGCCCGGGCTCGCTGGAGCCTGATGTTCTCCAACGCCTGATCGACCAGACGCCCAAGGGTGACCAGGAGCTCCTGGGTACTGTCCGGTGCGCTGTGGTGTCGGTGCATGACGTCCCTGGGCGTTTTTTGGTGCGCCCTTGTTGAAACCTTAGCCCTCCTGCCGCCACATGCAGGAGCGCCCGCGTGAACACGGTCGAAGACAACGTCGAGCTGTGGCCGTTCACTCGTATGCAGACAACGGGGCCGGTTGCCTCGCCGACTGTGCCGCCGCAGGCTGGACCTGTGGCTGTCTTTGAGTCTGCCCCGGCTGAACAGAGCGGCTGGGCTGTCCGGACCCCCGGTCCGATCGGCACCGGGCCCTTGGTGCGCGTGCGCCGCAGGGTGCCTGCTCCCGGTCCCGGGGAGCTTCTGCTGAACGTGGAAGCGTGCGGTGTCTGCCGCACGGATCTCCATCTGGCCGAGGGCGATCTCCTGCCGCGCCGCCCCTCCACGGTCCCCGGCCATGAGATCGTCGGCCGGGTGGCGGCTGTCGGCGAGGGGACCGGCCTCTTCCGTATCGGCGACCGGGTGGGTGGGGCCTGGCTGCGCGGAACGTGCGGGAGCTGCCGGTACTGCCTGGGCGGCCGGGAGAACCTCTGCCCGTGGTCCACCTATACGGGGTGGGACGCGGACGGCGGCTTCGCCGACACGGCGCTGGTACCGGAGGCGTTCGCCTACCGGCTCCCGGAGGACCAGGACGCCGTCCGGCTCGCACCACTCCTCTGCGCGGGGATCATCGGATACAGGTCGCTCCGGCGCAGTGCGCTGCCGGAGGGCGGGCGGCTGGGAATCTACGGCTTCGGCGCGTCGGCCCATCTGGCTGCCCAGGTGGCCCTCGCCGAGGGCGCCACCGTTCATGTACTGACCCGCTCGGCACAGGCGCGCGAGCTCGCTCTGGACCTCGGCGCCGCGTCGGCGGGCGGTGCCCACGACCGTCCGCCGGAGCCCCTGGACTCGGCGATCCTGTTCGCACCCGTCGGCGACCTGGTGCCCGTGGCGATGGAGGCACTGGACAGGTCCGGCACGCTTGCCATCGCCGGAATCCATCTGTCGGACATTCCCGTGCTGAACTACCAGCGCCATCTGTTCCAGGAGCGCAATCTGCGCAGCGTCACCTCCAACACCCGCGAGGACGGCCGCGATTTCCTTGCTCTGGCCGGGCGCGTGGGCATCCGGGTCACGGTGAGCACCTACCCGCTGAGCAGGGCCGACCAGGCACTGGCCGATCTGGCGGCCGACCGGGTGAACGGGGCCGCCGTGCTCGTACCCGGCTGACGGGCGGGCGGTGGGGAGCGGGCGGGAGCACCGGGACAATGGCGTTCATCGAGCTGCGCCAGTCCAAGGAGGCCACAGCCGGGCCGTGCCGTCCTCGTGCGAAGGCGTCAGCCGGCCGCCGCCGTCCTGAAGCGAGGGCCGGCAACAGCGTTCCCGTGCTGCCGGCCCTCCGCCACATGCAAGAGGGCCCCGGGTGCTGGGGAGCACCCGGGGCCCTCTTGCGTATCTTCTGTACCGCTACGGCAGCTGTGCCGCCCGTGCCTCACGCCGGTTGTCGCGGAAGGTGTTCACCCGCCGTGCCGTCGCGAAGAGCGGGATGACTGCTCCCAGGACCACCTGCAGCGCACAGCCGGTCTGGAGGAGCAGCTGACCGCCGGGGGCGTCGAACGCCCACGCGGCGAGGAGCCCCATCGCGGCCACGATCCAGCTGAGCATCGCCACCGCGAGGACGCCTCGCGGTTTCGGGTACTCGACCCGGCTGACCATCAGCCACGCCACTCCGACGATCGCGAGCAGCGTCGGTACGAAGGGCAGCTCCAGGAGGACGATCGAGACGACCGTGAGCGCTCCGAAGGGGCTCGGCATGCCCTGGAACATGCCGTCCTTCATGGTCACGCAGGAGAATCTGGCAAGTCGGAGCACCACCGCCAGCAGCACCACGATCGCCGCCAGCGCCGAAACCCGCTGGTGTGCGTCGTCCGCGACCATGCCGTACACGAGGACGAAGTACGCCGGGGCGAGCCCGAAGCTGATGAGGTCCGAGAGGTTGTCCAGCTCGGCACCCATCGGCGAGGAGCGCAGCTTGCGTGCCACGAGCCCGTCGAAGAGGTCGAACACCGCTGCCATGAGCATGAGGATCACAGCGGTGGCCGCGGAGTGCCGGGCCATGCCGCTCTCGTCGCTGCCCGTGAGGTGCGGGATGAGGATTCCGGTGGTGGTGAAGTACACCGCCATGAAACCGCACGTGGCGTTGCCGAGAGTGAGGGTGTCCGCTATCGACAGCCGCATAGAGAGCGGCATGTCCTCGCCGGCGTCCTCCTCGGACTCCGCCTCCGGCACCCAGCCGGCCTGCGTGTCAGGATCAATCACGGTCAATTCGAGTCACCCCCGCGGTGGTGGCCTGGCCGACCTCGACCGCGACATCGATACCTTCCGGAAGGTAGATGTCGACCCGGGAGCCGAAGCGGATCAGACCGATGCGCTCGCCCTGCTCCACCTTCGTGCCCTGCGGGATGTAAGGGACGATGCGACGGGCGACCGCACCGGCGATTTGCACCATCTCGATGTCACCGAGCTCGGTGTCGAAGTGCCAGACAACGCGCTCGTTGTTCTCGCTCTCCTTGTTGAACGCCGGAACGAACCCACCGGGGATGTGCTCGACCGAGGTCACCGTGCCGGCCAGAGGCGCACGGTTGACATGGACATTCAGCGGGCTCATGAAGATCGCGACGCGGGTGCGCCCGTCCTTCCACGGCATGATGCTCTGCACCACGCCGTCGGCCGGCGAAATGACCCGGCCCTGGGTGATCTCACGCTCGGGGTCGCGGAAGAACCACAGCATGCCCGCCGCGAGCGCGGTGGTGGGCACAGCCACCGCGGCCCAGCGTCCGGACTTGCGGGCCCGGGTGAGGCTGAGTGCCGCGGTGGCGACGGTCGGGAGGAGCCACGGCGAAGCTCCGCGCGCAAGGCGGACTCCGCCGCGTGGTGCAGAGGTTTGGCTGTCGGGCATGGATGACCTTCGTAGCGGATGATGCCGCGCTGGCAACGGGGGACGGCGGCTTTTCCGGCGATGTTATCGGTTGCGAGCCGCAACTGGGCAAGCCAGCAGCCGAGTCGGACGGCTTGAAGGCACCGCCTGAGGGTGACAGGATGTGATCTTCTTCGCGGCTAAATCGCCTTGAAAGGGACAATCAACCCTGCAACCGGTACTCCTCGAGGAGTCGGCGCCCAATGATCATTTTCTGGATCTCGGCGGTACCTTCACCGATCAGCAGCATCGGGGCCTCCCGGTAGAGGCGCTCGATCTCGTACTCCTTGGAGAAGCCGTAACCGCCGTGGATCCGGAAGGCGTCCTCGACGACTTCCTTGCAGTACTCGGAGGCGAGGTACTTCGCCATCCCTGCCTCCAGGTCGTTTCGTTCCCCGGAGTCCTTTTTGCGCGCTGCATTTACCATCATCGCATGGGCGGCCTCGACCTTGGTGGCCATTTCGGCCAGCTTGAACTGGATCGCCTGGTGCTGAGCGATCGGCTTTCCGAAGGTATGACGCTGCTGGGCGTACGAAATACCCAGCTCGAATGCACGCTGCGCGACGCCGCAGCCACGCGCTGCGACATTTACCCGGCCGACCTCGACGCCGTCCATCATTTGGTAAAACCCTCGGCCGGTGGTGCCGCCCAGTACCCGATTGGCCGGAATTCGTAGCCCGTCCATGATGAGTTCGGTCGTGTCGACGCCCTTGTAGCCCATTTTGTCGATTTTGCCGGGGATGGTGAGGCCGGGCAGGACCTCGCCGAAGCCGGGCTCCTTCTCCACCAGGAACGTCGTCATCGACTTGTGCGGGGCGGTCCCCTCGGGGTGGCCTTCGTCACTCCGGCACAGCACGGCGACGAGCGAGGACGTGCCACCGTTCGTCAGCCACATCTTCTGGCCGTTCAGGACGTACTCATCGCCGTCCTTGACGCCCTTGGAGGTGATCGCCGCGACATCGGAGCCCAGTGCCGGCTCGGACATCGAGAACGCGCCCCGGACCTCGCCCAGCGCCATCCGCGGCAGGAACGTGTCCTTCTGTTCCTGGGTGCCGTGCTGCTTGAGCATGTACGCCACGATGAAGTGCGTATTGATGATTCCCGACACGCTCATCCAGCCGCGGGCAATTTCCTCCACACACAGCGCGTATGTGAGAAGCGACTCACCCAGACCCCCGTACTCCTCGGGAATCATCAGCCCGAACAGGCCGAGCTCCTTGAGTCCCTCGACGATCTCGGTCGGGTACTCGTCACGGTGTTCCAGCTGGGTCGCGACCGGAATGATCTCCTTGTCGACGAAATCCCGGACCGTGGAGAGAATTTCCTGCTGGACATCGTTGAGACCGGCAGTCTGGGCAAGTCGCGTCATGGCTACTTCTCCACGTTCTTCTGCGAAGGCTGGTTCAGCTCGGGTCGGCCGGGCTGCTCCCCGCCGCGCTCCTTGATGTACGTCTCGGTGGGGACCATCACCTTGCGACGGAACACGCAGACCAGCGTGCCGTCCTGCTTGTAGCCCTTGGTCTCCACGTAAACGATTCCGCGGTCGTTCTTGGACTTTGACGGAGTCTTGTCGAGAACGGTCGTCTCGCCGTAGATCGTGTCGCCGTGGAAGGTCGGCGCGACATGCTTCAGAGACTCGACCTCCAGATTGGCAATAGCCTTTCCGGAGACATCCGGAACCGACATGCCGAGCAGTAGCGAGTAGATGTAATTGCCGACGACAACGTTCTTTCCGAAGTCGGTCGTCTTCTCCGCGTAGTTGCTGTCCATATGGAGCGGGTGATGATTCATGGTCAGCAGGCAGAAAAGGTGGTCGTCGTACTCGGTGACCGTCTTTCCGGGCCAGTGCTTGTAGACCGCACCGACCTCGAACTCCTCATACGTGCGTCCGAACTGCATGGTCAGGCCTCCGGCACTTCGAACTTGGAGGTGCGCTGCATACCGGCTGCGCGGCCCTTGCCCGCGATGACGAGCGCCATCTTGCGGCTCGCCTCGTCGATCATCTCGTCGCCGAGCATCGCCGAGCCCTTCTTGCCGCCCTCCTCCGAGGTGCACCAGTCGTACGCGTCGAGGATCAGCTCGGCGTGGTCGTAGTCGTCCTGCGAGGGCGAGAACACCTCGTTGGCCGCGTCGACCTGACCGGGGTGCAGCACCCACTTGCCGTCGAAGCCCAGCGCCGCCGCACGGCCCGCGACCTCGCGGTACGCGTCCACGTCACGGATCTGCAGGAAGGGACCGTCGATCGCCTGGAGGTCGTGCGTACGCGCCGCCATCAGAATGCGCATCAGGATGTAGTGGTACGCGTCCGCGCCGTACCCGGGCGGCTGCTGACCGACGACCAGGGTCTTCATGTTGATCGACGCCATGAAGTCGGCCGGGCCGAAGATCAGCGTCTCCAGGCGGGGCGAGGCGGCGGCGATGTCGTCGATGTTCACCAGGCCCTTGGCGTTCTCGATCTGCGCCTCGATGCCGATCTTCCCGACCTCGAAGCCCATCGTCTTCTCGATCTGGGTGAGCAGCAGGTCGAGGGCGACGACCTGCTGGGCGTCCTGGACCTTCGGCAGCATGATGCAGTCGAGGTTCTGGCCGGCGCCCTCGACGACCGTGATGACATCGCGGTACGTCCAGTGGGTCGTCCAGTCGTTGACCCGCACGACCCGGGTCTTGCCCGTCCAGTCGCCGTTGTTCAGCGCGTCGACGATGTGGTGACGGGCGCCCTCTTTGGCGAGCGGCGCGCAGGCGTCCTCCAGGTCGAGGAAGACCTGGTCGGCCGGGAGGCCCTGGGCCTTCTCCAGGAACCGCGGGTTCGAGCCGGGCACTGCCAGACAGGAACGGCGCGGACGCAGACGGTTCACGGGCTGGGTCATGCGGGGACCTCCAGAGGGTCGAGCTTGTTCGCTTTCCGGATCTCGTCGACGATACGGCCGATGATCTCCGTGATACCGAAATCCTTCGGGGTGAACACGGCGGCGACGCCCGCCTCGATCAGCGCGGTGGCGTCGGCGGGCGGAATGATCCCGCCCGCGATGACCGGTATGTCGTTGGCGCCGGCCTCGCGCAACCGGTTCAGCACGTCCGGTACGAGTTCGGCGTGCGAGCCGGACAGGATCGACAGACCGACGCAGTGCACGTCCTCGGCGAGGGCGGCCGAGACGATCTGTTCGGGGGTCAGCCTGATCCCCTGGTAGACGACCTCGAAACCGGCGTCACGGGCCCGTACGGCGATCTGCTCGGCGCCGTTGGAGTGCCCGTCCAGGCCGGGCTTGCCGACCAGCAGCCGCAGCCGTCCGGCGCCCAGGTCGGCCGCGGTGCGGGCGACCTTCTCGCGGACCAGGGCGAGCGGTGTGCCGGCCTCCGCGGTCACCGCGACCGGGGCGGACGAGACGCCGGTCGGAGCCCGGAACTCGCCGAAGACATCGCGCAGCGCCCAGGACCACTCGCCGGTGGTGACACCCGCACGGGCGCACTCCACGGTCGCTTCCATCATGTTCTCGGTGCCCGCGGCGGCCTTCTTCAGCGCGGCCAGCGCGTCGGTGGCACGGGCCTCGTCGCGGTTGTCGCGCCACTCCTGGAGGGCGGCGACGACCCTGGCCTCATTGGCGGGGTCGACCGTCATGATCGCCCCGTCGAGGTCCGCGGTGAGCGGGTTCGGTTCCGTCGTCTCATAGATGTTGACGCCGACGATCTTCTCCTCGCCGCCCTCGATCCGGGCCCGGCGGGCGGCGTGCGAGGAGACCAGCTCGGACTTCAGATAGCCGGACTCGACGGCCGCCATGGCGCCGCCCATCTGCTGGATCCGGTCGATCTCGGCGAGCGACTCGGTGACCAGCTCGTCCACCTTGGCCTCGATGACATGCGATCCGGCGAAGATGTCCTCGTACTCCAGCAGATCGCTCTCGTGCGCGAGGACCTGCTGGATACGGAGCGACCACTGCTGGTCCCAGGGCCGGGGGAGACCCAGCGCCTCGTTCCAGGCCGGCAGCTGGACGGCCCGGGCGCGGGCGTCCTTGGAGAGGGTGACGGCCAGCATCTCCAGGACGATGCGCTGGACGTTGTTCTCCGGCTGCGCCTCGGTCAGGCCGAGCGAGTTGACCTGGACGCCGTAGCGGAAGCGGCGCTGCTTGGCATCGGTGATGCCGTACCGCTCGCGGGTGACCTGGTCCCAGATGCGGCCGAAGGCGCGCATCTTGCACATCTCCTCGATGAAGCGGACGCCCGCGTTCACGAAGAAGGAGATCCGGGCGACCACATCACCGAACTTCTCCTCGGGCACCTGCCCGGAGTCACGGACCGCGTCGAGCACGGCGATCGCCGTCGACATGGCGTACGCGATCTCCTGGACCGGAGTGGCTCCCGCCTCCTGCAGGTGGTAGCTGCAGATGTTGATCGGGTTCCACTTCGGGATGTGGCCGACCGTGTACGTGATCATGTCGGTGGTCAGCCGCAGCGAGGGACCGGGCGGGAAGACATGCGTCCCGCGCGAGAGGTACTCCTTGACGATGTCGTTCTGCGTCGTGCCCTGGAGCCTGGTGGCGTCGGCGCCCTGTTCCTCGGCGACCACCTGGTAGAGCGCCAGCAGCCACATCGCGGTGGCGTTGATCGTCATCGAGGTGTTCATCTGGTCCAGGGGGATGTCCTGGAACAGCCGGCGCATGTCACCGAGGTGCGACACGGGCACGCCGACCCGGCCGACCTCGCCGCGGGCGAGGATGTGGTCGGGGTCGTACCCGGTCTGCGTCGGCAGGTCGAAGGCGACCGACAGGCCCGTCTGCCCCTTGGCGAGGTTGCGCCGGTAGAGCTCGTTGGACGCCTCGGCGGTCGAGTGACCGGCGTACGTCCGCATGAGCCAGGGGCGGTCCTTCTGACGTTCGCTCATTGGTGAACCTCAGACGTTCCGGAAGCGGTTGATGGCGTCGATGTGCTGCTCGCGCAGCTCCTCGTTGCGCACGCCCAGACCCTCGCGCGGCGCCAGCGCCAGCACGCCGACCTTGCCCTGGTGGAGGTTGCGGTGCACGTCGTACGCGGCCTGGCCGGTCTCCTCCAGGGAGTAGACCTTCGACAGCGTCGGGTGGATCTTGCCCTTGGCCACCAGGCGGTTGGCCTCCCACGCCTCGCGGTAGTTGGCGAAGTGCGAGCCCACGATCTTCTTCAGCGACATCCACAGGTAGCGGTTGTCGTATTCGTGGTTGTAGCCGGACGTCGAGGCGCAGGTGACGATCGTGCCGCCCTTGCGTGTCACGTAGACCGAGGCGCCGAACGTCTCGCGGCCCGGGTGCTCGAAGACGATGTCCACGTCCTCGCCGCCGGTGAGTTCACGGATGCGCTTGCCGAACCGCTTCCACTCGCGCGGGTCCTGGTTGTGCTCGTCCTTCCAGAACTTGTAGCCCTCGGCGTTGCGGTCGATGATCGCCTCGGCGCCCATCTTCCGGCAGATGTCCGCCTTCTGGTCGCTGGAGACGACACAGATCGGGTTGGCGCCACCCGCCAGGGCGAACTGCGTGGCGTATGAACCGAGTCCGCCGCTGGCGCCCCAGATCAGCACGTTGTCGCCCTGCTTCATGCCCGCGCCGTTGCGCGAGACGAGCTGGCGGTACGCGGTGGAGTTGACCAGGCCCGGAGCGGCGGCCTCCTCCCAGCTGAGGTGCTGCGGCTTCGGCATCAGCTGGTTGGACTTGACGAGCGCGATCTCGGCGAGGCCGCCGAAGTTGGTCTCGAAGCCCCAGATCCGCTGCTCGGGGTCGAGCATCGTGTCGTTGTGGCCGTCCGAGGACTCCAGTTCGACCGAGAGGCAGTGTGCGACGACCTCGTCGCCGGGGTGCCAGGCGTTGACGCCGGGGCCGGTGCGCAGGACGACGCCCGCCAGGTCGGAGCCGATGACGTGGTACGGCAGGTCGTGGCGCTTGGTGAGCTCGCTGAGCCTTCCGTAGCGCTCGAGGAAGCCGAAGGTGGACATCGGCTCGAAGATCGAGGTCCAGACCGAGTTGTAATTCACCGAGCTGGCCATGACGGCGACCAGTGCCTCACCGGGCCCGAGCTCGGGCACCGGGACGTCGTCGAGGTGCAGCGACTTGCGGGGGTCCTTGTCGCGGGTGTCGAGCCCGGCGAACATCTCCGTCTCGTCCTTGTGCACGGTCACCGCGCGGTACGACTCAGGGATGGACAGGGCCGCGAAGTCTGCGGCTGTGCTGTCCTGCGATTGGATCGCGTCCAGGATTTCCTTCACGGTGTGCCTCCGGCAGATGGGGGCGCTGAGGGAACGCTTGAGGGTCCCTGCAAGCAGAGGGGAGCAGTGTGGTGTGGAGGTGCTGCCGTCGGTTCGGCTGGTAAAGCTTCGGCTTGCTCTGTGGAGCAGAAGGGTTTGCCTGTGACGCAGGCGTCCGGGCGCGCAGGCATATTGCTTGCGGGGACAGCCGGCGTACGTGAGGTCTCAGCACGCCGGCCGCCCGGACAACTTCAACGTATGGCACTCCGTGACACCTGGCAAGGCACTCGGTGCCAACAATTTCTCTCACTTGTCACCCGCAGGGCACGCATGAGCAACCTGAGGGGTGTTTCGCGTGGATCTGTCCTGAGGGTCGCCCGGTCAGTGAGAGGGCCGGTACACGTACGGAGTCGTGGTGCTCAGGGCCAGGAATCCGAGTCGCTGAAGGATCGGGCTGCTCTGGTCGGAGGCGTCGACCTGAACGTAGCCGTAGCCGCGCTCCGCCGCGATCCGGGCCCGGAAGGCGACCAGTGCCCGGTAGATGCCCCTCCCGCGCCACGCCTCGACCGTTCCGCCGCCCCAGAGCCCCGCGAAGCCCGTACCCGGGTACAGCTCCATCCTGGCCGAGCTCACCGGCTCGTCGCCCACCATGGCGAGGACGCCGACGAAGCCGTCCGGGGCCTCGGTCAGCCTGGTCAGCACCTGATGCCGCAGCCGCGACCAGTCCGAACCGAACGCCTGCTCATGGGCGCGGGCCATCAGCTCCACACCGTCCGCGTCACTCACGGTACACAGCCGGACACCCTCGGGGAGCTCCACCGTCGTCGAGAGGTCCGCCACCGGGGCGACGAGCAGGGTTTCGGGCTCCTCCGCCTCGAAGCCGGCCGCCAGGAGCCGCTCCGCCAGATCGGCCGGCCGGTCGTGCGCGTACAGCTTCCACTCGAACTCGTCGTGCCCGAGCGCCGTGTAGTGCGCCACCTGTGCCGCGATCGCGGCGTCCGCCCGTACGGGATCCAGGTGCGGGGCCGACCAGACGACGCCGTTCCAGTCGTCGGCCGCGCCGACCTGCCGTACGACATCACCGGTGCGCTCGACCCGGACACCGGGGCCGTCGGGGCGGGCGTGCTCGCGCATCTCGCGGTCGAAGAGGGTCAGAAGTGTGTCGCGATCATGATTCATCCGCACACCACAGCACCGGGGCGCGGGCGCGGCAACCAGGTTTCCGGAGCGGGCCGGGAACCGGGCCCCTCAGGCGAGCGGGCACAGGGACAGCCGGCCGGGCGGCCCCGGCCGACACACCCCCGTTCAGCGGTTCTTGAGCGCCTGCTGGATCGTGCGCATCACTTCGTCGAGCGGCGCGTCCGTCCGCGCCACCGTGACCAGTACCTCGCCCTGGGAGGCCACCGAAGCGGCCGGCTGCTTGGCCGGTTCGGTGCCGGCGATCCGGCCCGCGCCGATGCCGGTCCCGAACGTGTCGCGGACGATCGAGAAGGCGTGGTCGAGCTGTGCCTCCACATCGCCCTCGCCGCCCGCCCGCAGCCAGCGGCGCAGCACATGGTTGTGCGCGGTGACGACGGCGGATGCCGCGACCTCCGCGAGCAGCGGGTCGTCATTGCCGACATGGTGGTCGCGCTCGTCGAAATGGCCCAGCAGATAGCGCGTGAACAGCCGCTCGTAGCGGGCCACCGAGGCGATCTCGGCCTCGCGCAGTGTGGGGACCTCACGGGTCAGCTTGTAGCGGGCCACGGAGACCGCGGGCTTTGCCGCGTACATCTTCATGACTTCCTTGATGCCGCGGCAGACGGTGTCGAGCGGGTGCTCGTGCGCGGGGGCGGCATTGAGGACGGCCTCGGCCCTGACGAGGGTGTCGTCGTGGTCCGGGAAGATCGCCTCTTCCTTGGAGCGGAAGTGCCGGAAGAAGGTCCGCCGGGCGACGCCCGCGGCGCCCGCGATCTCGTCGACCGTCGTCGCCTCGTACCCCTTCGTGGCGAAGAGTTCCATTGCCGCGGCGGCCAGTTCGCGGCGCATTTTGAGCCGCTGGGCGGCGGCGCGGGTGCCTGCGGCACTCTCCTGGGTGTCGGACGCGGCGGAGACACGGGGGGACCTGGCGGGCTGGGACATGGTGTGAACGTACTGCATCGGTGCAGGGGAATGCGCCTGTGGGGGAGGGCCGTCCGAAGGATCGAGCAGCCCTCCCCACCCGGCTCCCGGATCAGCGCCGGGCATATTCGCGGAAGCCGCGCCCCGTCTTGCGACCGAGGCAGCCGGCGGCCACCAGATGCTCCAGCAGCGGCGCCGGGGCCAGGCCCGGGTCGCGGAACTCGCCGTGCAGCACCTTCTCGATGGCGAGCGAGACATCGAGCCCGACGACGTCGAGGAGCTCGAACGGGCCCATCGGGTAGCCGCCGCCCAGCCTCATCGCGGCGTCGATGTCGTCGAGGGTCGCGTAGTGCTCCTCGACCATCTTGATCGCGTTGTTGAGGTAGGGGAACAGCAGCGCGTTCACGATGAAGCCGGCCCGGTCCCCGCAGTCCACCGGGTGCTTGCGGACCTTGACGCACACCTCGCGGACGGTGGCGTGGACATCGTCGTCGGTGAGCACCGTACGGACCACCTCGACCAGCTTCATCGCGGGCGCCGGGTTGAAGAAGTGCATCCCGATGACGTCCTGCGGACGAGAGGTGGCCCGCGCGATCGCCACGACCGGCAGCGACGAGGTGGTGGTCGCGAGCACCGCACCCGGCTTGCAGACCTTGTCCATCGTCCCGAACAGCTGCTGCTTGACCAGCAGGTCCTCGGCGACCGCCTCGACCGCGAGATCGACATCGGCGAAGGCGTCCAGCGAACCGGCCGCGGTGATCCGGGCCAGGGTCTCGTCCCGCGCCCCGGCCGTCAGCCGTCCCTTGGTGACGGAACGCTCCAGGGACTTGGCGATCCGGCCCTTCGCGATGTCCGCCTTCTCCTGGCTGCGGGCGGCGAGCACCACGTCGTAGCCGGCCTTCGCGAAGACCTCGGCGATCCCCGAGGCCATCGTCCCGGAGCCCGCGACCCCCACCGACCGCACCGTGCGCCCGCCGGCCGCCGACGCGCTCTCCTGCGGGGTCAGCGCGTCCGGCACCACGGTCTGGCTGCCGGACCCCTCGTACGTGTAGAAGCCGCGGCCCGACTTGCGGCCGGTCAGCCCCGCCTCGCTGAGCTGCCTGAGGATGGGGGCCGGGGCGTGCAGCCGGTCGTGCGACGCGGAGTACATCGCCTCCAGGACGGTACGGGCGGTGTCGATCCCGATCAGGTCGAGCAGGGCGAGCGGGCCCATCGGCAGGCCGCAGCCCAGCTTCATCGCCGCGTCGATGTCCTCACGGGAGGCGTAGCGCGCCTCGTACATCGCGGCGGCCTGGTTGAGGTACCCGAACAGCAGCCCGTCGGCGACGAATCCCGGCCGGTCGCCGACCGCGACCGGCTCCTTGCCCAGGCTGCGGGCGAGCGCGGTGACCGCCTCTACGGCCGGCGGCGCGGTCAGCACCGAGGAGACCACCTCGACCAGTTTCATCGCCGGCGCCGGGTTGAAGAAGTGCAGGCCGAGCACGCGCTCGGGGTGCAGCGATTCGGCGGCGAGCCGGGTGACCGACAGGGCGTTGGTGCCGGTCGCCAGGATCGCGGTGGGGGAGACGACCGCGTCGAGCTCCCGGAAGAGCTGCTGCTTGATCTCGTAAGACTCGGGCACGACCTCGATGACCAGCTCCGCCTCCGCGGCGGCCTGGAGGTCACCGAAGGTACGGAACCGGGCGAGGACGTCGCTCCGCTCCTCCTCCGTGATCCGCTCGCGCCGCACTGCGCGGGCGGTTGCGGCTTCCAGGGCGGCGACGGCCTGACGGGCGGCCGCGTCGCTGATGTCGATACCGATGACCTCGTGGCCGGCGCGGGCCAGGACCTCGGCAATGCCGGTGCCCATGGTGCCGAGACCGACGACGGCGATGGTGCTGAGCGGGGTGTCCATCACGGGACTCCAGAGAATGAGTGACGACTGTGAGGAGCACGGCGCGCGCTGAAAGGGCGAACTGGCGCAGGGCGTGCGGAAATTGCGTGTCGTGGTGCTCAAGGCCGAGGCGCGATGAGCACGCCCGGACCGGGAAAGGGGCGACGGACTCTGTCCCGGAGTCACGTCTCGCAAAGCTGCCGAACCGACAAGCACTCCGGGTGGCTGCGTCACCAGGCCACCGGAGCCGGCGGGGAGTGTGTCCCGCTCACATGAGCTTAACCGGTGGGTAACGAGCGCGCCAGCCCCGAGTTGCTGTGGTCCGGCTCACACTCACTGTCATCGCCGATACGCTGACGGTCATGGACGAGGAGTTCCGGTCGCTGACGGACCGGCTGGCGGACGAGGCTGGGGAGTCGGCGGCGTACCGCAGACTGCTCACCACCGACGACGACGAGGAACTGGCCCGCGTCCTCGTCGAACGCGAACGACCGCTCTGGGCAAGAGAGATCGCCGCGTTCCGGCTCGGCTGCGGCGGTGACCGACGGGCCTTCGAAGCGCTGGTCCTGCTGCTCAACCACCGCGACCCGGAGCGCTGCGTCTGTGCCGCCCACGCCCTGGTACGCCTCGGCGACCCCCGCACGCCCCGGGCCGCCGCCGCCCTGGCAACGAACACCCTGCGCACCGCGTACGCCCTGCATCCGGTGCGGCTGCTCACCGCGCTTCGGGCCCCGGAGTCCGTACCGGCGCTGATGAGCACCCTGGAGCGGCTGCTGGCCCCGGAGGATCCGCACTGGCGGGTGGCGCTCGCCTGTGTGGAAGGGCTCGGGCAGCTCGGGGACGAACAGGCCCGCCCGCTCCTGGAAGCGGCGCTGCCGCACCCGAGACTGGGCGGCGCGGCACAGGATGCGCTCAGCCGGTTGCGGGGGGCCTGAGAGCGCGGATCCCTGCCCGCCGGTCCGGCACGTACGCGCTCAAGGGGTGCCGAGGACGCGTACGTACCGCATCTCGGGCACGAGCACGCCGTCCACATCGAAGGACTCCTCTGCGCCGTCGGGGAGGAAACCCGCGCGTTCGTAGAAGCGGCGGGCGGGGGCGTTCTCCTTCAGCACCCAGAGCGCCAGGTCCGGGAAGCCGTCCGCGGTGGCGCGGGTGAGCATCTGGGTCATCAGGGCGAGGCCCGCCCCGGTCCCGATCCGCTCGGGCAGCACATGGATCGCGTACAGCTCGCCGCGCCGCGCCGTCCGCCTGCCGTTCTCGCGGTACGGGCCGTAGCAGGCCCAGCCGATCACACCGAGGTCCGCCCGTTCGGCCACCACATTCACGACCGGGTTGCCCTCGGCGAAGAATTCACGGCGCCGTTCCGCTTCCTCGGCGATGTCCATGGCGTCCAGATGCGACTGCGGCATCAGTCCGGCGTACGCGGCCTGCCAGCCGCGCACCCGGACTCTCGCGACCGCCTCGCAGTCGTCGACGGTCATGTCCCGTATGAGCACATCGGGGGTGTGGGCGGGCGTGGTCCGTGGCGTCATACGGGCCATCCTGATGCATGCGTCAGGATGGCCCGTACGTGAATCCGGCCGGGGCCGTGGGCTGTCAGCTGCGGAAGCCGAGCAGACGGTGCAGGATGCTGCCCCTGGTGCCGGAATCCGTTCCCCGGGCCGCCTTCGCCGCCGCCTCGGCGGTCAGCGGCTCCGGGTCGGGGGACTTGGCGCAGATGGCGTCCGCGTCGGCCCGGCTGCCCGTACCGCGCGGGACGGTGCCCTTGGCGAGATAGTCCGCCAGATAGGTGTCCAGGCAGTCGTTGCCGCTCAGTGTGACGCCGTGATTGCCGCCGCCCTGCTCGACGACCAGGCTGGAGCCGTGCAGCTTGCGGTGCAATGTGACACCACCCTCGTACGGCGTGGCCGCGTCCTCGGTGGCCTGGAAGAGCAGCACCGGCGGCAGGCTGCTGTTGGAGACCCGTACCGGGTTCAGCGGCTCCACCGGCCAGTCGGCGCACGGGGCGTTGTACCAGGTGTTGTTCCAGGTGAAGAAGGGCGCCTTGGCCCGTACGTTCCAGCTGTCGTTGCGCCAGGTGTTCCATGGGCGGGGCCACTGGGTGTCGCGGCATTGCACGGCCGAGTAGACCGAGTATCCGTTGTCGCCCTCGGCGTTGACCGCGCCGAACTTCTTGTACGCCTTCACGAGCGCGTCCTGGTCCCGGTCGTTCACATACGCCGCGAACGCATCGGCCAGATAGGGCCAGTAGCCGTTGTAGTAGCCGCCCGGCAGGAAGGTGTCCTCAAGCTCGCTCGCCCCGACCTCCCCGCCCGCGGGGTGCGCCTTGACGGCGGCACGCATCGCGTACCAGGCACCCTCGACCTTCGCCGGGTCGCTGCCGAGCCGGTACGCGGTGTCGTGCTGCGCCACCCAGGCGGCGAACGCCTTGTGGCGGGCGTCGAAGGCGTAGTTCTGGCCGATGTTGTCGTCGTACCAGACGCCGTCCGGGTCGACGTTCGAGTCGAGCACCAGACGCCGCACCCGCTCCGGGAACAGCTTGGCGTACACCGCGCCGAGGTAGGTGCCGTACGAGTACCCGAAGTAGTTGAGCTGCTGGGAGCCCGTCGCCTGCCGGATCACATCGAGGTCCTTGGCGGCGCTGACGGTGTCCATGTACGGCAGCAGATCCGGGTATTTCTCCCCGCATGCCTTGGCGAACGAACGGGCCCGGTCCCGGTTGGCCTGCTCCACTTCGAGCGAGTCCGGCACCGAGTCGGGGCGCAGCGGCTGGAAGTACTTCGGTACGCAGTTCAGCGCCGGCTCGCTCTTGCCGACGCCGCGCGGGTCGAACCCGATCACGTCGTACTGCGCGGCAACCGTCTTCGGCAGCGACGACGCCACGAAGCCGGCCATCGGGAGGCCGCTGCCCCCGGGGCCGCCCGGGTTGACGAAAAGGGGGCCCTGGAAGGTCTTCGCGGTGTGCGGGATCCGGGACAGGGCGAGAGTGATCCGCCGACCCGACGGATCGTCATGATCGAGCGGCGTACTGACCGATGAGCACTGCAGCGTCGGGTACGACTTGGTGCCGCAGTCGGTCCATCGGAGCTGAGCTGCGGTGCGCTGCGCACCGGTGTCGGCGGTTGCCGGGGACGGTGCGGCGGTCACCAGACCGGCGACCGTCGCACCGACGGCAAACAGAATTCCTGGACGATTCGTCATATGGCCTCCCGTGGTGGGGGAAACTCGGCTGCGCGTGGCGCAGCCCCCGCCGCATGCTCCCCACATTCACGCCCGGTAGGACATGTTCTGTTGAGAGTTGACCCATTTGCCCGTGTTGGATGAGCTGAGCCCTCCGCCTTGGATCCGTTGAGCCCTTCGCCTCGGATGCGTCGAGCCCTTCGCCTCGGGATCTGCCGGGTCAGAGCAGGGTCAGCTGGGTGGCCGCGGGGTCGTCGACCGGTGACCGCTGCTGCTGGCGCATGGGCAGCCGGCGGGCCGGGCCGTGGTGCGAGGGGCCGATGCCGAACTCGGTCGCCAGCTCGTGGACGTATCGCGTGATGCGCCGCTGGTACCACTTGGGCGCATAGGCCCCTTCGGCGTACAACCGCTCGTACCGCCGCACCAGATGGGGGTGGTGCTGCCCGAGCCACTGCATGTACCACTCCCTGGCGCCGGGCCGCAGATGGAGGACGAGCGGCGTCACCGAGGTCGCCCCGGCGGCGGCGATCGCCCGGACCGTGGCGCGCAACTGGTCCGGGTGGTCGCCGAGGAACGGAATGACGGGCGCCATCAGCACGCCGCAGTCGATGCCGTGCTCGCTCAGGGTGCGCACGGCGTCGAGGCGGCGCTCGGGGGAGGGCGTGCCGGGCTCCACGGTGCGCCACAGCCCGTCGTCGACGAAGCCGACCGAGACGGAGATGCCGACATCGGTGACCTCGGCCGCCTGCCGCAGCAGCTCCAGATCGCGCAGGATCAGCGTCCCCTTGGTCAGGATCGAGAACGGGTTCGCGTGATCGCGCAGGGCCGAGATGATGCCGGGCATCAACCGGTAGCGGCCTTCTGCACGCTGATAACAGTCGACATTGGTCCCCATCGCGATATGTGCGCCGTGCCAGCGGCTGGACGCGAGCTGGCTGCGCAGCAGCTCCGGGGCGTTGATCTTGACGACGATCTGGGAGTCGAAGCCGATTCCGGTGTCGAGGTCCAGATAGCTGTGGGTCTTGCGGGCGAAGCAGTAGACGCAGGCGTGCGTACAGCCCCGGTACGGATTGACCGTCCACTCGAACGGCATCCGCGATGCGCCCGGCACCCGGTTCACGATCGAACGGGCCCGGATCTCATGGAAGGTGATCCCCCGGAATTCGGGGGTGTCAAAGGTGCGCGTGGTCACCGCGTCCGCGGCGAAGAGCGCGCCGGTCCCGGCCTCTCGGGTGTTCTCGACCAGATTGTCCCAGCGCATGGACGCCTCCTCGGTAGCACTGGACAGAGAATAGAACACTTGTTCCCTTGATCGTTTTCTCCCCTTCGTCCCGCCCCGGATTTTGAGCGGCGTCCCGGAGGTGGTTGGCTCAGCACACCCCCGAACAACCGAGTGCTGGAGGAACAGCCATGGCGCAGGTCGAGGCCACGACAGAGCGAGTCATCGCAGCGGACGCGGAGACGGTGTTCGACGCGCTGGCCGACTACAAGGAGACCCGGGGCAAGGTGCTGCCCGGACACTTCAGCGAATACGAGGTGCGCGAGGGCGGTGACGGCGAGGGCACCCTCGTCCACTGGAGGCTCCAGGCCACGAGCAAGCGGGTGCGCGACTGCCTGCTGGAGGTCACCGAGCCCACCGACGGCCAGCTCGTGGAGAAGGACCGCAACTCCTCGATGGTCACCACCTGGACCGTCACTCCGGCCGGTGAGGGCAAGTCGAAGGCGGTCGTGTCGACCGTCTGGAACGGAGCAGGCGGCATCGGCGGATTCTTCGAGAAGACCTTTGCGCCCAAGGGACTTGGGCGGATCTATGACGAGCTGCTGCAGAACCTCGCCACCGAGGTCGAGAAGTAGCTCCACGCTCTCTTGACCGGCCTCACCGGTTCGGGTGGTTTTCTCGGCCCGTCGGTTGTGCGCCGTAGTGGCTCCCACCGGGGACTAAGCCCCCTGAGTGCGCCGTCAGCGCCCCCCGTGGCGTTTGCCCTCCCTTATCGCGCAATGCGAGAAATGGGCGGCGCAGATGCGACGAGGGGAGCGGCACGTGGTGGGTGGGATCACTCTGTTGGAGGACGAGCCGAGCGGTGCGGGGGCCGCCGAGGCGGCGACCAGGCTGCCGATTCCACCGTCTTCGCCGCTTCCCGTCGCAGAGGAGGCGGCCCCCGTACCGGATACCAGCCCCCGCCGCATCCGGCTGGTCTTCCTCGGGCTGATGCTCACGCTTCTGCTCGCGGCGCTCGACCAGATGATCGTCGCCACCGCACTGCCGAAGATCGTCGGTGAGCTGCACGGCCTGGAGAAGATGTCCTGGGCCGTCACCGCGTACCTCCTCGCCTCCACCATCGGCCTGCCGATCTACGGGAAGCTCGGCGACCTCTTCGGCCGCAAGGGCGTCTTCCAGTTCGCGATCGTCGTCTTCGTCGTCGGCTCCGCGCTGGCCGGCTGGTCCCGCACCATGGATGAACTGATCGCCTTCCGTGCCGTCCAGGGCATCGGCGGCGGCGGGCTCATGATCGGTGTCCAGGCGATCATCGCGGATGTCGTACCGCCCCGGGAACGCGGTCGGTTCATGGGGCTCATCGGCGCCGCCTTCGGTCTCGCCTCCGTCGCGGGCCCGCTGCTCGGCGGCTTCTTCACCGACCATGCCTCCTGGCGCTGGTGCTTCTACATCAACGTCCCGTTCGGCCTGGTCACCCTCGCCGTCATCACCGTCGTACTGAAACTCCCCAGGCCCACCGTCCGGCCCCGCCTCGACATCCTCGGCGCGCTGCTGCTCGCGGCCGCCTCGACCTGCCTGGTGCTGCTGACCAGCTGGGGCGGTACGGAGTACGCCTGGGGATCGCGCACCATCCTGGGGCTCGCCGCCGGAGCCGCCGGAACGGCCCTGCTGTTCCTCGTCGTCGAGCACCGGGCAGCCGAACCGATCATTCCGCTGCGGCTGTTCCGTGACTCGATCTTCAATGTCACCGCACTCGTCGGCGCGGTCGTCGGGGTCGCGCTGTTCGGCGCCGCCAGCTACCTGCCGACGTTCCTGCAGATGGTCGACGGAGCCACGGCCACCGAATCCGGGCTGCTGATGCTCCCGATGATGGGCGGCATCGTCGGGGCGTCCGTCGTCTCCGGTCAGCTGATCTCCCGTACCGGCCGCTACCGCGTCTATCCGATTCTCGGCGGCGCCTTCTCGGTGGTCGGAATGTGGCTGCTCTCCCGGCTCGAAACCGGCACCCCGCGCCTCGAATACAGCATCGCGCAGGCCGTGCTCGGCATCGGGATCGGCCTGATCATGCCGGTACTGGTGCTCGCCGTGCAGAACTCCGTGATCCCCGCCGACCTCGGCGCCGCCACCAGTGCCAACAACTACTTCCGGCAGATCGGCGGCAGCGTCGGCGCCGCCGTCTTCGGGACGCTCTTCGCGGGCCGCCTCGCGGACGCGCTCGCCGTCCGTCTGCCGTCCGGCGCCGACCTCCCCGACCCCGAGTCGATCACCCCGCAGCTGGTCCATGCCATGGAGCCCGCGCTGCGCGACAGTTATATCCAGGCGTACGCCGACGCGATGCCGCGGATCTTCCTCTACCTCGTGCCGGTGCTCGCGCTCGGCCTGTTCTTCGCCTTCTTCCTCAAGGAGAAACCGCTGGTGACCCACCACAGCCCCGAAACCGCCGCCGAGTCCGCACCGATCCCCACCGCCCGCACCACCGCTGCCGCTGCGCCGCCGCCCGTGTACCTGTCGGGTGTGCCGGTGTGCGGCAGCGTCCAGCACCCCGACGGTACGAAGGTCCCGCGCGCCGCCCTCACCCTCATCGACGTCCAGGGACAGCAGGTCGGACGGGGCGCGAGCGGGGACGACGGGCGGTACGCGCTGAGCGTGCCCGGCGCCGGCGCGTACGTCCTCATCGCCGCGGCCGGCGGCCACCAGCCGCAGGCCGTCAGCGTCACCGTGGGCGAACGGCCCGTCGAGCTCGATGTGGTGCTCGGCGGTGCGGGACGCCTTGCCGGGACCGTCGTCACCGCCGACGGCATCCCGGTGCGCGACGCCGCCGTCACCCTCACCGATGTGCGCGGCGAAGTGGTCGCGTCCACCCGCAGCGGCCGCGAAGGCGGCTATGTGATCACGGAGTTGGTGGCCGGCGAGTACACCCTCGCGGCCAGCGCCCCCGCCTTCCGGCCCGCCGCGCTGCCGGTGAGTGTGCAGGCGGCCAGGGAGACCCGGCAGGACATCGAGCTCGCCGGTGGTGCGGTGCTGCGCGGCGTCGTACGGGCGAGCGGCGGCCGGCCCGTAGAGGATGCCCGGGTCACGCTCCTGGACGCGGCGGGCAATGTGGTCGACACGCTCACCACCGGGCCCGACGGCGCATTCCGGTTCGTGGACCTGTCCACCGGTGAGTACACGGTGATCGCGGCCGGGTATCCGCCGGTGGCCACCGTCCTCCAGGTCGCGGGTGGCGGGCGGACCGAACGTGACCTCCAACTGGGCCACGCGGACTGACCGTTCGGGGGAACGGCGAGCCGGCCGGTGGCTTCACGGGCCGGCCCGGCACCGCAGCGGGGCGTTCCGTGCGCGGCGCTGCTCGACGCCGCTGCCCACGACGAGCACGGCCGCGGACTGCTGGTGGTGAGCAGCCTCGCCCGCGAATGGGGCACCAGCACCACGGCACACGGCAAGACCGTCTGGTTCGAACAGGCTCTCAGCCGTATCCCGCGCCCCCGGTCGCACACCTGGTGAAGGACGCCGCCGCAGGTGGTTGATGCTGTGCGTGGTCTTGCCGCGACCGCCCCGGGGCGCTAGTCCGGACCTGAGCAAAATGCCTCAGGACAAATGGAATTGGGAGTGCTTATGGACGTGTCACAGCGATACCGCGAGGCGTGGGAGGGCTTCTGGTCCGCCACCTCGGACACGCCCGGTGAGGCGATCTGGGACGCCGACCCCTCCCTCAGCTCCGTACCCCACAGCAAGCTGCTCCTGCCGTACGCCGACACCTCGCTGCCCGTCGCCGACCTCGGCTGTGGGAACGGCACCCAGACCCGCTATCTCGCCACCTGCTTCGCCCGTGCGATCGGGGTGGATCTCTCGCACGCGGCGATCGCGCACGCACGCCGCGCGGACCCCGACGGGGTCGCCGAGTTCGCCCAGCTCAACCTGGTCGACGCGGAGGCCGTGGCGGCGCTGCACGAGCGGATCGGCGACACCAACGTCTATATGCGTGCAGTGATCCACCAGAGCGAGGCCGAGGCCAGGCCCGCCGTCGCCGCGGCGGTCGCGACGATGGTGGGGGAGCGGGGCCGGGCGTTCGTCGCCGAGCTGACCCCGGCCTCCAAGACGGTGCTCCAGCAGGCGGCGCAGGGGCCTGACGGCCCGCCCGAGAAGCTGCGCCGGGTCCTGGACCACGGGCTCAAACCGGCGAGCGCCACGGAGGAGGAGGTGCCTCAGCTGCTGCGGGCGGCCGGTCTGACCACGCTGGCCGGCGGTGACACCGTCCTGGCCCAGACCGAGTATCTGCCCGACGGAACCCGAATCGACCTGCCCGCCCGCTGGTTCGTGCTGGCCGCGGCCTCCGTCGCCGGCTGACATCGCAGGGAGCGGCGGGCGGGCAGGTCACGGCAGCAGCCGTGGTCCCCGCTTCGCCGCGAGGTCCTCGACCCAGCCGAACAGTGCCACGGCCGCGGCGATCAGCACCCAGGCGACCGCGAACTGGAACCACATGCTGTCCAGCGGAAGATCCCGTTCGAGGGCCGGCACGTTCCACATCAGGTCGATCAGCGGCACGCTCACCATCAGAGCGACCTCGTGCCACAGATAGACGGTCACGGCACGGGCGTTGAAGACCTTCACGATCCGGTCCGCCACGGCATGGCGGGCGAGCCACCCGAAGTCCGGCCGGAAGCGCAGGAGCAGCAGGACGAATCCCGCGGACCACAGCGCCTGGGCGAGCGGGATGTCGTCGAGATCGTAGGAACCGTCGATCCGGTGATGGAAGGCCCACCAGCCGCCCGCCGCCATCAGCACCGGCGCCGAGGCCACGACGACGGCGGGGCGCAGCCGGTCGAGGACGCCTTCCCGGTGGGCGAAGCCCAGCAGCCAGCAGAACAGGAAGACCGACAGGTCGCTGAGCGCACTGCCCAGGCGTCCGTCCGGCACGCTCCAGACCGTCGTCAGGAGCAGAACGGGGACGAGCGACAGAGCGAGCACGGGGAGCGGGGCAAGCCGGAAGACACGCAGCAGAACCGGCGACAGCAGGACGAACCACAGGTATGTGCGCAGGTACCAGAGCACCGCCCACGCCTGTTCGCCCCATGCGTTTCCGGGTGGATCGCCCACTGGCAGCACCCAGTACAGGACATCGGCGCCGGGCAGCCAGCCGTGCAGCAGCATCGCCACGCCGAGCACCAGGCCGAACGCCCACAACGGGATCAGCAGCCTGCGCAGCCGGCCGCGGATCACCTGCCCGGCGGGCCGCTCCAGGGAACGCACCATGAGCGATCCGGCGAGCGCGAACATCACGCCCATCGACGGGAAAACCAGCCCCAGCCACTGCCATTCAAAGGTGTGATATGTCACCACGCGCACCAGGGCGAAGGCCCGCAGCGCGTCGAAGTAGCGGTCACGGCCGCCGCTTCGGGCAGCGGGAACCGGGGGCGCGGGCGGTGCTGGTTCCGGCGCACCGGTGACGACGAGCGCCCCCGGTTCCTCCGTACGCGGCGACGGCCGAGGCGCCCCCCTGCGGTGTGCGCCCGCCATCAGCGCACCCCCGTTCCGAGCGTCGGCGTACCGACCTCGCCGGTGCGCTTCAGCTTCTGCCAGCGCAGCCGGCCGCCGGTCGCGGCAGTGACACACGAGTGGATCAGCACCAGATACATCAGCTGCCGATAGGCCAGTTGCTGCAGCGGCAGCATCAGCAGATAGCGGTACTTCTCACCGTCGAGGCGGAACGCGTAGGCCGCGCAGACCAGTTGGACCACGAGTACGGCCAGCCAGGCCAGCAGGGAAGCTCTGAGGTCCACAAAGATCATCGCGTAGACCGTGAACACATCGATCAGCGGCGCGAAGACGGGCGTGACGATCTGGAAGAGGACGACCAGCGGCATGCCGACCCGGCCGAAGCGGCCCGAGGGCCCCCGGTCCGTGACCGATCCGCGGTGCTTCCAGAGCGCCTGCATCGTGCCGTAGCTCCAGCGGTAGCGCTGCCGCCACAGCTGCCCCAGCGACGCGGGAGCCTCGGTCCAGGCGCGAGCGTGCTCGGCGTACACGACCCGCCAGCCGGCGCGGTGCAGCGCGATCGTGATGTCGGTGTCCTCGGCGAGCGTGTCCTCGCTCATCCCGCCGACGGCCAGTACGGCCTCGCGGCGGAACGCGCCGATCGCGCCCGGGATGGTGGGCATGCAACGCAGCAGGTCGTACATCCGGCGGTCGAGGTTGAAGCCCATCACGTACTCGATGTGCTGCCAGGCGCCGATCACGGTGTTGCGGTTGCCGACCTTGGCGTTTCCGGCCACGGCGCCGATCTCCGGATCTCCGAACGGCTGCACGAGCCGGTGCACGGTGTCGGGTTCGAAGACGGTGTCGCCGTCCATCATGACGACGATGTCGCAACGCGCCTGCCTCACACCGTTGTTGAGTGCCGCCGACTTGCCCGCGTTCTCCTGGCGGACGACCCGCACGTTCGGCAGCCCCAGCGACTCGGCGATCTCGGCGGTTCCGTCGGTCGAACCGTCGTCGACGACGATGATCTCGATCGGATGGGTACTCGCCGCCAGCGAGTTGAGCGTATTGGCGATGCACTCCTTCTCGTTGTACGCGGGGACGATCACACTCACCGGGGCGGTGACCGCGGGCCCCCAGGTGAACCGGCCTCTGTTGCGCTGCCGGTAGTGACGCCGGGCGAGGAGAAGCATCATGCCGAACCTGCCCAGCACGGCGATTCCGACAACCACCAGCGCGGCGGCCAGGCCGGGCACGGTCCACTCCGCGACGGCCACCGCGGCGAGGAGGGCGCGGCCCTCCCAGCGGGTGGCGGTGTCGGCGGTCCGGTGAGCGGCCTGCTCGGGGTTGCTCTGCAGGGCGTTGCCGGGGGCGGCGGGTGCGCTTTCCGGCGTGCCTTGCGTGCTCCGCATGCTCGGTGTGCTCGGTGTGCTCGGTGTGTTCTGTGCGGCCTGCGCGCCGCTGACCGTGGTGAAGGTGTAGCCCTTCGCCTTCATCTTCTCGATGTACTGCGGCAGTGCCTTGAGCGTCTGGGCCCGGTTGCCGCCCGCGTCGTGGAAGAGCACCGAGGCGCCCTTTCCGTTCTTCGGAGTGGCCCACTTGACGATTTTACTGACGCCGGGCTTCTGCCAGTCCTCGCTGTCGGTGTCGATGAAGACGCTGGTGTAGCCCATGGCGCCGAGCTTCTTGTAGACGGGCCAGCTGTAGTTGTCGATGGCGTCGTCGGTCGAGGAGTACGGGGCGCGAAAGAGCGTCGTCGTGATGCCCGCAGCGCCCGCAAGGGCAAGCTGCGTCTGGGCGATCTCGCGCTTGATGCGGGAGGCGCTCTGGTACGAGAGGTCGACGTGCGTGAACGTGTGGACGCCCACCTCGTTGCCGTCGTCGACCATCCGGCGCACCACATCCGGGTAGCGCGAGATCATCGAGCCGACCAGGAAGAAAGTGCCCGGCACATCGTTGTCGTCCAGGATGTCGAGCACCTGCTGCGTCCACTCGGGGTCGGGGCCGTCGTCGAAGGTGAGCACGATCGTCTTGTCCGGCACCGACTGAGTGTGCGCCGTGCCGCCCTCGAAGCTGAGGAAGGGACCGCCGTCGAGGACGCTCTCCGGAACTCTGCTCGCGCTCGCGTCGGAGCGGACCCGCTGGTCGTTTCCGACTTCGGCCCGCAGATAGCCGTCGAGCAGCATCACGGAGACCAGACCGAGCAGCAGCAGGAGGGCGATGACCACCCGCGGCTTGGGGACCGCCTGACGACGGACACGCCCGATCCTGCCCGGTGTGGCGTGCCGTCGTCCGGCCGGGGAACGGCCATGGGTCCGGCTCATCGGGCGGCGCCGGTGGTGGCGGAGGCAGAGGGGGAGGGGGAGACGGCGTGTGACGGCGGCCCGCCCGCCCCGACGCCGGGCCGGCCGCTCGGTGGCGCCCCTTCGGCGCCCGGAGGCATGTTCCCGGCCGGTCCACCCTGCGCGGCGGGTGCGCTGTCGAAGGGGAGCAGCTGCGAGGGCGACATGGAGATGCCTCCCATGAAGGCAAGGCCGAGCACGGCCGCGTAACCGACACAGGCGACGCCCAGCGCTATGCCCGCGCGGCGCAGCAGCCTGGCCCGGCGCCCGGAGCTGTCCACGAATACGGGCCCCTCCTGGGTCCCCGCGCCTGCCCCGGCACGGGACCGGGGCACGCCGGCGTGCTTGCGACGGCGGCCGGGCGGGGGCGGATCGTTCTCGATGGCGGTGACGGAATGCATTTGCGTATGCTGACGAATGGCGATGTGCGAAGTCTGGGGCTTTGCTGGCCGAACGCTGTGGATGCGCGTTCAACCTGTTGACGAGCTGAGAGAGTGAGCCCCGGCGCGGTCTTTTCGCTGCACTCCGCTCATCCTCAAATCGTCTTCCTGAACTGCTACTTGGTCACCCGGCAGCGCTTCTTCCCGGCTCCAGGCAATGAATTTCCTGTGTGTGGAGGCAGGGCCGGCATGTGAGAGGTTTTCGGTGTGTTCCGGTCCCTCTTTGTTGCCGTTTCGGGACAACCTTCACGAGAGCAGGTGCAAACTGCATGCGCATTTCACCGAAGCGTTCCCCCCGTGGCACGGCCGGCCGTGCGAAGCGCATCGTCCCTGTCGTCGCCGGACTGCTCGCACTCGGGCTCGCCTGCTCCGCCTGTGCGACCGGCACGGCGGCGAACCAGGTCCGCGGCGCAGGCTCCGGGTCCGGCCCCGGAGCACCCGCGGCCTCGGCCGCCTCGACGGCGTACACCCCGTACGTCAGCGCCACGACCGTCGCCGATACGGACTCGACCGGTTCCCCCGACACGTACAACCTCGCCTTTGTCGTCGCCGACGGCGACCGCTGCACCCCGCTGTGGGGTGGTACCGCGAAGGCCGGCGACAAGGCGGTGGCCTCGCGCATCGCCGCGCTCACCGCGACCGGCGCGGACCTCCGGGTCTCCTTCGGCGGGGCCGCGGGGAACGAGCTCGCGCTCGCCTGCGACAGCGCCCGGGAACTGGCCGATGCCTACGCGCAGGTGCTCGACGCGGCGGGCGCGAACAAGGCCGATTTCGACATCGAGGGCGACACACTCACCGACAAGGCGTCGATCGTCCGCCGCGACCAGGCGCTGCGCCTGCTCCAGAAGGAGCGGGACCTCGATGTCACGTACACCCTGCCCGTGATGCCGGACGGACTGGAGGCGACCGGGACCGGTCTGCTGAGCGACGCCGCGCAGCGGAACGTCGACGTGTCCGCAGTGAACATCATGGCGATGAACTACAGCTCCGCCCACGACGGCGACATGAGCGACTACGCGCAGCAGGCCGCCGAGGCGAGCCATGACCAGCTCACCGACGTACTGGGCCTCTCGGACACGGCGGCCTGGCGGGCGCTGCACATCACAGTGATGATCGGCGTCAACGACGTGGCCGGGGAGACGTTCACCCTCGCCGACGCGGCGTCCCTGCGCGCCTTCGCCCAGCGCAAGGGAATCGGCGCGCTCTCCCAGTGGGCCACCTTTCGCGATCAGGAGTGCACCGGCGAGGACGCCTCGAAGGCGAGCGACACCTGCAGCGGAGTCGCGCAGGAGGCGGGAGCGTTCGCGAAGGCGCTGGGCGGATGATCATGTGCCCCGCCCCTCGCCGCCCTCACTGCCCGCTGTCACTCCGGAGCAGCGCCATCAGTTCCCGCGCGCCCGGGCTCATGGACCGGGCCGCCGGAAGCACCACGACGCTCTCGTAGAACGGCTGTCGAGGCCCTTCGAGCTCCACCGCGACCAGTCCCCGGGCCTCGGGCTTACGGGAGAAGTGGTGTGGCACGAGCGCGATCCCCAGCCCCTCGTGCACCAGCTCCAGCAGGCTGTGTACGTCATTCACCTCCAGCCCCACCGTGCGCCGCACCCGCGCCTCGGTGAATGCCCCGTCCGCCGCCCGCCGCGGACCCCAGTCCGGATGGAAGTCGATGAAGGACTCACCGGGCAGCTCGTCCCACGCGACGCGGTCCGCCGCCGCGAACCGGTGGCCAGGGGCACAGAGGACGACCATGGGCTCACGCGCCAGCGGGATGAGCTCGCCGCGCCACTCGACGGAGCTGACGGTCGCGGCGAAGGCGGCATCGAGCCGCCCGCCGGCGACCCCGTCCACCAGGCTCGTGGTGCCCTCCTGACGGAGCCGGATCTCCATGAGCGGATGCTTACGGTGAAAGGCCGCCAGCAGACGCGGAAGACGAACCCCGGGCACGCACTGCTCGACGCCGACCGACAGTGTGCCGCGCAGCAGTCCCCGTACCGCGTCGACGGCGTCCCTCGCCGCCCGTGCCCCCGCCAGCGTGCGCTCGGCCTCCACCAGCAGGGCGCGTCCCGCCTCGGTCAGCCGGACGCTGCGCGTGGTGCGGCTGAAGAGCGGGGTCCTGAGCTCCTGCTCCAGGGCCCGGACGGAGGCGGAAAGTCCGGACTGCGACACCGCGAGGCGCTCGGCGGCACGGGTGAAGTGCTGTTCCTCGGCGACGGCGACGAAATGTTCCAGCTGGCGCAATTCCATGATTGAGAAATATAGGTGCTGAATCCAAGCGGAATCTCCTGTTGGACTGCTGGATCGTTGTCGGCGAACCTGGACCCGCGCACCGCAACCGCCTCTCTTCCGTGGAGCCCGCATGTACCTCCCGTCCGCCGACCGCTACCGAGCCATGCCCTACCGGCGCACCGGACGCAGCGGACTGCTGCTCCCCGCGCTCTCCCTCGGCCTGTGGCACAACTTCGGCGGCGACCGGACGCCGGAGACCCAGGGGCAGATCCTGCGGCGGGCATTCGATCTCGGCATCACCCACTTCGACCTCGCCAACAACTACGGACCGCCGCCCGGCGCCGCCGAGACGGCGATGGGACGCGCACTGAGGACGGACTTCGCCCGGCTCCGGGACGAGCTCGTCATCTCGACCAAGGCGGGCTATCTGATGTGGGACGGCCCGTACGGGGAGTGGGGGTCCAGGAAGAATCTGCTCTCGTCGCTGGACCAGAGCCTCACCCGGCTCGGCCTCGACTACGTCGACATCTTCTACTCGCACCGTCCCGACCCCGACACCCCGCTCGAAGAGACGATGGGCGCGCTCGACTCGGCGGTACGCCAGGGCAAGGCGCTCTACGTCGGCATCTCCAACTACTCGCCGGAGCAGACCCGGCAGGCCGCCCGGATCCTCAAGGAGCTGGGCACCCCGCTCCTCATCCATCAGCCGCGCTACTCGATGCTGGACCGCTGGGTCGAGGACGGCCTGCTCACGGCGCTCGACGAGCTGGGCACCGGATCGATCGCCTACTCGCCGCTGGAGCAGGGCATCCTTTCCGACCGCTATCTGCGCGGCATCCCGGAAGGCTCGCGCGCGGCGGGCAACAGCCCCTTCCTGACGCCCGATTCGGTCACCCCGGAGCTGGTGGACCGGCTACGGGCGCTCGACGCGGTGGCTTCCGCACGCGGGCAGTCCCTCGCGCAGATGGCGCTCGCGTGGGTGCTGCGGGGCGGCCGGATCACGTCCGCCGTGGTCGGCGCGAGCAGCGTCGCCCAGCTGGAGAACAGCGTCGAGGCGGTCCGTGATCTGGAGTTCGGTGACGAGGAGGTGGCCCGGATCGAGGAGATCCTCAAGGGTCCGGACCCCCGCTGAGCCGGTCGGCGCCCCTGCCGCCGGGGGCGCCGTCGGGCCCGGCTTCCCGGAGCGTCCCGGAAGACCTACACGCACCGGATCCCGGTCGTGAAATGGATGGACCGGATCGTCCGCTGGGCCCCGGCGGTCGGCCGGTCGATGTTCGCGGGGACGGGGATCTTCAAGAGGATGAGCAGCCGCGAGCCGAACCTCGAGGCCTGGCCCCGGGCCGATCGACTGGTCATGAGCACCCCCGCGTTCCTGGCGCTGTCCGACCTGGACACGGGCGAGGCCCGGCGCCAGGGCGTGGACGAGGCCGTGACCGATCTCGCCGGCTGCTCCCGCCCGCTGCCGGGCCCACTGGGCTCGATCTCCGTACCGACCGTGTTCATCCACGGCGAGGCGGACGGCAACGTCCCCATCGAGGGGGCGCGTTGGGCGCACGCGCAGATCGACGGCGCCGAGCTGCACACCATCCCCGACGGCGGGCACCTGTTCCTCTTTGAGGACGCGGGCCCGCTCCTTCGGGAACTGACCTGAACGCGACGTGGCCGGTGTGAGGATGGCCGCCATGACATGGACGGCACCTCGCATCGAACGTACGACAGTCGACGGCGGCCAGCTGAACGTTCCGAGCACCGCGGACGAGCGAGCCATGCTGGAAGGCTGGCTCCGATGGCATCGGGAGACGCTGCTCATCAAGTGCGCCGGACTCGACCCGGCGCAGCTGGCGCACACCGCCGCCGAGCCGTCGAACCTCACTCTCCTCGGCCTGGTACGGCACATGGCGGAGATCGAACGCTGGTGGTTCCGGCGGAGTTTCGCGGGTGAGCCGATCGGTGACGTCTTCACCGGTCCCGACGACGGGGACGAAGGCATCGACGGCGTCGACGCCGCGTACGCGGAACGCGACTTCGCCGCGTTCCGCGCCGAGGTCGAGGCGTGTGAGTCCGCCGTGGCGGGGCGCGGTCTCGACGAGACATTCATGTCGAGGACCCGTGGCCGGCTCGTCAGCCTTCGCTGGGTGTACCTGGTGATGATCCAGGAGTACGCCCGCCACAACGGCCACGCGGACCTGCTGCGAGAACGGACCGACGGCGCCACGGGCGACTGTCCGGCACTGGGCTGAGCTCGGTTTCGTACGCGTCGGGCGAGGAGTACGAAACCGCTCCTCACACGAAACCGCCCCTCACACGAAACCGCTCCTCATGCGAAACCGCGCTCAGTCATCCGTCTCGGGCGGATACACCGCCGCGTAGGCCGAGCGGAAGAGGGCGGTGACTTCCTGGCCGCTGAGGCCCTGAGACCGTGCCTCGTCAAGCCACTGGGCGAGCGAGGCGCGCAATGGGGAGTCGGGGCCCTCCTGGGCCGGGACGAGGGAGCGGGTGATGAAGGTGCCCGCCCCCTGCCGGACCTCGGCGAGGCCCGCGCGCTCCAGCTCGCGGTACGCCTTGAGGGTCGTGTTCGGGTTGACCTTGGTCTCCGCCGCGACCTGCGCGGCCGTGGGCAGCCGGTCGCCCTTCTCCAGGGCGCCCATCCGCAGCGCCTGTTCGACCTGTCGCACGATCTGGAGGTACGTTGCCACCCCGCTGCGTCTGTCGATGCGGAATACGACCACCGCCTATCACCTCCCGTTGGACTGCCGAAACGATACGTAACTGCGGCGGTATGTCCTAAAGGGGGCGCCGGGAGACCCGCCACAGGGTGAACGCGGTGAGCACGGCAGTGGCCGCGAGCAGGATGCCTGCCCCGGTCCACTGCATGGACGGCATCTGGTCGTAACCGAGGTACTCGTAGACGTTGTTGACGATGCCGTGTTCCTTGACGCAGGCATCCGAGGCCGCTTCGGTGGCCTTGGCGCAGAGCCCCCAGCCGTAGAGATGGCCGTCGGCGGAGCCGATCCAGCGGTCCACCTCGTGCGACTCGTTCAGCCGTGCGGGCATGTCGCCGTTGAGCGGGTAGGTGAGCATGCGTGACGGCGCGAGGTGTACGCGCATCTCGCCCCAGGCGACCTCGACGATCGCGGCGAAGACGAACGTGATCAACATGGAGGCGAGGACACGGCGCAGCAGCATGCCGATGGTGATGCCGGCGGCGGTCAGAAAGAGGCAGAGCGCGGGGAGCACCGGACCGGTGTTGTCGAAGATCCCCCCCTCCGGCCACAGGCTGGGGAACACCGAACGGTAGGGCTTCCACCACCAGGTGAAGAACGCCGAGAGCACCGCGCCGGACACGACCACGGTCGCGTAGCACCAGACAAGCTTTGTCACCAGCCAGCGACGGCGGGACACGGACTGGGTGGTGATCAGCTGCGCGGTGCTGTGCTCCTGATCGCCGGCGATCAGCGGGGCGCCGAGGAAGACGGCGAGGATCACGGGCAGCGCACTCAGGGCAGTGAGGGTGAGACTGAGTCCCGTCGTGTTGAGCGTCGGCTGCGCCAGTTCCTTCTCCGGCCAGCCCGCGGCTTCGAGTGTCTGGCTCATCTGGCCGCGCTGGTACGCGATCCAGATCGAGCCGAGGACCACCATGGCGAGCATGGTGAGCAGCGCGGCCCGGTGCTGACGTACGACGAGCCAGTTCAGCCCGCGCAGCAGGCGGGGCCCGGGCGCCCGTCCGGTTCGGGGCGTCTCGGTCAGGGTGGCGCTCATGAGGTGTGGATCCCTTCGGCCTCGATACGGGCACCGGGTGTGAACAACGGAGGAGCGTCCGACGAGCGCAGATGCGCCAGCAGCACTTCTTCCAGGCTGGGTTCGGCGACCACCCAGTCAGCCGACAGCGGGCCGTTCGGCCGCACCAGCGCGTGGAACTGCCTGCCCTGGACGCGGGCTTCGATCACCGTGTGAGGTGCCAGCGCGGCGGCCGGATCCCCGCCGGTGGCGAGTCCCGTCACCAGCGCGTGGGCCGGGACGAGCGCGTCCGCGTCGCCCGCCATCCGGATCCTGCCCTCGGCGAGGACCAGCAGGTAGTCGCACATGTCCTCCAGCTCGGACAGCATGTGCGAGGACATCACCACGGTGGTGCCGCGCTCCACGGCCTCCGACATCAGGAGGGCGCTCATGTCGTGGCGGGCCAGCGGATCGAGGTCGGACATCGGCTCGTCGAGCAGCAGCACGTCGGGCCGCTTGCCGAAGGCGAGCGCGAATGCGACACGGGTGCGCTGGCCACCGGACAGAGTGCCGACACGGGCGTGCATCGGCACCTGGCCCGACCGTACGATCCGCTCCGCCGCGGCCATGTCCCAGCCGGGGTTGAGCTCGCTGCCCAGACGCAGCGTCTCCGCCACGGTGAACCGCTTGAACAGCGGCTTGTCCTGCCCGAGGAAAGCGAATCTCGGCATCACCGCGGGATCGTCCACGGGCACGCCGAAGACGTGGAGTTCACCCTCTGTCGCCTGCACCTGCCGGGTCGCGAGTCCCAACAGGGTGCTCTTCCCGGCGCCGTTGGGGCCGACGAGACCACAGATCCGTCCGGCCGGCAGCCGGAACGAGCAGTCGCGCAGCGCCCAGCCGCGACGGTAACGCTTACCCAGGCCGCGGGCCTCCAGCGCCCATGCTCCGGACGCGCCGCCCGGAGTGAATGCGTCTGCCATGCACTTCGCCTCAATTCCATTAGTCAATTAATGGAATCATGGTCTGGCTGAAGGGGGACTGTCAAGGCGACGCAAGCGGGCCTGCGCGCCGCCCGGCGCGCGGCGTCCGGAATGCGTCTGTTCGGGGTGCGGGGCGCACTCTCTTCGGAGGACTGGACCATTGAACGTTTCTGTGGCTCTGGCCTGGCGGTTCTTCGGCGCGTAGCGTGAGCCCGCATGAAGATCCTGATCAGCGCGGACATGGAAGGCGCCACCGGCGTGACCTGGCCGGCCGATGTACTGCCGGGCACCCCCCAGTGGGAGCGGTGCCGTTCCATGTTCACCTCCGACGTGAACGCGGCTGCGCTCGGCTTCTACGACGGCGGCGCCGACGAGGTGCTCATCAACGAGGCCCACTGGTCCATGCGCAACCTTCTGCTGGAGCGGCTCGACGACCGGGTCCAGATGCTCACCGGCAAGCACAAGTCCCTCTCCATGGTGGAGGGCATCCAGCACGGCGACGTCGATGCCATCGCCTTCGTCGGCTACCACACGGGTGCCGGTACGGAGGGGGTTCTCGCCCACACCTATCTGGCGAACTCCATCACCGGCGTCTGGCTCAACGGCGCCCGGGCCAGCGAAGGGCTCCTCAACGCGCATGTCGTCGCCGAGTACGGCATTCCCGTCGTCCTCGTCACCGGCGACGACCTGACCTGCGTGGACGCGGACGGGTACGCTCCCGAGGCCCGCAAGGTCGCCGTGAAGGACTATGTGTCGCGGTACGCGGCGGTGTGCCGCACCCCGGCCCGTACCGCCGCCGACATCCGTGCGGCGGCCAAGGACGCGACCGCGCTCGCCGTGCGGCACACCCCGGTGGAGGGCGGCCCCTTCACCGTTGAGCTGGAGTTCGACGCCGAGCATCTGGCCGCGGCGGCCACCGTTGTCCCCGGCGTGGCGCCCAGCGGCGAACGGCGCGTCGCCTATACCAGCGCGACGATGTACGAAGGTATCCGCACGTTCAAGGCGGTGACGACGATCGTGTCGTCCGCCGTGGAGGAACAGTATGGCTGAGGCGACCCACCCCCAGGAGAGCGCCGAGAGCGCCGAGAGCGTCGACGAGCAGGCGCTCGACGAATCGGTGACGTTCACGTCCGAACTGATCCGGATCGACACCACCAACCGCGGTGGCGGCGACTGCCGGGAACGCCCGGCCGCCGAGTACGTCGCCGAGCGGCTGGCCGCCGCCGGGCTGGAGCCCACCCTGCTGGAGCGCACCCCGGGGCGCACCAATGTGGTGGCCCGGATCGCGGGCACCGACCCGTCCGCCGACGCCCTGCTCGTACACGGCCATCTCGACGTCGTCCCGGCCGAGGCCGGCGACTGGACCGTGCACCCCTTCTCCGGGGAGGTCCGCGACGGTGTCGTCTGGGGGCGCGGCGCCATCGACATGAAGAACATGGACGCGATGGTCCTGGCCGTCGTCCGGGCCTGGGCCCGGGCCGGTGTCCGGCCCCGCCGCGACATCGTGATCGCGTACACCGCCGACGAGGAGGCCAGCGCCGAGGACGGCTCCGGCTTCCTCGCCGACCAGCACGCCGGACTCTTCGAAGGGTGTACGGAAGGCATCAGCGAATCCGGCGCCTTCACCTTCCACGCCGGACCGGACATGCCGCTCTACCCGATCGCCGCCGGCGAGCGCGGCACCGCCTGGCTGAAACTCACCGCACACGGCAAGGCGGGGCACGGCTCCAAGGTCAACAAGGCCAACGCGGTCAGCACACTCGCCGCAGCCGTCGCCCGGATCGGCCGGCACGATTGGCCGGTCAGGCTCACCCCGACGGTCCGCGCCGCGCTCACCGAGATCGCCGCACTGCACGGCATCCGCCCCGACCTCGACGCCCCCGGCTTCGACGTGGACGAGCTCCTCGGCAAGCTCGGACCGGCCGCCGCCCTGGTCGAGCCGACCATCCGCAACAGCTCCAACCCGACCATGCTGGAGGCCGGGTACAAGATCAATGTGATCCCGGGCCACGCCACCGCCTTCGTCGACGGCCGGATGGTGCCCGGCGGCGAGGACGAGTTCCACGCCACTCTGGACCGGCTGACCGGACCCGATGTCGACTGGGAGTTCCACCACCGCGAGGTCCCGCTGCAGGCCCCGGTCGACTCGCCGACCTTCGCGAAGCTGCGTGCCGCCGTCGAACGCTTCGACCCGCACGGCCACGTCGTGCCGTACTGCATGTCGGGCGGCACGGACGCCAAGCAGTTCTCCCGGCTCGGCATCACCGGCTACGGCTTCTCACCACTGAAGCTGCCCGTCGGCTTCGACTACCAGGCGCTGTTCCACGGCGTCGACGAACGCGTCCCCGTCGAGGCACTGCACTTCGGCGTCCGCGTCCTCGATCACTATCTGCGCACGGCCTGACCCGGTACGGGGGGATTTGATCATGGTGTCCACAGGGGCCTACGGAACGTGGCCGTCACCCATCGACGCACGGCTGGCCGCCTCCAACGACGGCCGTCCGGAGTACGTCGGGGTGGTCGGCGACGAGGTGTGGTGGACGGAGCCGCGTCCCGCCGAGGCGGGACGCCGCGCCCTGATCCGCCGCCGGGCGGACGGGACCAGCACCTGTGTCCTGCCCGCTCCGTGGAACGTACGGAGCCGGGTCATCGAGTACGGCGGACAGCCCTGGGCCGGGGCCGAACGAGCCGAGGGCGGCCCGCTGATCGTCTTCGTCGACTTCGCCGACCAGCGGCTGTACGCATACGCCCCCGACGGGCCCGGCGAACCCTGGCCGCTCACCCCGGTCTCGTCCGTCGGCGGCGGGCTGCGCTGGGTCGACCCGCAGCTCCACCTCGACCGGGGCCGGCGGGGTGAAGTGTGGTGTGTCCTGGAGGAGTTCACCGGCGAGGCACCCACCGATCTGCGCCGGGTGATCGCCGCCGTACCACTGGACGGCTCGGCGGCCGACGACCGGTCGGCGGTACGTGAACTCACCGACGACAGCCGTCGTTTCGTCACCGGACCGAAGCTCTCGCCCGACGGGCGGCGGGCGGCCTGGCTCGCCTGGGACCATCCGCGGATGCCATGGGACGGCACCGAGGTGATGCTCGCGGACGTCGCCGAGGACGGTACGTTCCACCACACCTGGAGCTTCGGCGGCGGCCCGGAGGAATCGGTGCCGCAGATCGAATGGGGCGCCGACGGACAGCTCCTCTTCGCCAGTGACCGCAGCGGCTGGTGGAATCTGTACCGCGCCGACCCGCACCGGGGCGCGGTCGCGCTCTGCACCCGGGAGCAGGAGTTCGCCGGACCGCTCTGGAAGATCGGCCTCAGCTGGTTTTGCCCGCTGCAGAACGGCCTGATCGCCACCGTCCACGGCCGGGGCACCACCACGCTCGGCATACTCGACCCGGAGACCGGCGAACTCGTCGACGTCGCCGGACCCTGGACCGAATGGGCCGAGTCGCTCGCCGTGCACGGCAGCCGGATCATCGGCATCGCCGCGAGCCCGTACAGCACCTACGAGGTCGTCGAGCTGGACACCGCGACCGGCCGTACCCGGATCATCGGCACACCGCACGAGGACGCCGTCGACCCCGCGTACTACCCGCAGCCCGAGGACCGCACCTTCGCCGGGCCCGACGGCAGGGAGATCCACGCCCACATCTACCCGCCGCGCAGTCCCGACCGGGCCGGCCCCGACGGTGAACTGCCGCCCTATGTGGTCTGGGCGCACGGCGGCCCCACCGGCCATGCCGCACTCGTACTCGACCTGGAGATCGCCTACTTCACCTCGCGCGGCATCGGCGTCGCCGAGGTCAACTACGGCGGCTCCACCGGCTACGGCAGGACCTACCGCAACCGGCTGCGCGAACAGTGGGGCGTCGTCGACGTCGAGGACTGCGCGGCCGTCGCCGAAGCGCTGGCCGATGAGGGCACGGCCGACCGCCAGCGGCTCGCCATCCGGGGCGGCAGCGCCGGCGGCTGGACCACCGCCGCCTCGCTGACCGGCACCGATGTCTACGCCTGCGGCACGATCATCTACCCCATCCTCGATCTGACCGGCTGGGGCACGGATGAGACCCATGACTTCGAGTCGCAGTATCTGGAGTCCCTGGTGGGCCCGCTCGCCGAAGTCCCGGCACGCTACCGCGAACGCTCTCCGGTCACCCGCACCGACCGTCTGACCGCCCCCTTCCTCCTGCTCCAGGGGCTGGACGATCCGATCTGCCCGCCCGTCCAGTGCGAGCGGTTCCTGGCCGAGACCGAGGGGCGCGGCATCCCGCACGCGTATCTCACCTTCGAGGGGGAGGGGCACGGGTTCCGGCGCGCCGACACCATGATCCGCGCGCTGGAGGCCGAACTCTCCCTGTACGGCCAGACTTTCGGCATCGACTGTCCCGACGTACCGCGGCTGGAGCTGAAGAAGTGACCCTTGCACCCCTGACCCGCCCCGCCCGGCTGCGTCCGGGTGCCAGGATCGCCGTCGTGTCACCGAGCGGGCCGGTGCCCGCCGACCGCCTGGAGGCGGGCCTCGACGTACTGCGCGGCTGGGGCCTCGACCCCGTCGAAGCACCCCACGTCCGTGACGTACACCCGGAGTTGGACTACCTCGCCGGTACGGACGAGGCACGGGCCCGGGACCTCCAGGAGGCATGGTGCGATCCGTCCGTCGACGCGGTGATCTGCGCCCGCGGCGGGTACGGCGTGCACCGCATGGTCGACCTGGTCGACTGGGCGGCGATGCGCGAGGCCGGACCGAAGGTGTTCATCGGCTACAGCGACATCACCGTGCTCCACGAGGCGTTCGCCCGGCGCATGGGGCTCGCCACCCTGCACGGCCCGATGGCCGGCACCGAGACCTTCCTCAAGGACCCGGACACCCAGGAGTCCCTGCGGGCCACCCTGTTCGAGCCCGAGTCGGTGCGCACCCTCGGCCTGCCCACGGCGCGGGTGCTGGTCCCCGGCAGGGCCCGCGGCATCACCTACGGCGGCTGCGTGAGCCTGCTCGCCGCCGACATCGGCACCCCGCACGCCCGGACGTCCGCCCGGGGCGGGCTCCTGGTGATCGAGGACACCACCGAGGACCCGTACAGCATCGACCGCATCCTCACCCAACTGCTGAGGGCCGGTGCGCTCGACGGAACAGCCGGGGTGGCCTGCGGTTCCTGGGCGGGCTGCGGCCCGTACGACAAGGTGCGGGCGGTACTCGCCGACCGGCTCGGCCCGCTGGGCGTGCCCGTCGTCGAGGAACTGGGCTTCGGGCACGGACCGACGGCGCTCACGATTCCGCTCGGCGTGCCCGCCGTCCTGGACGCGCCGGCCGACGGCGGCCCCGCCACGCTCACCATCGAGGTGCCCGCACTGGTCTGAACGGCCCTGCACCGCGAAGAAGTTGAGCATCCTTCAGGAAACGCTGTCCTGAGCGTTGACATCACTATGACACGTGTCACAGCATGGGCGCGGTCCAGTACTTACTGGTCGGTAAGGCGCCCTCGGTGTGGAGGTCTTCGTGGCACGTGCTGTTTCCCGCCCCAGGTCCGGGTACCGGACACTCACCCGGAAGTCGGTCGCGTACGTGGCCGGAGCCGCGCTCGCCGCACCGCTGGTCCTCACCGGTGCGGCGCACGCAACCGCCGCCGAGACCTCCCAATACACCGTCACCCCACTGAAGTTCACCATTCAGGCGGGCGGCCGCTCGTGCACCGTCGACGCCGACCTGTACCGTCCCGCCGGGGCCGACGCACAGCACCCCGCCCCCGCCGTCCTCGCCACCAACGGCTTCGGCGGCAGCAAATCGGACGGCTCGACGGATGACATCGGCAAGGCCTTCGCCTCCCGCGGCTATGTCGGACTCGTCTACTCCGGCCTCGGCTTCGGCAAGTCGGGCTGCCTCATCACGCTCGACGACCCGGCCATCGACGGCAAGGCGGCCGCCGGACTCATCGACTTCCTCGCCGGGACACGCGCCGCCGACGACGGCACGAAGGCCGACTACGTCACCAAGGACGGCAAGGGTGACCCCAGGGTCGGCATGATCGGCGGCTCGTACGGCGGCGCCGTCCAGATGGCGACCGCGGCCGTCGACCACCGCGTCGACGCCCTCGTACCGCTGATCACCTGGAACGACCTGGCCTACGCGCTCGCCCCCAACAACACCGGTACGCGCAAGGGTGTTTCGTCCGACACCGCCGGTGTCTTCAAGTGGCAGTGGACCAACGGCTTCTATCTGCTGGGGGAGGGGCAGACGATCCTCAACGCGAGCCTCGACCCGTCCCGGTTCGGCAGCCTCACCTGTCTGCACTTCGCGTCGCAGGCCTGCGACACCATCCGGCTGCTCAACTCCGGCCGCTACCCCGCGGACAAGACCACCGCCATGCTCGACTACGCGCGCAGCGTCTCACCCGTCGACTACCTCAGCGGGGTCAAGGCACCCACCCTTCTCGTCCAGGGCCAGGCCGACAGCCTCTTCAACCTGAACGAGGCCACCGCCACGTACAAGACCCTCAAGGCGCAGGGCACCACGACCAAGATGATCTGGCAGGCCTGGGGGCACAGCGGCGGGCAGGTACCCGGTGAACTCGACCTGAGCCAGGGCAATCTGGAGACCAGCTACGTCGGACAGCGCGTCCTCGCCTGGTTCGACCGCTACCTCCAGCACAAGAAGAACACCGACACCGGGGCCGAGTTCGCCTACTACCGCGACTGGAAGAGCGGCTACGGCACCGCGGCCGCCGTACCGGCCCTGAGCCAGAAGATGTACCTCTCCGGCGACGGCAAGCTCGTCGACAATCGCTCCAAGGTCACCCGGGGCAGCCGTCAGTACGCCAACTGGCTTGTACCGACCAGTCATTCGGAGAGCTCGCTCGCCGGACTCATCGGACTGCCCGACTCCAAGCCGTACGACATCAAGGGCACTCACCTCGGCTGGACCAGCGCCCCGCTGACCTCCGCCGTAGATGTCGTCGGCGCGCCGAAGGCCACTCTGAAGGTCGTCTCGCCGAAGACGGAGCGCGTACAGAACAGCGGGGACGCCGCCGACAAGCTCGTTCTGTTCGCCAAGGTGTACGACGTGGCGCCCGACGGCACCAGGACACTGGTGAACCGGCTCGTCGCCCCGGTGCGCGTGCCCGACGTCACCCGCCCGTTCACCGTGCAGTTGCCGGGCATCGTCCACCGGTACGAGACGGGGCACCGGCTCGAATTCGCGATCGCGGCGAGCGACAGCGCGTACTCGGGCAACCGCGGCATCAAGCCGGTCACGGTCGTCAGCGCCCCTGAGGACACCGGTGTGCTGGAGCTTCCGGTGGTGGGCGGCCGGGTGGAGTGAGTCGCTGAGGGGATGATCGGCCCAGGTCGACAGGGCCTAGGCTGGCCGGATGTCTGAGACCGACTGTCTGGCCGAGGGGCGGCGCACGGCGATCCGCCCCTACAGCCTCGCGGATGCCGAAGAGTTCACCACCCGTGCGAGGGAGAGCAGGGGCATACATGGCCCCTGGCTCTTCCCGCCCGACGACGCCCGCGCGTACGCCGCCTACGCGGGCCGGCTGATCGAAGACCCCACGAAGGCGGGCTTCCTGGTCTGCGAACGCGGGGCTGACGAGAGCGGGGCCGGTGACGGGATCGCGGGGTTCATCAACATCAACAACATCGTCGTCGGCGGGTTCCGCTGCGGCGCGCTCGGATACGGGGTCTTCGCCCATGCGTCGGGGCGCGGCCTGATGAGCGAGGGGCTGGAACTGGTCCTGCGGTACGCCTTCGGGCCGCTCGGCCTGCACCGCCTCGAAGCCAACATCCAGCCCGCCAACAAGGGTTCACTCGCCCTCGTCGAACGGGCCGGATTCCGCCTCGAGGGGTTCTCGCCGGACTTCCTCTTCATCGACGGAGCCTGGCGCGACCACGAGCGGTGGGCGATCACGGCCGAGATGCTGAGCCAGGACGGCGTCTAGGACCCGGGCCGGGCCGTACCCACGGTCGCGGACACCAGGGCGCCGGGCTCGGTCCCGGCCTGCACGGCCGGGGTTCCGTCCGGTTCCCAGATGCCGGAGCCGCCGGACGTGAGGGCGTACACCCCGCTCGGACCCGCCGCGGTGGCCAGGACTGCCCACACACCATGGGTGAGCGCCGCCCGGCCCATGTGCCCGTCGCGCCGGGCGGCCTGCTCGGGCCCGGGACCGTACAGGGTGCTCGCCACATACGCGTCGATGCCCAGCGCGGCGGTGGCGGCGGCGTGCTCGGGAACGGCGGCGTCGTAACACACCGCAAGCCCCAGCCGCAGGCCGTTGATCACGAGGACCTCGGGCTTCTCTCCCGGGGCGAAGCGGTCGGACTCTGCGCCGTGCAGCCACATCTTCCGGTAGACGACGCTCGTTCCCTCGCCCGTGACGGCCAGGGTGGCGATGTACTCACGCCCGTCCGCGGCTCGCACCGGCGCCCCGACCAGGGCCGTCGCACCCGCCTCGCGGCACGCGGCGACGATGGGACCGAGGCGGGGGTCGTCGGGCGACACGGCCGGGGCGGCGAGGTCGTAGCCCGTGAGCGACAGCTCCGGGAAGACGACCAGCCGTGCTTTCGACCGGCCGATCGCCTCCGCATGCACTACGGCGTTGGCGGCGACGTCGAGATGGACACAGTCGGGCTGGGCGACAGCGACAGTGAGCGGTATAGGCACGCGGTACTCCGGATCAGCCGGTCGGCCGGGCACTCCGGGGCGGACCGCCCGGGGAGACACCGCAGGTCACCGACGCGAACAAGGTCGTGACCAGCCTATCGAGCAGCTCAACCGGAGCAGTCGGCCGGGTCTGTCGGACGAAGCGGTCAGCCGGGCCGGTCACCCGGGCCGGTTCAGCAGTGGCCGGGCCTGGCGTACACGGTGATGCGTGCCTGCGTGACCGTTCGGCTCGCGCATTCCTCGAAGTACGCGTCGAGGGTGGAGCGCTTGACCGCCTCGCGCGCGTTCGCGTCCAGCGGCTGGCCCTCCAGGTCGTGCACAGCGATGACGCGTGCGCTGGTCAGGATGCGCTCGCGGATCCGGTCCGGTGTCAGCTCCCTGCCGAACAGTGTGTCGGAGGCGACCGGGGTCTGTTCCAGGGCGAGGTCGGACAGGGACCGGAAGGAGTCCGGCCGGGCCAGCGTCCATACGCGTCTGCGTGACGGCATGAACAGCATCCCGACTCCCGGCTCGGCGATGTCCTGGACTGCCCGGGCGATCGCGACCGCGTCGTTCTTGCGGCTCCCCGGTTTCCGCAGCGCGGTGCTCACGGGTACGAGGGTGGCTGACACCGCGGCCAGTGCCACAGCACATGTCACACGTTGCACTGTTCCGGCACCGCGTGCCGACTGCCGGAGCCGGTCGAGCATCGAGCCCGCCAGGAGCGCGAAGCCGACGGCGGAGGGCAGGACATAACGGTCCACGTACAACGGATGCAGCGGACTCGTCAGCATGAGCAGCGTGCTGGGCAGGATCAGCAGCGGGAGCGCGAGCGCGGACAATGTGATCGGTCCGCGCGCACCGCTCGCAAAGCGGGCGAAGGCGACGCCCAGCAGGGCCGTCGCGACGAAGCCCAGCACTTCCCCGGCGTCCGGCGTGCCGATCCAGTCCACTTGCGCGGACTGCGTGGTGCTGAAGGCGGCGAGCGGGAGGAGGCCGGCGAGCACCCCACCCGCCGCGATGCTCCACGCCCGCGTCACGGGCCGCGCCAATCGCGCCCGGAAGACGGTCACACCATGGGCCAGGAGCATCAGCACGGCGAACTCATGGAGCAGACATGCCGTCAGCATCACGGCGCCATACGCCACCCAGCCCCGTCGTTCCGGCCGGGAGAGGTTGCTGACGAGGAGGCAACTGGCCCAGGTGATCAGTGCACAGACCAGGGCGTAGGACCGGCCCTCCTGCGCATATCGCTGCACCGGCGGGAGCAGCGGTAGGACGAGGCCCGCCAGCAGCCCGGTCCACGTCCCTCCGAGCCGCTGGCCCAGCCGTACGATGCCGACCGCCGCCGCGGCGATCGCCAGTACCGACGGCAGCCGCAGCGCCACCAGGCCGCCGTCCCAGAGGCCGAACACCCCCCGCATGATCAGGTAGTACAGGCCGTGCACGACGTCGACATGGCCCAGGGTGTGCCAGATCTGCGGCACGCTCCGGTGTGACATTGCATAGGTGACCGCCTCGTCTCCCCACAGGGTGCCCTGGCGACGGATTCCCCAGAACCCGATGAGCAGGGCCAGTAGGCCGGGGCTCCACGGGACCGCCCGACGCAGGGCGTTCCGGGACCATTGCGGGAGATGTTCCGTTCGCGAATCGACGGCGGGGGCGGTGCGCTGGATGAGAGAGATGACGTGCTCCGTCCGAAGAGAGGTCTCTCGCCCAGTGGATCGTCCGTCGTATTGATGGGCAGCCCCCGCAGGCGGTGTCAATCAATTTCATTTGCGCTGTTCAGCGCCGTTGCGCAGACAACTCGGCGGCGAATAGCGTGATCGTCGGTTCGGTAACTCGACGGTGGGGGCACGGGGTGGGACGTCCGGAGAAACCGGTGGATCCTGCCGCCGGCGCGGTGCAGATGTTCGCTCATGAACTGCGCAAACTCCGCCGACGGGCGGGCAGCCCCACCTACCGTGCGATGGCCCGGCACGCGCCCTTCTCCGCGCCCACGCTCTCCGCCGCCGCAGCCGGTGAGCGCCTGCCGTCGCTGCCCGTCGCCCTCGCCTATGCGGCGGCCTGCGGAGGCGAGGCGGCGCACTGGGAGGAGCGCTGGCGCGTAGCCGCCTCCTCGGAGGCGGCTGCGGCCGAGGAGCAGGGGACGGCGGGCGCGCCCTACCCCGGGCTCGCCCGGTTCGAGCCCGGGGACCCGCTGTACGGACGGGACGAGCTGACCGACGACGTACGGGAGCTGACCCGGCGGTACCGGTTCGCCGCGGTGGTCGGCGCATCGGGCAGCGGCAAGTCGTCCTTGCTGCGGGCCGGTCTCATCCCGGCCCTGCGCACCGACTCCGGCACCCCGCTGGCCGCGATCCGCATCCTCACCCCGGGTGAGTACCCGGCCCGCACCCACCGTGAGCTGCTCGTTCCCTCGACGGAGCCGGACGCCGAGGGCGACACGATGATCGTGGTCGACCAGTTCGAGGAGGTTTTCGCCCTCTGCCACGATCCGGCCGAGCGCACCGAGTTCATCGATCTGCTGCTCGCCGCATGCGATCCCGCATCCCGGCTGCGGGTCCTCGTCGCCGTACGCGCGGACTTCTTCGGCCGGTGCGCCGAGCACCACGCCCTCGCCCGCGCCCTGCGCGACGCCACCGTGCTGGTGGGCCCGATGGCTCCGGCGCAGCTGCGCGAAGCGATCGTCGGCCCGGCCTCCGCGGAGCGACTGGTGGTCGAACGGGCCCTGACCGCCCGCCTCGTGGCCGAGGTCGCCGACGAGCCGGGTGGCTTGCCACTGATGTCCCACGCCCTGCTGGAGGTGTGGCGGCGACGGCGTGGCCGGACGCTCACACTGGTCGCGTACGAGGCCATCGGCGGAATCCAGGGAGCCGTCGCGCACACGGCCGAGGAGGTCTTCGCCGGCTTCACCCCGCAGCAGGCACGGACTGCCCGATCGCTGCTGCTGCGGCTGATCTCACCCGGCGACGGCACCCAGGACACCAGGCACCCCACCCCCAGGGACGAGCTGGGAACGTCCCCGAGCACGGCACTGGTCCTGGAACAGCTCGTACGTGCGCGGCTGCTCACCGCCGACGCCACCACCGTCGACCTCGCCCACGAGGCACTGATCCTCGGCTGGCCCCGGCTGCGCGGCTGGATCGAGGAGGACCGCGAACGACTGCGCCTGCACCGCCGACTCACCGATGCCGCCCGCACCTGGCAGGAACTGGGCCGGGACGAAGGCGCACTGTTCCGCGGAGCACAGCTCTCCGCCGCCGGGGAGGCCTTCGGACAGCGCGCGGAACTCACCGACCTGGAGGGCGCGTTCCTCGCCGCCTCCGTCGAGGCCCGCGACCGCTCCCGGCGCACCGAGATACGCGCGACGCGGCGGCTGCGCGGCCTCACCGTCGCCCTGTCGCTCCTGCTGTGCCTGGCCGTCGTCGCGGGTCTGCTCGCCTGGCAGCAGAGCCGCACCAGCGCTCGCCGGGCCACCGAGGCCGAAGCGCTGAGGATCGCCACCGTCGCGGACACCATGCGTCACTCCGACCCGCGCACCGCCCTGCGGCTCAGCGTGGCCGCGTGGCGGATCGCCGATCTGCCCCGGACCCGGGAGGCGTTGTTCGGCGCGGCCGCCCAGCGGGAGCTGGATGTGTTCGCCTCTCCCACGACGGACTTCCTGCCGAACGAGGACAACAGCGTCTGGCGCCGCACCAGCCGTGACGGCCGCACCCTGACGGTGGTGAGCCCCGACCGCACCCGGCGCTGGGACGTGGCCTCGCACCGTGAACTCCCGCCGTACCCGGGCCTGGGAAAGCACGCGGACCACATCGTGGACGTGAGCCCGGACACTCGGAGCGTCGTGATCCGAACCCTCGCCGGTTACCGCATGTGGGATCTGGTCGCGGGCCGTCCGACCGGGCCCGTCTTCGGACCACCCGAAGGCGCCGACGACTGGACCTTCGAAGGCGGCTACACGCCGGGTGGCCGGACCTTCGCCGTTCAGGAGCACCACCGCGTCATCAAGCTGTGGAATCTCCGCGACGGCCGGCTGCTGTCACAGATCCCGCTCCACAGCCTGGAAGCCCGCGGCCTCGTCGTCAGCCCGGACGACAGGCTGCTCGCGTTCTGCTCGGACACCGGCCTGCTCCAGGTGTGGGACACCCGACGACGCAGCGAATTGCGCATCCCGGGGGCCGCGCGCACGCACGCGTGCGACATGGACGGGTTCACCTTCACCCCGGACAGCCGGGGGCTGGCATTCCGCTCCGGCACCGGGGTCCGCACGTGGGACATACGCACCGGACACGAGCGGCGCCGCATCCCCGTCCCCGATCCGTTCGAGTTCGTGTTCAGTCAGGACGGCGCCTACGTGGCGACCCTCAGCGCCACGGAGGCCCTGCTCTGGCGTACGGCCGACCTGTCAGCCCCGGTGCTCCGCCAGCCGCTGTCCGGAGCGGGCTTCAACGGTCTCACCCTGGACATCGAGGGCCGGGTCCTGCGCTACGAGGAGGGGACGGCCCCGGCGATCGCCGTCCGGTCCATTTCCCTCGACGGAGTGCTCTCCCCGGGCCGGCAGCGGCAGCCCCTCAGCAGGGCCAGGTTCAGCCCGGACGGCAAGACCCTCGCCGCCGCAACCACCCTTTCCACGCCGCACGGCAAGAGATACGAAGTACGGCTGCGCGACACCGTCACAGGCCGGCAGGACGCCGCGTACACCGGACCGTTCTGCGATCGCTGCGACCGCCTGATGGCATTCAGCCCCGACAGCCGCACCTTCGCCTACCAGTCCGGTGCCACGACCATCTCCGTTCACCCCCGTGGACCGCAGCTGCACGTGAGCGACCTCGTCGGCGTCTCCCTCGACGACCGGTCGGTGACCGTCTCCCGTTCCTCCGCCGCAGGCCAGACCATCGAGGTTGGGAAACTGAACGGTGACCCCGCCTGGTCCACCGTGTACCGCAAGCGTGACGGCTCCGTGGTGGCGACGGCCCCGGACGGCCGACTCCTCACGGAGCTGGGCCAGTCGGTGGAACCGGAGTCGGGCCGGGCGAGGCGCGTCCTGCGGGGCGAGAGCGTTGTCACAACCGCCGCCTACAGTCCCGACGGCCAATACCTGGCCATGGCCGACCACCTCGGACGCGTCACCCTGTGGGACGGGGCGGGGCGCCGCCGCCTCGCGGTGCTGGCGCCCGGCACCGACGGCGGGCTCCCGCAACCGGCCCTCGCGTTCTCCGCCGACAGCCGTTCCGTCGCCGTCGGCTCACCCGACGGTTCCGTGCGTATGTGGAGCACCGAGGACCCCGGCTCCCAGGGAGCACCGCTGCCCGCCGCGGACGGGCCCGTGCTGGCGCTGGCCTTCGCCGCAGATGGCAGCCGGCTCCGCGTCACCACCCCGTACACCGCCCTGCGCACCTATCCGCTCGCTTTGTCCCGGGCGGCAGCCGCCGTCTGCTCACGCTCCCGAGGCGGTCTCTCGAAGGACGAATGGCAGGCACATCTGCCCGATGTGGGGTATCGGACCATCTGCTGACCCGCCGGGTGCACCCCACTGGCCCACCCCGGATTGGGCAAGTCTTTGCCCGTGGCTGATTCGGGCCGCCCGCCGGGCCTGCGGGCCTTTTCCGTACGGGTTGCGGAGCGCAGCACTCCGTATAGGAAGGGGAAAATGGCGGCCGAAAGTATGAGGTGCCGGCCTGTGCCGATGGAACGACCGTGTTGACCGTACGCAATCGCAGGCACAGGCTCGTTACATAGCTGCTAAATACAACTGGTTCTGCCGGGCCTTCGCCTTCGGCATGCCGCCCATGCGACGGCACCGTGCGTACGACCGCTTTCCGGCCGGGACCGAATCGGGAGGACGCGTATGTGTGGCATCGCCGGCTGGGTCTCCTTCGACCGCGATCTGCGGGCAGCCGAAGACGTCGCGACGCTGGACGCGATGACGGAGACCATGTCCTGCCGGGGCCCCGACGACCGGGGGACCTGGATCGCCGAACACGCGGGGCTCGGGCACCGGCGGCTCGCGATCATCGACCTGCCCGGCGGACGCCAGCCCATGACCGTCGGCACACCCGAGGGAGACGTCGCCCTCGTCTACTCCGGTGAGGCGTACAACTTCACTGAACTCCGCACCGAACTGACCGCCCGCGGGCACCGCTTCATCACCGACTCGGACACCGAGGTCGTGCTGCACGGCTATCTGGAGTGGGGCGAGGCCGTCGCCGAACGGCTCAACGGCATGTACGCCTTCGCTCTCTGGGACAGCCGCCACGACAAGCTCGTCATGATCCGCGACCGGATGGGCGTCAAGCCCTTCTACTACTGGCCGACGCCCGACGGAGTGCTCTTCGGCTCGGAACCCAAGGCCATCCTCGCCAATCCGGTGGCCCGGCCCCGGGTGACCCTCGACGGGCTCCGGGAGCTCTTCACCCTCGTCAAGAACCCCGGCCACGCCGTATGGGACGGCATGTACGAGGTGGAGCCCGGCACGGTCGTCACCGTGGACCGCGGCGGCCTGCGCCGGCACGTCTACTGGCAGCTCAAGACCCGTCCGCACCCCGACGACCGGGACGCCTCGATCGTCCATGTACGGTCGCTGCTCGACGACATCGTGCGCCGCCAGCTGGTCTCCGACGTACCCCGCTGCGTCCTGCTCTCCGGCGGCCTCGACTCGTCCGCGGTCACCTTGCTCGCCGCCCAGCAGCTCGCCGAGAGCGGCGAGAAGGTCCGTACCTTCGCAGTCGACTTCGTCGGACGCACCGAGAACTTCGTCGCCGACGACCTGCGCACCACCCCCGACACCCCGTTCGTGCACGACGTGGCCGAGCAGGCGGGCACCCTCCACCGCGACATCCTGCTCGACCCGAACACCCTCGCCGACCCCGACGTACGCGCCCGGATGATCCGTGCCCGGGACATCCCCATGGGCCTCGGCGACATGGACGCCTCGCTCTATCTGCTCTTCCGGGCCATCCGCGAACACTCGACCGTCGCCCTGTCCGGCGAGTCGGCCGACGAGGTCTTCGGCGGCTACCTCCAGTTCTTCGACGAGGAGGCCCGCAGCGCCGACACCTTCCCCTGGCTGGTGCGGTTCGCCGAGCACTTCGGCGAGGACGCGGGCATGCTCCGCGACGACGTGAGCCAGGCCCTCGGCCTGGAGACGTACATCCGCGACAGCTACGACTCCGCCGTCGCCGGCATCGAACGGCTCACCGGCGAGAGCGACTTCGAGTACCGCATGCGCCGGATCTGCCATCTCCACCTGACCCGGTTCGTACGCATCCTGCTCGACCGCAAGGACCGCGCGAGCATGGCCGTCGGCCTGGAGGTCCGGGTGCCGTTCTGCGACCACCGGCTCGTCGAGTACGTCTACAACACCCCCTGGGCCCTGAAGTCCTTCGACGGCAGGGAGAAGAGCCTGCTGCGCGAGGCGACCGCGGATCTGCTTCCCCGGTCCGTGTACGGGCGGACCAAGAGCCCCTATCCGTCGACCCAGGACCCGAAGTACGCCGTCGCCCTCCAGGAGCACGCCCACGACCTGCTCGCGCGCCCGGACCACCGGGTCTTCGACCTCATCGACCGCGCCCGGCTCCAACGGGTCGCCGACCACGACGCACCCCGGATCACCTCGGCGTCCCGCCGCGGCCTGGAACGCACCCTGGACCTCGCGATGTGGCTGGACATGTACGAGCCGGAGGTGGACCTCAGCTGAGCGGGCTGCCGTCGGCGGGGCGCGCGGCGGCCGCCCCGTCGTCGCGCCGGCCCTTGTAGTTGATCTTCATGGTGTCCATGTCCGTCGCCGTGGACCGCAGTTCGCCATGGCCGTACCCCTGCTCCTTCAGCAGCGTCTCGGCCCGGTCCTCGGCGATCGCGGATGCCATCTCCTCGCCGTCCTCCGCGTCCGACACGACCACGAACCGGAAGCTGAAATGCTTGAGCACACGGTCGTACGTCAGGGAGCCCTCCTCGGTGAACTGCATCGCGCTCAGGCCGTGCAGGTCCACCTCGGACAGGAGCCGGGCGCGCGCCTCATCCGTCAGGCCGTCCCAGGTACCGCGCACGATCACTCGGTAGGTGTGCTGCGTGCTCATCGTGTTTCCCGCTCCGCATTCCGCTCGTGAACCGTCGAGGGCCAAGGTTACGGCGGTGGGGACGGGGCGCACGCGAATTATCGCGGGGGCGGCAGCCCCGAGGCATTGCAAGGAGGGCGGCCTCGGCCGTCGCCTCCGTGGTCCTTTGCCGAAGTCTGACGGCGACGCCCCTGGCCGGGCCGCTGTCCAGCGTGTTCCATGGTCATCGGGGGGCGCCCGGACCTGCGGCGGCCCGCGTGAGGGAGCGAGGTTGCCTTGGCCACGACCGTACGACGTGCCGTACTGACTCTGCCCGCCGCACCACTGGGCCCGGAGAACCCGCTGCCCGCACTGCGGCCGCTCGACGAGATGCATGTCGTCGACGACCGCGACCGGGCCGGACTGCCACGTGACATGGCACGCCAGATCGGCTACGAACCACTGGCCACTGTGCTCCCGGTCCGCATCCTCGACGGGTACGGGCGCGAACGCGTCCCCACCGGACTGGACGCGATCATCATCGAGAACGACCGGCTGCGGGCCACCGTGCTGCCCGGGCTCGGCGGCCGCATCCACTCCCTCCACCACAAGCCGACCGGCCGCGAACTCCTCTACACCAACCCCGTCCTGCAGCCCGCCGATTTCGCGCTCAACGGCGCATGGTTCTCCGGCGGCATCGAATGGAACATCGGCGCCACGGGTCACACCACACTGTCCTGCGCCCCGGTCCACGCCGCCCGGGTGCCCGCACCCGACGGCGGTGAAATGGTCCGCCTCTGGGAGTGGGAGCGGCTGCGCGACCTGCCGTTCCAGGTGGACCTCTGGCTGCCCGAGGACTCCGACTTCCTGCACGTCGGCGTACGGATACGCAATCCGCACGAACACACCGCACCCGTCTACTGGTGGTCCAACATCGCCGTACCCGAGGGCGAGCGCACCCGCGTCCTGGCACCGGCCGACGAGGCATGGCACTTCGGTTACGAGCGGACCCTGACCCGGGTCCCGGTACCCGAGACCGGTTCCGTCGACCGTACGTACCCGCTGCGCGGCGACTTCCCCGCCGACTACTTCTACGAGGTGCCCGACGGCGCCCGTCGCTGGATCGCCTCCCTCGACGAGGGCGGCCACGGACTCGTCCAGACGTCGACCGATCTGCTGCGCGGCCGAAAGCTGTTCCTGTGGGGCAGCGGCCCGGGCGGGCGCCGCTGGCAGGAGTGGCTCACCGAGCCCGGCACCGTCGGATACGCCGAGATCCAGGCCGGACTCGCCCGTACCCAGCTGGAACACATCCCCCTCGAACCGGGCGCAGAGTTCAGCTGGCTGGAGTCGTACGGACCGCTGTCCGCGGACCCCCGGGCCGTGCACGGAGACGACTGGGCGGCAGCCCGCGCCGAGACCGAGCGACGGCTCGCCGAGGTGCTGCCGCGCGCCGATGTCGACGCCGCGTACACCGCCTGGCGACCCTTCGCCGACACCGAGCCCGGCGAATCGCTCGCCACCGGCTCCGGCTGGGGCGCCCTCGAAGTCCGGCGTGGCACGTACAAGCTCCCCGGCACACCGTTCGCCGAGTCGACCCTGGGTGAACAACAGGAACCCTGGCTGGACTTGCTTGACCAGGGCGTCTTCCCCGAACCGTGCAGGGTCACCCCGCCCGGCCCCTCCCTGGTCTCCCCGCACTGGCGCGACATGCTGGAGACGGCCTCCGCCGAACCCCTCACGGAGTATCACCTCGGCGTCGCCCAGTGGCACGCCGGCGACCGCGCCCAGGCGGTCCGCAGCTGGGAACGCGGACTGGCTCTCGCCCCGTCCCGCTGGCCGCTGCTGCGCTGCCTCGCCGTCGCCGCCGAGGAGGGCGGCCAGCGGGACCGGGCGGCCGACCTCTACACCGAGGCGTTCGACGACCTGTGCGCGGAACGTCGCGACGACGGCGATGCCTGGACGTCCGCCACGGCGGCGCTCGGCCGCGAGGCGATGGAGGCACTGCTGACGGCAGGGCGCCCCGAAGCGGCCCGGACGGTGTGGACCGGGTTGCGCCCGGCTGTCCAACAGCGCGGCCGCTCACGCCTGTTGGAGGCCCGGCTGCTGATCGCCGAGGGCGACCGCGCCGCCGCCCGGGCCGTTTTCGACGAGGGCTTCGAGGTCGCGGATCTGCGCGAGGGTGCGGAGATCCTGGACGAGGTGTGGGCCGAGCTCACCGACGAGCCGCTGCCGGACAGGTACAACTACCGGATGCGCCCCCGGACGTGACGGCGAAGGCCGTCCGGCCCGCGCCAACCTCCACCGGCGCGGGTCGGACGGCCGCGGGTCGGACGGTCAGGTTCCGGTCGACGTACTCGAAGACCGGGCCGTCCGGATGCACCGCGATCAGATTGCGGCCCACCGGCGTCGGTACCGGCCCTGCGAGGATCCGGGCGCCGACGCGGGTGAGGGGGGCATGGGCTTCGTCGACATCCTTGACCGCGATCGTCGCCGTCACCTTGCGAAGGATCTCCAGCTCCGACTCCGGGCCGCTCATCAGCAGAAAGCAGCTGATCGCCGCGACCGAGACCCCTCCGCGCTCGAAGCGCGGCGCAGAACTGGCCGTGAGATCCTCGTGGAAGGCCACCGCGGCCTCCAGGTCGTCGACGCAGATACGCAGCGTGGTTCCCAGAATGTCTATGCGGACAAGGGTAGTTGGCGGTGCTCAGGCCCGGCAGAGCACCTCGCCGTGCGGGACCATGAACCAGGCGTCGTCCTGTGCACCCCACTCGCGCCAGGCCGCGGCGATCGCGGCCAGCTCCCCGGTGCTTGCGTGGCCGCCGTCCACGGCCAGCTTCGCGTACACCGAGCCGACCGTACGGTCCGCCCACAGTCCGCTCCACCAGGCGCGGCTCTCCGGGGTGGCGAAGCACCAGTTGCCGGCGGTCGGGGCGATGTCGGTGAAGCCGGCCCGGCGGGCCCAGGAGAGCAGCCGGCGGCCCGCGTCCGGCTCGCCGCCGTTGGCGCGGGCCACCCGTGCGTACAGTTCCTGCCAGGCGTCCATGCCCGGTACCTCGGGGTACCAGGTCATCGCCGCGTAGTCGCTGTCGCGGGCCGCGACGATGCCGCCGGGGCGGCAGACGCGCCGCATCTCGTGCAGCGCCTGTACCGGGTCGCCCACGTGCTGGAGCACCTGATGGGCATGGACCACGTCGAAGGAGTCGTCGGGGAAGTCCAGGGCATGGACATCGGCGGTGGTGAACTCGACGTTGTCCAAGCCGCGTTCGGACGCGGCCTCGGCCGCCCGGTCCAGGATCTCCCGAGTGGTGTCGACTGCGGTCACCCGGCCGGGGGCGACCAGCGCGGCCAGATCCGCAGTGATGGTGCCGGGTCCGCAGCCGACATCCAACACGGCCATGCCCGGGCGGAGTTCGTCGATCAGATACGCGGCGGAGTTGGCGGCGGTGCGCCAGCGGTGCGAGCGCAGCACCGACTCGTGGTGGCCGTGGGTATAGACGGCGGTCTCCTTCGGCATGGCCGTGGATCCTTTCTCAAAACGCAGAGCGCGAAATGCGAACCGCGAAGCGCTGATCGATGCGGTCACCGTACGCTCGAATGTCGAATGATGAGATGTGCGTCTTGACATATGGACGCGCCAGGGTTGACCGGTATGCGGAAGGGGCGGCCAACCGGCAGTCGGCCGCCCTTTGTTCGCTCGCGCGTGGCTGATTCCCGGACGCTCCTCTACACCGGCATCGGGCAGTACACCGTCAGTGCCTCCGGAAGCTTGTCGATCATCAACTCGCGTCGGCTGTACGCCACTTCGCCGTCGTACGCATAAGGTGTGCCGGGCTTCAGGCCGGCGATCCGCACCCTCCGGCGCCGTTCCGCCGCATGTACGGGGGAGCGGGTCAGCGGGCCCGCGACGGCTGCCGCGAGCAGGCGCAGGCCCGGCGTGCGTCCGCCGTGCACCACCCGTACGTCCAGCAGGCCGTCCGCGAGATTGTGCCGGCGGCCGGGTGCCGGACCCACCCGCTGGAACAGGCCGTTGCCCACGAACAGCAGCCACAGCGGGCGCCGCCGACCCTCCAGCTCCGCCTCCAGCGGGCGCTCGCCACGCAGCACCTCCCATGCCGCGACCAAGCCCGCCGGCCAGCCCCCGATTCGCGGGGCCCAGCGCTCACGGGTCCGTACCAATTCCGGATAGACGCCCAGGCTGAAGGCGTTGAGAAAGTAGCCGTGCCCGCCATCGGGCCCCTCGGGTCCGGGCCGGAAACGGCCGAGGTCGACCCGTACCGCATCGCCCGCGGTCAGCGCGGCGCAGGTGTCGTCCACGGTCTCGATGCCCAGGTCGTACGCGAAGTGGTTCAGCGTTCCGCCCGGGAACACGGCGAGCGGCAGACCGTGTGCGGCGGCGACGGCCGCGGCCCGGTTGACCGTGCCGTCCCCGCCGCAGATCCCCAGTGCCCTGCCCCGTCCCGCGGCCTTCTCCAGCTCGGCGGAGAGCTCCTCGGGGGCGCACTCCACCACCTCGGCGCACGGCAACGCGTTCCGTACCAGCGAGGCCGTCGCGGTCGCCGTGCCCGATTCCTCGTTGACGACGACCACCAGGTCCTGGCCGGCCGGCAGCGCGGGCGCATGGCCGGGCGGGCGGCCGGGTGCCGGGAGCTGTCCGCGGGTCGGTACGACACCCCGCAGCGCCAACGCGGCCCCGGCGCCCAGCACCGCACCGGCCAGCACATCACTCGGATAGTGGACTCCGGTGTAGACGCGGGAGGCGGCGACGGACAGGGCGAGCGGTGCGACGACCGCACCCCAGCCCTTCGATTCGAGGGCGACACCCGTGGCGAAGGCCGCGGCCGACGCGGCGTGCCCGGAAGGGAAGGACGTGGTGAACGGCTGACGCTTGAGCTGACGGATCACCGGCACGGTGTCCAGCAGCGGACGCTCCCTGCGCACCGTGCCCTTGCCGATGGTGTTGATCGCGGCCGACGCCACGGCCAGCGAGGCGATCCCGCGCAGCGCGGCCCGCCGGGCCCGGGCACTGCCGCCCAGCGCCGCCAGGCCCGCCGCGGCACCGAACCACAGCAGCCCGTGATCGGCGCTGCGGCTCAGTCGTGGCAGCACGGGCTCGGCGCCCGGCCAGTTCCGGTGGGCCAGGCCATGGAACACGGCGAGATCGCGGCGGTGCAGCCAGTCGCGCAGTGCGGTGGACGACGGGACGGTGAACGGGGCACGCGGTGAAGACATGGGACAGCGAATACCCCGCCCGGACGTGCCGAACCAGGAGGCGCGCTCGCGCGCCCGTCACGGGCCGGGGAGGGTGGACCCCATGGCATCTGTCTCCACCAGCGAAATTCTCGACCGCCACGGCGAGGCGCTCCGGCTCTTCACGGACCGGGTGCATGGCGTACGCGACGACCAGTGGTCCGCACCGACGCCGTGCACCGAATGGACCGTCCGCGATCTGGTCACCCATCTCGTCTCCGAGCAGCTCTGGGTGCCACCCCTGCTCACCGAGGGCCGCACCGTCGCCGAGGTCGGTGACGCCTTCGACGGCGATGTGCTGGGCGACGACCCCGTAGCCGTGTGGGACCGGGCGGCGGACGGGGCGCGCCAGGCCTTCGAGGCGCCCGGTGCCCTGGAGCGGACGGTGAACCTGTCGTACGGGAACAGTGCCGCCGATGCCTACTGCGCGCAGATGGTCGCCGACGCGGTGGTGCACGCCTGGGACCTGTCCCGGGCCATCGGCGCCGACGAGCGGCTGCCCGCACCACTGGTCGCGTTCACACGCCGCGAGGTCGGACCGTATGCGAAGGATCTCTCGCAGAGCGGCCTGTTCGCTCCGCCCGTCGAGACCCCCGCGGACGCAGACCCGCAGACCGAGCTGCTCCCGCTCCTCGGCCGGTGGGCCTGACCTCACCCGCGGTCACCGGCATTGTCGCGGCAAGTGCCACCCGACTACCTTGTGTTCGTGATTCCGGCCGATGGCCGAAGTGCCGAACGTGAGAGATGGGTGCACGACCATGGGGCGACTCGTTCCCGCGGTGACCAGGGCTCCGGACGTGCTCGAGCTCTTCCTCCACGGCGACGCCGCGTTCTGCGGCCTGCTCGGACACCGCGAGGGGCAGAAGTGACCACCACACGCCTGGATATGGCCGTACACGAGCAGGCCGAGCTCGGCGAGGGACCGACCTGGGATCCCGTCACCGGCCGGCTGATCTGGGTCGACATCATCTCCGCCCGCGTGCACACCTACGACCCGGCGAGCGGCCGCCGTACGGTGATGGCCACCGAACAGCACGTCGGAGCGGCCAAGCCGCGCGCCGGTGGCGGACTTGTGGTCAACCTGCGCGACGGCATCGGCCTGTACGACCCCGACGGCGCCTTCCACTGGCTGGTCCACGACCCCGAGCCCGGGCGGCGCGGCAACGACGCGGGGGTCGCTCCGGACGGGGCGCTGTGGGCGGGCACGATGCGCTACGACGGTGCGGCGACCGGCGGCAGCCTCGCCCGCATCGCATCCGACGGCGCGGTCACCTCGGTGCTGCCCGTCGTGGCCTGCGCAAATGGCGTCGGGTGGAGCCCGGACGGGCGGCTGATGTACTTCATCGACACGCCCACGCGCCGTATCGACGTCTTCGACTTCGACGGTCAACACGCCGTGAACCGACGCCCGTTCGCCACCGTCGAGCAAGGTGCGGGATTCCCCGACGGGCTGACGGTCGACTCCGAGGGAGCCGTCTGGGTCGCCCTTTGGGACGGCGCCGCGGTGCGCCGCTACACGGCCGACGGCGCCCTGGACCGGATCGTCGGACTCCCCGTACAGCGCCCGACGGCCTGCGCCTTCGGCGGTACGGACCTGCGCGACCTCTACATCACCTCGGCCCGCGCCGGGCTCGCCGCCCCGCATCCGCTGTCCGGCTCGCTGCTGGTGCTGCCGGACGCGGGGCACGGGATGCCCGGGACGGCCTTCGCGGGCTGAGCCCGCCTCCCGGCTGCCGGGCGGGAGGCTCGTCGGCTCCGCTGGGCGGGCGCGGTCGGTCGAACCCTCGTATAAAGGGGCCTGAGTGCGCGACGACGGCACAGGGTGACGGGGCGGCGGCGAAGGAGGCCCGGATGGCGCGGAAGCAGACCGGACGGGCGGGGCGCAAGGAGCGGGGCGGGAGTGGTGCGAATACCGTGCGGGAGGACCGCGGTCCTGTCCGGTACGGGCCGCCCGCACCCGATCCCGGTCTGCCCGTCCTGCCGGAGCTGGCCGAGGTGCTCGCCGCCGCGGCCGGCCGCAGCGAACCCGAACCGACCGGCGGCGGCGACGCCCTGCGCGAGGCCGCGACCGCCTACTGGGAGCGGCGCGGACTGCACGGCAGCCCGGAGAACATCGCCGCCGCCCCGGGCGCCTCGCCGCTGCTGCTCGCGCTGATCGCCGCGCACGGCGGCGACGTGCTCATGCCGCGCCCCTGCACAGCCACCTGGATCCCGCAGGCCCGGCTGCTGGGCAGGCCCGCCTACCATGTGCCGACCCCGGCCGAGTGCGGCGGCGTGCCCGATCCTTACGCGCTGCTGGAGACCGTACGCAGGGTGCGCGCCGAGGGAGGCAGGCCCCGGCTGCTGCTGATCTCCGTCGTCGACGACCCGACCGCCACGGTCGCCCCGCCGGAACTCGTGCGCGAGGCGTGCGAGGCGGCGGTCGCCGAAGGGCTGCACATCGTCAGCGACGAGACCTGGCGCGACACCCTGCACCGGCCGCACGACACGGTCCTGCTCAGTCCGGCCGAGATGTGCCCCGACGATGTCACGGTCGTCTGTGATCTCGCCGGTGCGCTGACCCCGTCCGCCTGGCCGGTCGCGGTCGCCCGTTTCCCGGACACCGAGCGGGCGGCGGTGCGCCATGCCCGTACTCTCGACATCCTCACCGCACTCGGCGCGCACGTCGCGGGGCCCGTCGCCATGGCCGCCGCCCACGCGCTGCGCGAACCGGATTCCGTCACCGACCGGGTCCGCCGGGCCGCCGCGCTCCAGGCGCAGGTCGCGGCAGCGGCCCACCGCGCGGTCCTCGCATCGGGCGCGCTGGCCAGGCCCCCGCAGGCCGGCCGCCATCTCTACGCCGACCTCGGGCCGCTCAGATCCAAGCTGGCGAACCGCGGTGTCACGGACTCCCTGGAACTGGAGGAATACCTGACGGAGCGTCTCGGTGCACCGGCGCCGGGCGGCCACCGGTTCGGCGACGAACTGGGGGCGCTGCGCGTACGGCTGGGCACCGGGACGCTGCTCGGGTCGACTCCGGAACAGCAGATGGAGTCCCTCACCGCTGTGGAGCCCCTGGAATTGCCGCATGTCGCTCAAGCCCTGAGCATTTTCGGAGCAGCCCTCGACGAACTCCGATGACGAAACGCCGAGACGGGAGTCTCTCGATGACGGAACAGACCGAGCGCTCCCCCACCGGGACCGCGCACCCGCACCAGGTTTCTCTCGGCGAGGTCGTCGAGCCGCGTCCGCTCGGCGAGCTCCGGATCTGGCCCAGGACCTTCGCCGACCGGCTCACCGCACCGCTGCCTGGTGTCATGAGCATGTCCCGGCTGGCCCGTGAGCGCGCCCTGCGGCCCGACCCGGAGGGACTGCGCGGCATCCACCGGCTCCCGTACGCCCCCGAACCCCTGCCCGCCACCCCTGCGGGCACCACATCCGTGACCTGGGCCGGGCACGCCAGCTGGATCGTGCGCACCGGCGGGCTGACCGTCCTCACCGACCCCGTCTGGTCCCGGCGCATCCTCGGCACCCCGGCCAGGATCACCCCGGTCGGCGTCCGCTGGGAGGACCTGCCGCCCGTCGACGCCGTCGTCATCAGCCACAACCACTACGACCACCTCGATGCCCCCACCCTGCGCAGACTGCCCAAGGACACTCCGCTGTTCGTCCCCGCCGGGCTCGGCCGCTGGTGCCGACGTCGCCGCTTCACCTGTGTCACCGAACTCGACTGGTGGGAATCGGCACAGCTGAACGGCGTCCGCTTCGACTTCGTGCCCGCCCACCACTGGTCCAAGCGGACCCTCACGGACACCTGCCACTCCCTGTGGGGCGGCTGGATCATCGGCACCGCCGGCCGCGACGGGCAGCGGATCCACTTCGCCGGCGACACCGGGTACGGGCACTGGTTCGGCGAGATCGGCCGCCGGTACCCCGGCATCGATCTGACCCTGCTGCCGATCGGGGCGTACGAACCGCGCTGGTGGCTCGGTGACGTACACACCGATCCGGAGGAGGCCGTGCAGGCGTACGAGGACCTCGGCGCCCGCGCGATGGCGCCGATGCACTGGGCCACCTTCCTGCTCTCGGCGGAGCCGGTACTCGAACCCCTGACCCGACTGCGTACCGCCTGGCAGCGGGCCGGACACCCCCGGACACGGCTCTGGGACCTGCCGATCGGCGGCTCCCGCGTCCTTGAACCGGCCCCCCGCACGATCAGTGGCTGAACCGCGCCCGCATCCTGCGCCACACCGCGGGCGTCCCGCTGATCAGCAGCGTCAGACCCACCGCCGCGACCACACCCTGCCACGGCTCGGGAAAGAGCGAACCGCCCAGAATGCCGATCAGCTGGTACGTCGCCGCCCACGCCAGACAGGCCGGCACATCCCCGCGGGCGAACCGGCGCAGCGGCATCCGGCCCAGCAGACAGGCCAGCATCACCGGAATCCGCCCCGCCGGCACCAGCCTCGACAGCACGAGCACCACAGCACCGTGCTCGTCCAGCTTCTGCTGCGCCTGAGCCAGTCGCTCCGGAGCGGCCCGGTCGCTGATCGTCTTCAGCCACTTCGAGCCGTTCTTCGACCGCACCCCGCGCTGACCGAGCCAGTACAGGCAGATGTCGCCGAGGAACGCCGCGGCCGACGCCACCCCGAAGACGATCAGCAGCGAGAACGGCGACGACTGATGCAGCGCCACCACCGCGGCCGAACTCACCAGCGCACCCGTCGGCACCACCGGCACCAGTGAGCCCAGCGCCACCAGCAGGAACAGGGACGGATAGCCGACCGCCTGCTGCGTCGACTCCGGGGGCAGCTGTCTCACGACCTCCTGGATCACCTGGCGGCCTCCGGCCGCACATGTTCGCCGTGGGACAGCCGGTGCACGGCCACCTCCGGCGCCAGCAGCGCCGCCTTGCGGACGAACTCGTCACCGGGTGCGTGGAACTCGTGCGGCCTGACTCCGTCCATTCCGATCGGCCAGTACGTGCCGTAGTGCACCGGCACGGCCGACCGCGGCGCCAGCCGGGCCAGAGCCTGCGCGGCCCGGCCCGCGTCCAGATGACTGTGGCCCAGATACGGACCCCAGCCGCCCACCGGCAGCAGCGCAACGTCCACCGGACCGACTGCCTGGGCCATGTCGTCGAAGAGCCCGGTGTCGCCGGCGAAGTATGTGCGTGCCTCGCCCTCGACCACATAGCCGAGCGCGGGGGAGCGGTGCGGGCCCATGGGCAGGCGCCTGCCGTCGTGCAGTGCGGGAACCGCCCGTACCCGCACCTCGCCGACCCGGACCTCGTCGCCCGGTGCCACCTCGGTGATCCGCAGCCCGCGCACCGAGCGCAGCACCCGCAGCCCCGGCACCGAGCGCACCGCACCCACCGGCACGATCAGCCGGCTGCCGGGGGCGAGCCGGGCCAGTGACGGCAGATGGAGATGATCGGAGTGCAGATGCGAGACGAGCACCACATCGGCGACCGCGGCCTGGGGGCCGGGCAGCTTGCCGCGGCGGCGGCGCAGATGTGCGAAGCGCCGTGCGAAGAGCGGATCGGTCAGCACACGGACCCCGGAGTCCTCGATCGTGCAGGTGGCATGACCCCACCAGGTGACTTCCACCGGCACGCGGTGCCTCCTCGTTCCCGGGTTCCTTGTTTCCGGCCCTGGCATCGAGCCTAGTGCCGTGACCGGAACGGGTGACCCGGCTCCGTCCGGTCGTTGCCTTCGGCCGGTCACTCTCAGTCGGTGAGGCCCAGCGCCCCCGCCGCCTGAATGGCCAGCCAGACCTCCGCCAGGGCCCCCGTGGATGCCATGTCACGGTCGGTCAGCGTGCCGAAGCGGCGCAGCCGGTAGGCGAGGGTGTTCGGGTGGATGTGGAGCGCGGCAGCCGCCGTCTCCGTGCGGCGGTCCCGCTCCATCCACGTACGGACCGAGACCAGCAGCTGCGAGTCATGGGCTTCGTCGTAGCGCAGGACCTCGCCCAGCACATGCTCGACCAGCGCGGTCAGGACCGCAGGGTCGTCGGGGAGCCAGCGGCCCAGGGAGTCGTCGCCGTAGCGGACCACGGAGCGGCCCGACTCGACGGCCTTCGAGACCGCCCAGAGCGCCTCGCGCTGAGCCACCCGCAGTGGGGCGCCCGGCAGGAACGGGCGGCTCATCCCGGCCGCCACGTCCGGCAGTTCACCGATCTCCGCGGCCAGCTGCGGTGCCCCCAGGACATAGCGGTCCGTACCCCAGGTGAGCAGCAGATGCGGATGGTCCTGGAGACAGCGCAGCAGTGCCTCGTCCGTGGTCTGCCGCACCACGATCAGCACGGTGTCGCCCTCGATCGCATGCCGGGCGAGTCTGCGCCGGGCCGCCTCCGGGTCCAGTACCTCCTGAAGGAGTTCGGCCAGCGTCTCCGCGCCCTCGCGGCGCAGCGTCTCGCGCTCGTTGCGCACCATCGCGACCCGCAGCGCCGCCACCGTGGCGATGTGCTGGACGACGGCGAGCCCGGCGGGCTGGGCGCCCTCCCGCTCGTACGCGACGAGGAATCCCGCCGGGCCGCCGGGCGCCGGCACGGGCAGCACGAACCCGCCCGGGACGGTCGGCGGAGCGTCCACGGAAGCGGGCAGGACACCCGGCTCCGGCACCGGAACGCCGGGCAGCAGGGGGCGCCCCTGGGGCGTGCAGAGATACACGTCGTAACCGGAGAGGCGTTCCAGACGGCGCAGCAGCGTCGGCGTGTCGAGATCCTCGGCGACCAGCCAGCGCAGCGAGCCGAAGACCTGGAGCTGGGCGCCGAGCCGGTGCCTGGCGTCCTCCTGGACCGAGGCGGCGACCTCCTGGGAGACCGCGATGAAGGGGACGGCGAGCGGGACCTCCAGGACCGGGAAGCCGCGCTCCTCGGCCGCCCGGAAGAAAGCGTCGTGCAGCGGTGGCATGTGCAATTGCGCAGACAGGGCGAGCGCGGAGACACCGGCGTCGTCGAGCCGCTCCAGATAGGCGCGCTGTCCGGCGGCGGTACGCGGGACCGCCAGGCCCGCCGTCATGATCACCTCGGCGCCCAGCAGCCAGGGCGTCGGATCGGCGAGTTCGCTGGCGTGCGCCCAGGACACGGAGCGGCCCAGACCGCTGCTGCCCGCCTTCACGGAGAGCTGAAGAGCGGGGAAGGAGAGCAGATCCTCAACGGTGAGTTTGTCGCTGGCCACAGACAACAGCGTAGTGCTCTGTGATGTGCACAATTGTCGACCGTCGTCCGGGGCCACAGACTGTGGAACCGTCCCCATGAACAAGAGGTGGAGCGCACGTGACTGCTTCGATCACCGAAGTCGAGACCAATGGTGTCGAGCGGATTCCCGATGCCGACCGCACCGCCCGTCCGATCGACCTCTTCCGGCTCGCCTTCGGCGGCGCCAACACCTTCGCGACGTGCGTGCTGGGCGCCTTCCCGATCCTGTTCGGGCTCTCCTTCTGGCAGGGACTCGCGGCGACGCTGCTCGGCCTTGTCGCCGGTGCGCTGCTGCTCGCCCCGATGGCGCTGTTCGGCCCGGCCAACGGCACCAACAACGCCGTCTCCTCCTCCGCCCACCTGGGCGTGCACGGCCGGATCGTCGGCTCGTTCCTCTCGCTGCTCACCGCGGTCGCGTTCTTCTCGATCTCGGTGTGGTCCTCGGGCGACGCACTCGTCGGCGGCGCACACCGACTCGCCGGCGTGCCCGAGTCCAATGTGACGTATGGCATTGCATACGCGATCTTCGCCGGGCTCGTCCTGGTGGTCTGCATCTACGGCTTCCGTTTTATGCTGATGGTCAACAAGATCGCGGTGATCGCCGCATCGGCGCTCTTCGTCCTCGGCGCCTTCGCCTTCGCGGGAGACTTCGACGCGAGCTACGCGGGCAGCTTCGCCTCGACCGCCGACCCGCTGTTCTGGCCGTCGTTCATCGGCGCCGCGCTGATCGTGCTGTCCAATCCGGTCTCCTTCGGTGCGTTCCTCGGCGACTGGTCCCGCTACATCCCGGCCACGACGCCCCGCCGCCGGGTGATGGGCGCCGCGTTCCTCGCCCAGATCGCCACACTGCTGCCCTTCGTCTTCGGCCTCGCCACCGCCTCGATCATCGCGTCCAAGGCCGCCAAGTACGTCGACCCGGCCGCGCCCAACTACGTCGGCGGACTGCTCGCCATCTCGCCCGGCTGGTACTTCCTGCCGCTCTGCCTGATCGCCCTGATCGGGGGCCTGTCCACCGGCACGACCGCCCTGTACGGCACCGGCCTCGACGTCTCCAGCGTCTTCACCCGCTTCAGCCGGGTGCAGTCGACGTTCTTCATCGGCGCCCTGTCGATCGCCTTCATCTTCATCGGCCGCTTCGCGCTCAACCTCGCCCAGTCCATCTCCACCTTCGCGACGCTGATCATCACCTGCACCGCCCCGTGGATGATCGTGATGGCACTCGGTTACGTCACCCGGCGCGGCTGGTACGACGCGGACGCGCTCCAGGTCTTCAACCGGCGCCAGACCGGTGGCCGCTACTGGTTCAACCACGGCTGGAACTGGCGCGGGATGTCCACCTGGTTCCTCTCCGCCGGTGTGGCGCTCCTGTTCACCAACCTGCCCGGCCAGTTCGTCGGCCCGCTCGGCAACCTCGCGAACGGGGCGGACATCTCCCTGCCGGTCGGCCTGGCCCTCGCGGCCGTGGTCTACCTCGGCCTGCTCACCCTCTTCCCCGAGCCGCGCGGGGTGTACGGCCCGGACGGCCCCCGATTCGTCAGGGCCTCGGACACGGCGGTTCCGTCCATCACCGGCGGCCCGCACGAGGAGACCGTCGCCGCCGAACCGGCCACCGCGCTCTGAACGGCCCGGCCTCCGACGCCTGCCCCGCCCCGTAACCAGGAGCTGTACATGAGCACCACCCACGTCCAGGAAGTCCAGGCCGCTGCCGACGCGCTGATCGCCGCCTTCGCCGAAGGCCGCCTCGACGACTACTTCGGCTCCTTCGCCCCGGACGCCACGTTCGTCTTCCACTCCACCCCGCAGCGGCTCGGCTCCACCGCCGAGTACCGGACGCTGTGGCAGCAGTGGGTGGCACAGGACGACTTCCGCATCGTGCGCTGCTCCTCGACCGGACAGCTGATCCAGCACTACGGCACCACGGCCGTCTTCAGCCATGACGTGGAGACCACGATCGCCACCCGGGCCGGCGAGGAGACCGTCCACGAGCGGGAGACGATCGTGTTCGCCCGCGCCGCCGACGGCAGCTGGCCCGCGGTCCACGAGCACCTGTCCGCCCGTACAGCCGCCTGACCGAGCGCTCCGTTCGTACAACTGCCCGACCGAGCATCCCACCCGTACCGCTACCGCCGCCCGACCACGAGAGAGACCGGTTCCATGAGCACCACGTTCCGCAATTACATCGACGGCGTCTTCGCGGACGCCTCGGACGGCCGCACCCTCGACGTCGTGGACCCCAGCACCGGCGAGGTCTACGCGACCTCCCCGCTCTCCGGCGATGCGGACGTCGACGCGGCCATGGCAGCCGCCGCTGCCGCGTTCCCCGTCTGGCGGGACACCACCCCGTCCGTACGGCAGCTGGCCCTGCTGAAGATCGCCGACGCGATGGAGGCGCGGGCCGACGAACTGGTGGCCGCCGAGAGCCGTGACACCGGCAAGCCGCTCCACCTCACCCGCAGCGAGGAGCTGGCCCCGGCCATCGACCAGGTCCGCTTCTTCGCCGGTGCGGCGCGGATGCTCGAAGGCCGCTCGGCCGGCGAGTACATGGAGGGGCTCACCTCGATCATCCGCCGCGAGCCGGTCGGCGTCTGCGCGCAGGTCGCGCCGTGGAACTACCCCCTGCTGATGGCCGTGTGGAAGTTCGCGCCCGCGCTCGCCGCAGGCAACGCCGTCGTCCTCAAGCCGTCCGACACCACCCCGGCCTCCACCGTTCTGATCGCCGAGATCATCGGCGGCGTACTGGAGGAGCTGGAGCTGCCCCGCGGCATCTTCAACGTCATCTGCGGCGACCGCGAAACCGGCCGAGCGATGGTCGAGCACCCGACCCCGGCGATGGCCTCCATCACCGGTTCGGTACGGGCCGGCATCCAGGTCGCGCAGAGTGCGGCCAAGGACGTCAAGCGCGTCCACCTGGAGCTCGGCGGCAAGGCCCCGGCGGTGATCTTCGAGGACGCGGACCTGGAGAAGGCGGTCGAGGACCTGATCGTCGGCGGCTTCTTCAACGCCGGCCAGGACTGCACGGCAGCGACCCGCGTCCTCGTCCAGGAGTCCGTCCACGACGAGTTCGTCGCCGCCCTGGCCAAGGCCGCCGCCGACACGAAGACGGGGCAGCCGGACGACGAGGACGTGCTGTACGGCCCGCTCAACAACGCCGGCCAGCTCGCCCAGGTCAGCGGCTTCATCGACCGCCTCCCGGAGCATGCCGAGGTCGAGGCGGGCGGCCACCGGGTCGGCGAGAAGGGCTACTTCTACGCCCCGACCGTCGTCTCCGGCCTCCAGCAGGACGACGAGATCATCCAGAACGAGGTCTTCGGCCCGGTCATGACCGTCCAGTCGTTCACGGACGAGGCCCAGGCCGTCGCGTACGCCAACGGCGTCGACTACGCCCTCGCCTCCTCCGTATGGACCAAGGACCACGCACGGGCGATGCGGATGTCCAAGAACCTCGACTTCGGCTGCGTGTGGATCAACACCCACATGGCACTCGTCGCCGAGATGCCGCACGGCGGCTACAAGCAGTCCGGGTACGGCAAGGACCTCTCCGCGTACGGCTTCGAGGACTACACCCGCATCAAGCACGTCATGACGTCGCTCTGACCCACCCGTCCCATGTGCGCCCCGCCCCGTCCGGCGAAGTCCCGGGGCGGGGGCGCACCGGCGTTCCGTGCCCGTACTCCGCACTCCTCCCGTCCCGACATGCGCCTTTTTGTACGGGAGCCGGAGGGGTAGGGTCGCCCGTACGCCTAGCACGGGGAGAACGGACATGGGGGACGCAACGGACGTACGGGTGGCGGCCATCGCCAGTCTCACGCCGCTCGAAGAGCTCGACAGCGATCCGTTCCTCGTGGACACCCGCAGCCAGCACGACATGTGCGCCCGCTGGGCCGCCGACAAGGGATACGTCGTCACCCGACAGTTGCGCTTCTACGGGCTGCGCCCCGACCACCACTCCCTGTGGACGGATGTCGAGAGCGGCGATGTCGAACTCTTCGTCGCCGCCAACGACCGGGTGCTGGCGCGGGCCCTCACCTCGGTGCCGGAGTTCGCCGCGGAGTGCGAGCGGCGCGGCGTACGGCTGGAGATCGCGGGGCTGGACGAGCCGCCGTACAACGCCCGTACGAAGGCGAGTGTGCACCGCAGGCTCTCCATGCCCACCGCCGGATACGACGGCTGCTGACCGGTCTCCTGCCCGCTGCCGCAGGAGGCCCGCGGCCGCGCTGTGAAAAGCTGGGGGACAGGGCCCGGAACGGCGGGGTCCGGACGTGAGGTGGAACGGCGTGGGTGACGGGCGATGGCGAACAGCCGGCAGCGCCCTGATGCGAGTGGTTGTGGTGTGGGCGGTCTCGACGCTCACGATGCTGGCGCTCGCCGGGATTCTGCCGGACTTCCAGCTCCAGTCGGACGACGGCGACAGCATCACCAAGATCGCGTTCACCGCGGCCTGGGGCGCCGGAGCGTTCGGTCTGCTCTCGGCACTGGTCTGGCCGGTCCTGGTACGGGCGCTGCTCGTCGTGCCCGCACTCGTCCTCGGGATGCTCGTCTTCTTCCTGAACGGCTCGCTGCTGCTGGTCGCCCTGCGGCTCATCCCGGACGGGCGCGGCGCCGCCAACCCGGAGACCGCGGTCGTCGTCGCGGCCGTGATGTCCGCCGTCGCCTCCGCGACCTCCACGGCGCTGGCCGTCCGCGACGACAACGCCTACCGGCGCCGGCTCTCACGGCTCGCCGACCGCCGCCGCCGACGCAGCGGTGCGGACAGCGGGCGCAGCGGACCGCCGGGCACCGTCTTCATCCAGCTCGACGGCGTCGGCCATGACGTGCTCGCCCGGGCGGCCGAATCCGGCCTGATGCCGACCGTCACGAACTGGCTCGCCGACAAGGAGGGCCACCGGCTCACCCCGTGGCGCACCGACTGGTCCAGCCAGACCGGCGCCAGCCAGCTCGGCATCCTGCACGGCAGCAACCACGACGTCCCCGCCTTCCGCTGGTACGAGAAGGAGACCGGCGACGTCATGGTCTCCAGCCGCCCCGCGAGCGCCATAGAACTCCAGCGCCGGGCCATCGCACGCACCCATGACGGCGGGCTGCTCACGCTCGACGGTGCCAGCCGCGGCAACCTCTTCAGCGGCGGCGCCGACCAGCTGGCGCTCGTCCTGTCCATGGCGGCCCGGCTCGGCAAGGGCCGCCGCTCCCGCGCCGGGTACTTCGCCTACTTCTCCGATCCGGCCAACGCCGTCCGTACCGCGCTGTCGTTCGCCGCCGAGGTCTGCCGCGAGATCGGCCAGTCCACCAGGGCGCGGATACGGAAGGACACGCCCCGGATCAAGCGCGGCGGGCTCTACCCCTTCATCCGGGCCTTCGCGACGGTCGTCGAACGCGATGTGGTGGTCGCAGCCGTCATCGGGGACATGTTCGCCGGTCGCGCCGCCGTCTACGCCGACCTGGTCGCGTACGACGAGGTGGCGCATCACTCCGGACCGAACAGCCGCGACGCGGAGAAGGTGCTCGCGCGCCTGGACCGTTCGCTCGCCCTGATCGTCAAGGTCGCCGAACACACCCCGCGCACCTACCGGATCGTGCTGCTCTCCGACCACGGACAGAGCCCCGGCGAGACCTTCGCGGGGGCGTACGGGCTGACGCTCAAGGACCTGGTGCGGGCGGGCTGCGGGCTGCCCGTACCTCGTCGGGCGCAGCGCACCCGCAGCGGTTCGGAGGCGCGTGACGCGGTACGGATCGCCCTGCACCGGCCGGTCGAGGAGGGCAAGGCCGAACACCGCGCAAAGCCGTCCGACCCGGTCGTCCTCGCCTCCGGCAACCTCGGCCTGATCTCCTTCCCCGACATCGAGGGACGTGCCTCGCGCGAACAGCTCGACCGGAGCCGTCCCGCACTGCTCGGAACCCTCGCCAACCACCCCGGCATCGGCTTTCTGCTGGTCCGCAGCGAGCGGCACGGATCGGTGGTGCTGGGCCGCGGCGGCGCCGAGGTCCCGGTGTCGGAACTGAAGGACGGGGAAGGGCCGCTTGCCTCCTTCGGCCCGGGCGCGGCGGCCGCGGTGTGCCGCACCGACACCTTCCCGCACGTCGCCGACATCATGGTCAACTCGATGCACGACGGGTCCACGGGCTGTGTGCACGCCTTCGAGGAGCAGATCGGCTCGCACGGTGGTCTGGGCGGCGAGCAGTCCCGGCCGTTCCTGCTGTGGCCGGCGGATCTGTCGGCGCCGGTGGCCCAGGGCACGGAGCTGGTGGGGGCCGAGCAGGTGCACGAGGTGCTGCGGCGCTGGCTGAGGGAGTGCTCGGGGCCGCAGATACCGCTGGCCGCTCCGGGCGCGGTGGGTGGCGCCGACGAGGCTGACGGAACGGTTCAGGCGGCCGGCTGAGGGGCGTTGTCCCTGCTGAGAGGGCGTTGTCAGTGGTGGGCGGCAGGATGGGGGCCATGACGAACTCAGCTGTTGTGCTCGCCGATACCGCCGCCTACGCTGCCGCGGTCGAAGAAGCGTCACAGGCCGCCGCCGCGTACTACGCCACGGGCGAGAGCACGCTCGACGACGATGCGTACGACCGGCTGGTACGGGGGATCGCCGCATACGAACAGGAGCACCCGCAGGAGGCGCTGGAGGCGTCCCCGACCGGCAAGGTGGCGGGCGGCACTGCAAGCGGGGACGTGCCGCACACGGTGCCGATGCTGTCCCTGGACAACGTCTTCTCGGCCGAGCAGTTCGCCACCTGGACGGCGTCGCTGGAGCGCCGGATCGGCAGGCCTGTCGCCGCGTGGAGCGTGGAGCCGAAGCTCGACGGCCTGGCTGTCGCCGCCCGTTACCGTGCGGGCCGTCTGGAGCGGCTGATCACCCGGGGCGACGGCACCGCGGGTGAGGACGTCTCGCATGCGATCGGCACCGTGGCCGGCCTCCCCGAGCAGCTCACCGAGCCGGTGACGATCGAGATGCGCGGCGAGATCCTCATGACGACCGAGCAGTTCGAGCAGGCCAACACCGTGCGGACCGAGCACGGCGGCGCCCCCTTCGCCAACCCGAGGAACGGCGCGGCGGGCACACTCCGCGCCAAGGACCGCGCGTACACGGTGGAGATGACGTTCTTCGCCTACGGTGCCCTGCCGCTGCCCGAGTCCGGAGAGCTGACCGACACCCTCGCCGAACTCCCGCACAGCGAGGTCCTGGAGTACGTCGCCGGGCTCGGCGTGCACACCGCGGCGGACACGGATGTGGCACCGCGCACCGTCACCGCCGTCGAGGAGGTGCAGCGCCGGGTCGAGGAAGTCGCGGCCCGGCGCGCCTCGTTGCCGTTCGGCATCGACGGCATCGTGATCAAGGCCGATCTCGCGGCCGACCAGCGCGAGGCCGGTTCCGGGACCAGGGCGCCGCGCTGGGCCATCGCCTACAAGCTCCCGGCCGTCGAGAAGGTCACCCGGCTCCTCGGCGTCGAATGGAACGTGGGCAGGACCGGCATCATCGCGCCGCGCGCCGTACTGGAACCGGTCGAGATCGACGGCTCGACCGTCAGCTACGCCACGCTGCACAACCCGGCCGACATCACCCGCCGTGATCTGCGCCTGGGCGACCGTGTGATGGTCTACAAGGCGGGCGACATCATCCCCCGTATCGAGGCGCCCGTCGCCCATCTGCGGACCGGTGACGAGCAGCCCATAGTCTTCCCCGAGGCATGCCCGCAGTGCGGCTCCGAGATCGACACCAGCGAGCAGCGCTGGCGCTGTGTCCGCGGCCGCGACTGCCGCCTCGTCGCCTCCATCTCGTACGCGGCGGGCCGTGATCAGCTCGACATCGAGGGCCTGGGCGCCACCCGGGTCGTCCAGCTCGTCGACGCCGGCCTGGTGGCCGACTTCGCCGACCTCTTCACCCTCGACCGGGAGCAGCTGCTCGGCCTGGAGCGGATGGGCGAGACCAGCACCGACAACCTCCTGGCCGCCATCGAAACGGCACGGACGCAGCCGCTCTCCCGGGTCTTCTGCGCGCTGGGGGTGCGCGGCACCGGGCGCTCCATGTCACGGCGGATCGCCCGGTACTTCGCGGACATGGACCGGATCAGGGCCGCCGACGCCGAGGAGCTCCAGCGGGTCGACGGCATCGGCAAGGAGAAGGCCGCGGGCGTCGTCGCGGAGCTGGTGGAGCTGGCCCCGCTGATCGAGAAGCTGGTGGCCGCCGGGGTCAACATGACGGAGCCCGGTGCGACGCCGCCGCCCGAGCCGGGCGAGGAGGGCACGGAAGCGGCTGCCGCTGCGGACGGGGAGGGGGCCGCCGGTCTGCCGCTGGACGGGATGAACGTGGTGGTCACCGGCGCCATGACGGGCGTGCTGGAGAAGCTCTCCCGGAATCAGATGAACGAACTGATCGAGCGAGCGGGCGGGAAGTCATCGTCCAGCGTCTCCAAGCGCACCACGCTCCTGGTCGCCGGAGAGAAGGCCGGATCCAAGCGCACCAAGGCCGAGGACCTCGGTGTCCGGATCGCCGCACCGGACGAGTTCGCCGAACTGATCGCCGGGTTCCTCCCGTCGGAGGTGTGACACCCGGCGGAGACGTCGCCGTGCCCGAGCCCTTGGATTTTGCCAGGGAGTGGCTTTCTTTGCCTCCCTATTGCATAGTGAGGGCTCGGTCATGCCTCGCTACCAGCGGGTCAATGGGTGTGCGAACGGCTGCGTTGGCAGGCCGGTGGGAGGGGCGATGCGTGCGCTGCACGACGGACCGCGACGTGGCCGGTCCGTCCGCCAGGAGTACCGGGGCGTCACCCGCGGCCTCGCCCTCGACCTCGGCAGCTCCCGGATCCGCGCCTGGATGCCCGGGCGCGGCGTCATCACCGACACCGACGCCTGCGGCGACTTCGGCGCCGGGCCGGGGCACGGCCGCCCGGTCCGGCGAGGACGCATCGCCGACCCCGTGTCCTGCGGCCGGATGCTCGGCCGTATCGCCGATACGGCCCTGGGCGCGGACCGCACCGGCACCGTGATCGTCCTCAGCCATCCTGTCCTCGCCGGGTCCGAACACCGCGCCGCAGCAAGAGAGCTGATCGCCGCACTCGGGCCGACGAGCGTCATCGCCCTGGACAGTGCGAGGGCCGCCGCCGCATACGCCGGACCGCAGGACGGCGGCCCGCTGCTCGTCGTCGACATCGGCGCCGAGCTGACCGAGGCGACCCTCCTCGTCGACGGACTGGTCCGCGACGCCCGCCAGGCCGAGACGGGTCTGAGCGACCTCGACGCCTGCGAGCCGCCCACCGCCGTCGTCCGCACCGTCCTGGACATGGTGGACGAGATGTGGAAGCAGGACCGGCACGGCGCCGTCCTGGGGGCCCTGCGCAAGGGCCCGTTGCTTGCCGGGGGCGGCGCCACCCGCCCGGACATCACCGACCGGATCGCGGTCCGCCTCGGCGTTCCGGTACGTCTTGCCGACGACCCGGCGACCACGGTCGTACGCGGCGCCGGGCTGATACTCAGCTCCGTGCTCCGCCGAGCCGGCGCGGCACCGGCCCTGCCCGGCCGAACGAGGTGACCCCACTCCCGGGGCCGCCCCCGGGGAATGTGCCCCCGAGGGCACGGCCGGGCGCCCCGGCACACCGCAGAACCGCACAGGCGGCCCGGCAGGTCTTCGTCGCGCTCCTTCTCGCCGTCCTCACCGTCGTTGGCGGCGCCCCCGCAGCCGCCGGATCCGTACTCCCCGCCCGGCCGTTCGCCGGTGTGCCGCCCTCCGCCGCGTACTCACCCGACGCCCATCAGCCCACCCTGCACGCGGACAGGACCGCCCGCTCGGGCACCGCCCACGACACCCGGCGCACCCGCACGGCCACGGCGACCGACCACCACCGGGCGACGCCGACGACGACGCCCCGGCCCAGGGCCGGCACCGACCACGCCCGCACCCCGCACCATCTCCCGCCGCACGGCCCCGACTTCCTGTTGCCCGGTGCACCCGGCATCCGCGTACCGCACCACGCCCACCGGCGGGCCCCCGCAGCACCCCCTCGTGCCGCCGACCGCTTCCGCGTCGCACTCCCCGACGTACGCGGGCCTCCGAGGACGGCCGTTCACCGGCCACCGGTCCTGCCACCGGCCCCGTCCCACAGACCCGCCGGAACGTCCTCGCCGAGGTGAGGGCGCCCGGCGCCCCCTCGGAGGAAACCCATGACTCGCGCCACCACGGTGCGAGCGGTTCTGGCTGCGGCCGTTCTGCTCGTCTCCGTGCTCATCACGCTGACCATGTCACCCAGACTCGGCCTCGACCTTCAGGGCGGCACCAGAATGGTGCTCCAGGCCAAGGACTCCGACACCGCGAAAGCGGACCGGGAGAGTACCGACCGCACCCTTGAGGTGCTCCGTCGGCGCATCGACTCCCTCGGTATCACCGAGCCCACCCTGACCCGCTCCGGCGAGGACCGGATCATCGTCGAACTCCCGGACGTCCAGGACCCGCGCAAGGCCGCCGAAGTCATCGGCAGAACCGCCCAGCTCAGCTTCCACGCCGTCCAGGGCCCCGCCACGCAGAACGACGGCAAGGCGGACGACAAGGCCGGCACCGGGCCGACGCTCCCCGACGAACAGGGCCGCTCCCTCGGCCTCGGCCCGGCCCGGCTCTCCGGCGCGGGTGTCAAGGACGCCACCGCCGCGTTCGACGCCCAACAGGGCGCAGGCTGGACCGTCTCCCTCGACTTCCACAAGAACGCGGGCCGGGACTGGACCCGGCTGACCGGTGAGGCCGCCTGCCACCCGGTCCAGGACGACCGGCGCCGCGTCGCCATCGTCCTCGACCAGCAGATCATCTCCTCGCCACAGGTCTCTCCCTCGGTCGGCTGCAACGTCGGCCTGCCGTCCGGCTCCACCCAGATCACCGGCTCCTTCAGCGCCGACGATGCCCGGGAACTGGCCCTGGTCATCGAGGGTGGCGCCCTGCCGCTCCCCGTCGAGACCGTCGAACAGCGGACCGTCGGCCCGACGCTCGGCGCCGCCGCCATCGACGCCGGCGCCCGCGCCGCCCTCATCGGCGCCGCGGCCACCGCACTCTTCATCACCGTCGTCTACCGGCTCTTCGGCGCGCTCGCCGCCGGCGCGCTCGCCGCCTACGGACTGATCTCCTACGCGGCCCTGGTCGCCCTCGGAGTCACCCTCACCCTGCCCGGCCTCGCCGGATTCGTCCTGGCCATCGGGATGGCGGTCGATGCCAATGTGCTGGTCTTCGAACGGGCCAGAGAGGAACACGCACAGCACCCCGGCCGCACGCTGGGCTCCTCGCTGACCGCCGGATTCCGTGGCGCCTGGAGCGCCGTCGCCGACTCCAACGTCACGACGCTGATCGCGGCCGGGCTGCTCTTCTTCCTCGGCTCCGGACCGGTGAAGGGCTTCGGCGTCACACTCGCCATCGGTGTGCTCGCCTCGATGTTCTCCGCACTCGTCATCGCCCGCGCACTCACCGAGATCGCCGCACGCTCACGATTCGTCAGCGACTACCGGGGCGTCAACGGCATCACCGCCCCCGGCCGGGTACGCACCTGGCTGACCCGCCGCGATCCCCAGCTGATGCGTTCCCCGCGCCGCTGGCTGCTGATCTCCACGGCGCTGATCGCCGTTGCCGTCCTCGGCATCGTCGTACGCGGTGTCAACCTGGGCGTCGAATTCACCGGCGGCCGGCTGGTCGAGTACTCGACCAGCCGGCCCGTCGATGTGGAGCACGCCCGCACCGCCCTGGCCGACGCGGGCTTCGGCGACGCCGAGGTCACCACGGCGGGCGCGGGCGACCTCTCCGTGCGCACCGGAAAGCTCGACAACGACGGCGAACACGCCCTGCGCGCCGCCCTCGCGGAGGAGGGCGGCAAAACCACCAAGGTCCGCGACGAACTCATTGGCCCCAGCCTCGGCGACGAACTCCGGCGCAACGCCCTGATCGCGCTCGGCATCGCCGTCCTCGTGCAGCTGGCGTATCTGGCAATCCGGTTCCGCTGGACGTTCGCCGTGGCCTCGGTCGGGGCGCTGGTCCACGACGTCATCATCCTGGTCGGCGCCTTCGCCTGGCTCGGACGCACCGTCGACGGCATCTTCCTGGCCGCGCTCCTCACCGTCATCGGATACTCCGTCAACGACTCGGTGGTCGTCTTCGACCGGCTACGGGAACTGTGGGCCAAGGCCCGTCGCGTCCCCCTCGCCACGGTCGCCGATCGGGCCGTTCTCCAGACCGTCCCCAGAACGGTCAACACCGGAATGGGCGCCTTGTTCATCCTGACCGCACTCGCCGTGCTGGGCGGCGACTCCCTCGCGGACTTCGCACTCGCCCTGCTGATCGGCATCTGCGTCGGCACCTACTCCTCGGTGCTGACCGCCGTACCGGCCGCGCTCCTCCTGGAGCGGAGCAGCAAGGCCCCGCCGCCCGCCCGGAAACGGGCCCCCGGACGCCGGACCGGTACGAAGGCGGCGCGCCGGGATCCGCTCGACAACGGGGCACGCGTATAGCCGCTCCGGAACACACGCCGTCCCCGCCCCAGAAACCGAGCCTCCTTCCGGGCGGGGGCGATGTGCGTCGGTCGTGGTGTTCCGTACGCCCGGGGCGGCACAATTCCGACCACCCACCCCGTGATCGGAGCGTGCCCGTGCCCGTCGTGCTGCGTGAGGCATGGTCCACCGTCGTACCGGACATGAACGACCGGCATGGACCGCTGCCGCCCATGATGCTCGCCCTGACCGTCGTCACCGGGCTGGTCGACGCCGTCAGTTACCTGGAACTCGGCCGGGTCTTCGTCGCGAACATGACCGGCAATGTGGTCTTCTCCGGCTTCGCGATCGCCGGAGCCCCCGGATTCTCGTTCGCCGCCTCGCTCGTCGCGCTCGCCGCGTTCGCGGTGGGGGCACTGCTCGGCGGCCTGATCGTGCACCGTGCCCTGACGCATCGCGGCCGGATGCTGTTGTACGCGCTCCTCGTCGAGACCGCCTGTGTCCTGGCCGCGCTGATCGTCACTCTGGCTTCCGGCCATCCGTTCGTGGGTGGGGTCCGCTTCGTCCTCATCGCACTGCTCGGACTCGGCCTCGGTGCGCAGAACGCCGTCTCCCGGGCGCTGGCGGTCCCCGACCTCACCACCACCGTGCTGACCCTGACCATCACCGGCATCCTCTCCGACAGCCGCTTCGCCGGCGGAGGCGGCAGCAAGGCCGGACGGCGGGTGCTCTCGGCCGCCGCCATGATGACCGGCGCGCTCGTCGGAGCCATGGCCGTACTGCACGGGCACCCGAGACTTCCCCTGCTGCTCGCCGTGGCGGTCCTGGCCGTCGTGACCCTGGCCGCGATCGTCCTGGCGCGGGCCGACGCCCCCTGGGTCCGCCCGGTCGTCAGGAAGTGAGGGACCGCAGATGGTCGGCGGTGGCCCGGTCTGCGGGCAGGAACGTCTCGATGGCCAGCTCGGCCACCGTCACATCCATCGGCGTATTGAACGTCGCGATGGAGGAGACGAACGAGAGCACCTGTCCGCCGTGCTCGATATGCAAGGGCAATGCGAAGGGCAGGGACGACGCGGGGTCGGCGCCCACGCTCTGCCCGTCAGCGCTCCCGCCGCCCCCGCCGCTTCCCTCGGTCCCGGCATCCTCGGCCCTGTCAGTACCTTCCGGTGCGGGATAGCCGGCGACCTCCTCGTACAGCTCACGCAGCTCCGCCGACCGGGCCAGAGCGATCTGGCGCTCCATCTGCGCCAGCAGGTCGGCCCGCCACTCCCGGAGATTACGGATACGCGGGGCCAGGCCCTCCGGATGGAGAGTGAGCCGCATGGCGTTCAGCGGCGGGGCCAGCAGATGCCCGGCCACGCCCTCCAGCAGCATCGCGATACCCCGATTGGCCGCCACCACGTTGTACATACCGTCGACGACGAGCGCGGGGTAGGGGTCGTACCCCTGGAGCAGCCGCTCCATCCCCTCGCGCAGTGCGCCCAGCGCCGGGTCGTCGAGCGCGGTCTGTGCGTAGCGGGGCGCGTAACCGGCCACGACCAGCAGGGCGTTGCGTTCCCTGACCGGGATGTCGAGATGCTCGGCCAGCCGCAGGATCATGTCCTCGCTGGGGCGGGAACGGCCCGTCTCGATGAAGGAAATGTGCCGGGCCGAGGAATCCGCGCGGAGCGCCAGCTCCAGCTGGCTGATCCGACGCTGCTCCCGCCAGCTGCGCAGCAGCGGCCCTACCCCCGTGTCAAGCGCGACAGTTGTCATACCCAGACCGTAACGTCACCGGCACCGCCGACCGGCACCGATCGCTCGTGAGGGAGTCGCAGCATGCCCGCCGCACCATTGTCGCAGAAGGAGATCGAGGACCGTCTGGGTGACCTGCCCGGCTGGTCGCTGGAGGGGGACCGGATCACCTGCACCTACCGGCTCCGCACGCACTTCGCCGCCGTCGGGCTGACCGTACATGTCGCCCAGATCCAGGACGAACTGAACCACCACTCCGATCTGACGCTCGGTTATAACACCGTCACCCTGTCCGTGAACACCCACGATGCGGGTGGTGTGGTCACCGAGAACGATCTGAACCTGGCCGCGCGGGTGGTGGCGATCGCCGCCGGGCACGGCGTGAGGTAGCCGGTCGGGCGAGCACGCCGCCGAGCACCGGGCGCCGGGCGGCCGGCGGGGGCGGGCGACCTGCAGTCGCGTGCAGTCACGCTGCGGCGCGCGCCGCAGCCCATGCGCGATGACATGTCACATCGCGAGGCCGAACCTGTGGACGCGTGATGACATGTCACATCGCGGCACCAAACCCGTGGATGCGCGATGACATGTCACATCGCAGCACCGACCCGTGGATGCGCGGCGAGCCATCGCGTAAAGCTCTCGCTGCGCTCCACCGCCTCGGCGTACGCCGCCCGGGCGTGCCCGCTCACCGTGCCGGACGCCGCAGCGGCCGCCGCCGAACGCGGATGCCGGCCCAGCAGACGGCGCCACCTGAGCGGCGGACCGACGAGCGGCCGCGTCACCAGCCCCGGCGTCGGCGGGAACGTCGCCCGGCACAGTCCGACCGCCCGTCCCACCTGGACGAGATGGACGACGGACGCCGTGTCCGTCTCGTACACCGATACCGGGCTGAACCCGGCCCGCGCGCAGCCGCCGACGAAACAGTCCGCGAAGCAGCCGTCGCCCGGCACATCCGCCCAGCACTCGTCCGCCGGCGCGGAGAGGTCGAGCTCCTGCTCACCGGCGAGCGGGTGGGAGTCCGGCAGCATCACAAAGACCGGATCGACCCCGATCACCTGCCACGTCAGCCGGTCGTTCGCGGGCGGCGGGCTCTCCCCACAGGCCCCGATGAGCGCGAAGTCGAGTCTCCCGTCGACCGGTTGGGCGGTGATCTCGGCGACCGGCCAGGAGGTGTACATCGTCACGGGAGCGGTCGGGTGCGCGGTGACCAGGCGGTCGACGAGACCGCCCAGCTGCGGGCCGTGCGTGCCGCCCAGCCGGAAGACGCTCCATCGTCCCTCAGGCATTGGCGAACCGCACCGCCTCCTCCCGGAGCTCGCTCACGGCGGGCAGCACCACCCGGGCCGTTTCGAGTACCGGCTCACCGAGGAGCGTGGGCCGGGCGCCGGTGTGGTCCCGCTCGAAGAGCGGGCCGCCGAGTGCCTTCTCGATCCGTCGCAACTGCGCGCTCAGCGCGGGCTGGGCGAGCCCGGGGGCGGCGGCCGCCTTGGTCGGGCTCCCGGTGTCGGCGATGGCACGTACGGTACGCCGATAGCGCAACTCCAGCTCCATAAACGCAAGTTATGGGCCAGGCGGCCTACCGGCAACATGCGGTGTCCATGCGGTCGGGTGTGTCCTAGAGTCGGCCAGGTGCTGAACTACGACACCGAGGCGGCTGCCTACGACGCGACACGCGGTGGCGTGCCCAGGGCGGAGGCCGCAGCCGCTGCGGTGCTCGGACTGGTCCCGTCGCCCGCCCGTACCCTGCTGGACATCGGCTGCGGTACGGGACTGGTCACCGAGCGAATGGCCCTCGCCCGCCCCGGACTCGGCGTGTTCGGCACCGACGCCTCGCAGGGCATGGCACAGGCCGCCCGGCAGCGGATCGGCGCGGTGGCGCTCGCCGACGCACGCCGGCTGCCGCTGCCGGACGCGGCGGTGGACGCGGTCGGCGCCATCTGGCTGCTGCATCTGCTGCGCGGGGACGGGGATGTCCGGGCAGTGGTGTCCGAGGCGGCGCGGGTGCTGCGGCCGGGCGGTGTGTTCGTCACCACCGTCGACAAGGACGCGGCCCATGACGTGGGCAGCGACATCGACGAGGCATTCGCCCCCTATCTCGACGCCGATCCGTCCGACCCCGCGGACCTGATCGTCAAGTACGGCTCGGAGGCCGGCCTCGACGTGGCGGGGGAGGCCCACTTCCGTGGCCATGGCCAGGGCCAGAGCCCGACGAGCGCGGCACGCAAGGTGCGCAAGGGCTACTACGCTTCACGCCTGCACCTGCCGGGGACGGCGGCCGAACGGCTCGCGACCGTTCTGACGGCGCTGCCCGAGCCCGAAAGGCCGCGCCCCGACCCGAACTACCGGCTGCTGGCGCTGCGTCTGAGAGATTGAGACGGACGGGGCATCTGCCGGCCCTCCCACGCACCCGCCCGTGCCGCCGCGCGGGCGAACGCCCCGAAGCCCTTCGGATCGCGCCCGAGGACCCGCTTCACGACCTCGGTCACCGTCGCGTTGCGGCCGTCGAGCAGCGTCGCGAACAGCCCGGCCAGGAAACCGGCTTCGGGCCGGGCGCGCCGTACCGCTCCAGTATCTGCGTGTACGCCGGCCCGGATACCGGCAGATACCGCACCGCGCGCCCCGTAGCCCGCGCGATCTCCGACACCACCTCGTCGAACGTCAGCAGCCCGGTCAGCTCATGCACCGCACCCGCATGACCGTCCTCGGTGAGCGCGGCCACCACCACATCCGCGAGATCGTCGACGTCCACGAACAGCTCCGCGGTCCCGCCCGCCGGGAACACCACCTCGCTGCCGAGCACCCCGTCCAGCATCGCGCCCTCGCTGAAGTTCCGCGCGAAGAACGCCGAACGTACGACGGTGAGCGCCGCCCCCGCAGCCGACGCGCGCAGGCTCTCCTGCGCCGCCACCGCCTGCGGCTCACCCCGCCCGGACAGCAGCACCAGCCGCCGCCCCCGCTCTCCACCGCAATCTGCCCGAAGGCCGCCATCGCCTCCGGTGCACCGGGCGCCGCCAGATCCGGGTAGCACGTCACATACGACGCATCCGCACCCCGCAGCGCCGGTGCCCGACTCGTCCGCCCAGTCGAAACGGACCTCACCACCGGAGTGGCGACTTGCCGAACCGGCAACAGATCTTGCCAGGGGACTGATGCGCGGCAAGGCTGTCCCCATGAGCCAGCACACCGACCACGGTCATCAGCACAACACCACCGGCAGTCATCAGCACAACGCCACTGGCAGCCATCACCACGACAGCACTCACGTTCATCACCACGACAACACCCATGGACATCATCACGACATCACCGACCTCGACTGGGGCGTCATGGGCCCGCTGCTGGAGCAGAACGCCGAGCTCAGCCGCCCGCAGTACGAAGAGGCGGCCCGTTGGATCGCCTCCCTGCCCACGGCCCCGAAAGTGCGCAGGATTCTCGACATCGGCAGCGGACCCGGTGTGATCGCCTGCCTGCTCGCCGAGGTGTTTCCCGAGGCGGAAGTCGTCGCCGTCGACGGCACCCCGGCGCTTCTGGAACGCACCCGGGCCCGCGCCGATCGGCTCGGTCTCGGCGACCGTGTCCGTACACAGCAGGCCGACCTCCCCGGCGGCCTCGGCGAGCTGGGGGAGGCGGATCTCATCTGGGTGGGCAACGCCCTGCACCACATGGGTGACCAGCGCGCCGTCCTCGCCGGGTTCGCCGCGCTGCTGCGCCCCGGCGGGAGCATCGCCCTGGTCGAGGGCGGTCTGCCGCCCCGCCAGCTCCCGCGCGACATCGGCATGGGGCGGCCCGGGCTGGAGGCCAGGCTCGACGCGATCACTGCGGACTGGTTCGAGGACATGCGGGCGTCACTGCCCGGCACCAAGCGGGAGGCCGAGGACTGGAGTGCCCTGTTCACCGCGGTGGGTCTGGACCCGCAGGGCACCCGCAGCTTCCTGCTCGACCTTCCGGCGCCGCTCTCCGAGCCGGCCCGCGACCATGTCATCGCCGAGTTCGCCCGTCGGCGCGAGATGTTCGAAGAGTCCCTGGCGGCCGAGGACATCGCCGTACTGGACCGGTTGCTCGACCCCGAGGACCCGGCCGGACTGCGCCGCCGCCCTGATGTCTTCCTGCTCACGGTCCGTACGGTGCACCTGGCCCGACGGAGCTGATCTGTGCTGACCTGCCAGGTCCCCGGGACACGGCGGACCGGGCAGGCCGGTGCGCGGGGACCGGGGAGCGGGAGACGAGCGCATGGGCGTATCCCTGAACTGGCGGACCCGTCGCCGCGAACTCGGGCTGACCGGGCTCGCGGGCCGCAGTGCACCCGACCGCGAAGCGGTGTGGGCGCACAGCATCGAACTGGCCGACCCCACCCCCTGGCTCAGCGGCGGCGGCGAGCTGCTGCTGACCACCGGCCTGAGGCTGCCCGGGACAACCGCGGGGCAACGCGTCTACGTGGCACGGCTGGGCCTTGCCGCGGCCCCCCTGACAGGTGGTCCGCCGTACACCGACGCGGTGCGCCGCGCCGCGGACGACGAAGCGGCGCTCGACCTGGCCGGCGACAGCGCGTTCGGTCCTTCGGTCGCCGTGTTCACCGACTACCTGCGCGTCGTCGAGGCCGCCGTGCGACGGCTCGATGTCGGCATACTGCACATCAACTCCCAGACGGCCGGGGCCGATCCGCATGTGCCCTTCGACGGATCACGGCACAGCAGCTTCGGTACGCGTGAACAGGGCCACGCCGCACGGGACTTCTTCACCGCCACGGCCACGGTGTACGTACGCGGGTCCCGGACGGTGACCCGGCGAACGCCCCCGTTCCCGGCCCCCTGTCGGGTGTCCTGGTCGCCGACTTCGGGCGGGTGCCGGCCGCCCCGTACGCCGCGATGCTCCTCGCGGACCTGGGCGCCGACGTCATCAAGGCGGAGCGTCCGGGCACCGGCGACGACACCCGGGCCCGGGGCCCGCCGCGCGCCAATGACGAGTCCACCTACTTCCTGTCCGTGAACCGCAACAAGCGGTCCTTCGCCATCGATCTCGGCATGGAGGAAGGACGCCACGACGCCCACGAGCCGGTCCGCTGCGCCGCTGTGCTCTTCGAGAGCTTCCGTCCCGGGACGATGGACAAGTGCGGGCTCTCCTACGCGCGGGCCCACGCGCTCAACCCCGGCATCGTCTACTGCTCCGTGACCGGATTCGGAGCAGGCGACGGCACCGCGCCTCCCGGCTACGACCTGCTGCTGCAGGCGGTCGGCGGGCTGATGAGCGTCACCGGGCCCGCACCCGGGCAGCCCCTCAAGACGGGCGTGGCACTGGTCGACGTACTGACCGGCCTGCACGCGGCCGTAGGGGTCCTGGCGGCGCTGCGCCACCGCGACGCGACCGGCGAAGGCCGGCACGTAGAGGTCGGTCTGCTGTCCTCGGTGCTGTCGAGCATGGTCAACCAGGCGGGCGGGTACACCCTGGCCGGCCGGGTGCCGGGCATTCTCGGCAACCGTCGCCCGTCCATCGCCCCGTACGAGGTGTACCGGACCGCGGACCGGCCGCCGGTCGTCGCCGTCGGCAACGACCGGCAGTTCCTCGCCCTGTGCCGGGGCCTGGGCGCTCAGGCGCTCACCACCGATCCCCGGTTCGCCTCGAACGCGGACCGGGTCACGTACGTCGATGCGCCGGCTGAGGAGATCTCGGCGCGGCCCGCCCTGCGCACCTCAGCCGAGTGGTTCGACCTGCTCACCCCGCTCGGGGTGCCGTGCGGCCCGGTCAACGACCTCGCAGGTGCCTTCGACCTCGCCGAACGCCTGGGCCTGTCCCCACGTGTCACACCGGCCGACGCGGACCCCGACGACCCCATGCGCCTGGTGGCCAGCCCCATCGGGCTGTCCCGTACGCCGCCGCGTGACGAGCGGCGCCCGCCGCGGCTCGGCGAGCACACCGAGGACCTCAGGCGCTGGCTGGACAGCTGACCGCCCGGCCGGCCCCGCACCCGTACACCGCACCCATTTCGATACGCACCCGCAGCACGGTCGCGCTGCTCGCGTACGCCACGGGCCGGGCACTGCGCTCCGGACGGAGGGACGCACCGGATGAGGCCGACGTCGTCGTGCAATGAGCGCTCACCCGCGGCCACCGGGCACCCGGCAACCCGGGCAGCGCTCTTCGATGTGCTCCATCGGTACGTCACTGCAGGTCAGGGCGGGTGGGACTGCGGATGACGGGTATTCAGGACGGTGGCGTACGGCTCCTGCCCGGGCCGTGTCAACAAAGACACGCTGCCGCGAGGGGTGAGAGGGCATCAGGAAGTCCCCTGTACGGGCTAATGGCACATCAATTCGCCTACAAATAAGGGCGATTGGCAGCTTGTCGGATTATCAGGAAATGGCATTCGAGTGTCTCGTGTACCCCGATCGGCGCCCCGGCGTCGACCTTCCAACGTGTCCGATATGACAGCTATCGGGACCGTAAGTACGTTCAATCTCGGGTCGGCTGTTCGGCCGACCTCTCTGAGACAGGAGAAGTGACATGGTTACGCGTTCCACCGTCGTTACCGCCGCTCTTGCGGCTGCCGCGGCCCTGGCCGCCACCGGCATCACGTACGCCTCGGCTGCCTCCACGGAGCCGGCCCAAGCCGCCCCGGTCGTCCAGCAGGCCGCCGCCCCCGTTTCGGCCCTCGACGGCGGCGACGCCGGCAACGGCAACGAGGGCAAGGGCAACGAGGGCAAGGGTGGCGGGGGCTACGAGAACAAGGGTGGCGGGGGCTACGAGAACAGGGGCCACCGGGACCACTTCGAGGGCCGGATCCACATCAACGAGCGCACCTACACCGCCGAAGGGGGCGGCTGCATCACGGTGGTCAGCGGACTCGGTTCCAAGAGCCTCAACATCCGCAACGACAGCCGCCGGACCGTCGAGGTCTTCCGTGGCGCCACCTGCGACAACGGCGCCCCGCTGGCGACCGTCGGTCCCTGGAGCTCCAGTGACGGCGTCTTCCCGGGCCGTGTCCGGGGCGGCGTGAAGGTCCACAACGGAGTCGTGGGCAGCTTCCGAGTGATCGAGCGCCACCACGACGGCGGCAAGGGTGGCGGCGACTTCGGCGACGACTACTGAGACCGGTGATCGAGCACCATCACGGTGGCCGGTAACCGAGCACCACTACAAAGGCCGGTGATCGATTCACCCGCCTGACATAGAACCCCGGCCCGCCGGAATCGGGCCGGGGTTCCAGTCTGGATACTTCTGCCACGCCATATTAGAGCCGGACGGCGAGGCGCTGCCAGCCCGGCTGGACAGCCGTGCCGTACGTGGCCTTCGAGCCTTTGGCAGGACCCGGCGACCGGGGCGGCAGAACGTGGCGCCGGCGCGGCAGACGCCGCCCACGTCCCGGCCGCCGGGAGCCTGGCCAGGCATGGGGCCGGATTCCTGATGGCTTTACCGGGCCTGCGATCGAATCCGAACGAAACGGCTTAGACCATGGGGGTGTCCGGCACCGGCTCCAACTGCCACCACTGGCCGGGGGAGTCGGTGTCCTCCCATTGCTGGACGCGGGCACCGTCCACTGTGCCACCATCGGCCACTTCGAGGACGAGCCCGCTGATGAAACTGACCAGGGTCACCACCCCCGGCGCCTCCAGGTGCTGCTCGATCAGCCATTCCTGGGCGCCGTAGTTGTTGGCCCGCCACTGCTGGACCGCGGCGCCGTTCTCGGTGGAGGCATTGGCGACGTCCAGCCGCTTGCCACTGTGGACATTGACCAGGTGGTACAGCGCGGCACCCTCGTGCACGGGCGTCAGCTCCCAGTGCTGGGCCGCCGAACCGCTCTCCTCGCCCTGCTGCACCGGGGCGCCGCCGCCCTTGGCGCAGCCGTACACCTCCAGCAGCAGCCCGCTGCCCACATTGCGCAGCCGGTAGCGACCCGCTACGACGACGGGCGCGGTGTCCCCGCTCATATTCCGGTTCCTTCCTGGGCAGCGGACCGCCGCCCGGCTCGGCAGCCGGGCGGCGGTCTGTGTACTTCAACGGTGCAGCGGCACGGCTCAGGCGCCGAGGTTGAACTCGCCCGGGTTCGGGCCGAGACGCTTGCCCTCGTCCAGTGCGGCGAACGCGGCCAGGTCGTCCGCGTCCAGCTCGAAGCCGAACACATCGAGGTTCTCCACGATCCGGGACGGCGTCACGGACTTCGGGATCACCACATTGCCGGTCTGGATGTGCCAGCGGAGCACCACCTGGGCCGGTGTGCGGCCGTGCTTCCGGGCGATCGCGACGACCGTCGGGACCTCCAGGAGGCCCTTGCCCTGGCCCAGCGGCGACCATGCCTCGGTCGCGATGCCGTGCTTGGCGTGGAAGGCGCGCGACTGGGCCTGCTGGAGCTGCGGGTGCAGCTCGATCTGGTTGATCACCGGGACCACGGAGGTCTCGCCGAGCAGGCGCTCCAGGTGCTCGGGCAGGAAGTTCGAGACACCGATGGCCTTCGCGCGGCCGTCGGAGTAGATCTTCTCGAAGGCCTTGTACGTGTCGATGTACGCGTCCTTGGCCGGCACCGGCCAGTGGATCAGATACAGATCGACATGGTCCAGGCCCAGCTTGTCGAGCGAGGCGTCGAAGGCGCGCAGGGTGGAGTCGTAGCCCTGGTCGGCGTTCCACAGCTTCGTCGTGACGAAGAGTTCCTCGCGGGCGACACCGGAGGCCGCGATGGCCCGGCCGGTGCCCGCCTCGTTCTCGTAGATCGCGGCGGTGTCGATGCTCCGGTACCCGGACTCGATGGCTGTCGCGACCGCCTTCGCAGCCTCGTCGTCCGGCACCTGCCAGACACCGAAACCGAGCTGCGGCATCTCGACGCCGTTGTTGAGGGTGATGGAGGGGACCTTGCTCACGAGCGGTCGATCCTTACGTCGTCGGTTGGGATTCTCATGGTCAACGAACAGGGAGAGCCATGCATTCCCCGCCGGGCCGGTGTTCGCAGCCGGTACCTGTCCGGCCCAGGGGTGACGTGGCCTCACTCGGCCCCGTCTCCGCCTCGTCCCGATCGCGCGTCGATGCCGCCAATCGGCGCCCGAGCTGTCCGAAATCGTGCGAACTCACCGACGGACATTGACATTTGGGCCCGCGCGGAGCATTGACAGATCGTTCTCCAGGGAATCCCATGCAGTGATGGTTAGGAACCTTTCCTAACGTCGCCCGGAAGGAGCTCCCGTGCACGCCGACCGCCCCCCACGCCGTACCCTCGCCGTCTTCGCCGGCCTCAGCTGTCTGCTTCTGCCCCTGCTCGCCCAACTCCCGAAGGCTTCCGCCGCCACGGCGGACGGCGGCCCCGGCAGCGAATCCCCGACCACCGCCACGACGGCCGCGGGCCCCGGTGCGATGGCTGCGGCCCCGTACGAATACCTCGGCTGGGGAAACCCGCAGAAGCCGGCCGATGTGATGGCGGCGACGGGCGTGAAGTGGTTCACGCTCGCCTTCGTCCTCTCGGACGGCACCTGCAACCCGAAGTGGGACGGCGACCGGGCACTGACCGGCGGCTCTGACCAGGCCGCCATCAACTCCATCCGGGCGGCCGGCGGTGACATCGTCATCTCGGCGGGCGGCTGGAGCGGCAACAAGCTCGGCGAGAAGTGTTCCAGCGCCTCCGCGCTGGCCGGTGCCTACCAGAAGGTGATCAACGCCTACCACCTCAAGGCGCTGGACATCGACATCGAGGACACCGAGTTCTCCAAGGCCGCCGTGCGACAGCGGGTGGTCGACGCCCTGAAGATCGTCAAGACGAAGAACCCGGGCATCGTGACGTACGTGACCATGGGGACCACTCCGACCGGCCCCGACGCCAACGGCAAGGACCTCATCAAACGGGGCGCCGCGGCAGGGCTCGACAACGACGGCTGGGTCATCATGCCCTTCGACTTCGGCGGGCACACCGGCACCATGGGCGCAGCCACGGTCAGTGCACTCGACGGGCTCAAGGCCGCAGTCGAGAGCGCCTACGGATACAACGACGACGCCGCCTACCGGCACATAGGGGTCTCCTCGATGAACGGGAAGACCGACGAGTCGGACGAGACCGTCACCACCACCGACTTCAGAACGATCCTCGGCTACGCACAGCAGCACCACATCGCGCGCTACGCCTTCTGGTCCGTCAACCGGGACCGCGCCTGCGGCTCCGGCAGCGATGGGGACGCCTGCAGCGGGGTGTCCCAGTCCCCGTACGACTTCACCAAGATCGTCGTCCAGTACCAGGGCTGAGGAGGTCCGATGCGAACGACCACGAGCAAGCTGACCATCGGCGGCACGGTACTGGCCGCCGCCGGACTGCTGCTGCCTCTGCTCGCCGCGCCTCCCGCGGCCGCGGCGGCCACTCTTTACGAGGCGGAGGGCGCGACGCTCTCCCAGGCGGCCGTGGCGACGAACCACGCCGGCTACTCCGGCACCGGCTTCGTCGACTACACCAACGTCGCGGGATCGTCGGTGGAGTTCACGGTGAACGCCGCCGCGGGCAGCACCTCGCTCGCCATCCGCTATGCCAACGGAACCACCACCGACCGCCCGATGGACATCAGCGTGAACGGCACGGTCGTCGCCTCCGGGCTCGCCTTCGGCGGGACCGGCTCCTGGGACACCTGGGCGACGAAGACCGTCACCGCCCAGCTCACCGCCGGAACCAACACCGTCCGGGCCACCGCGACCACGGCGAACGGCGGCCCCAACCTCGACTACCTGGACAGCGGAGCGCCCACCGCCGGCGGTCCCGCGGTGCCCTTCGGCAGCCACCGATTCCCGTACGCCGCAGGGACACTGAAGCCGTCCGGCTCACAGTCCACGCTCGACCAGGCCGTGATCAAGACGTACAACGCCTGGAAGTCCGCGTTCGTCAGGAAGAACTGCGGCAACGGCTGGTACGAGGTCATCTCGCCGGACGCCGACCATCCCTACGTCGCCGAGGCCCAGGGTTACGGCATGGTCGTCACCGCGACGATGGCAGGAGCCGACCCGGAGGCGAAGACCGTCTTCGACGGCATGGTGAAGTACATGCTCGCGCACCCCTCGGTCAACAACGCCAACCTGCTCGCCGCCGAGCAGGACACCTCCTGCAAGAGCGTCGACGGATCCGACTCGGCGACCGACGGGGACCTCGACGTCGCCTACGGGCTGCTGCTCGCCGACAAGCAGTGGGGCTCCACGGGCACGTACAACTACAAGGACCTCGCGGTCAAGCACATCAACGCCATCAAGAAGAGCGAGGTCAACCCGGCCACCCACCTCATGCTGCTCGGTGACTGGTCGGACTCCGGCGAGTCCCACTACTGGATGACCCGCTCCTCGGACTGGCTGATCGACCACTTCCGCGCCTTCAGGACGGCTACGGGCGACAGCACCTGGGACACCGTGCGCACGGCCCATCAGAATCTGATCACCTCCCAGCAGTCCAAGTACGCAGCGAACTCAGGCCTGTTGGCGGACTTCGTCATCAACACGAACAGCACGCCCAAGCCCGCTGCGGGCGAGGTGCTCGAAGGCCCCAACGACGGCGACTACTCCTGGAACGCCTGCCGCGACCCGTGGCGCATCGGCGCGGACGCCGTCACCAGTGGGGACGCCGCCTCGCTCGCCTCGGCCCGCAAGCTCAATTCCTGGATCAAGTCGAAGACGGGCGGCGACCCCAACAAGATCGTCACCGGCTACCACCTGAACGGCACTTCCTTCGACAGCGGCGACGACATGGCATTCACCGCCCCGTTCGTCGTGACCGCGCTGACCGACCCCGGCTCCCAGGTCTGGCTCGACGCGCTCTGGAACAAGCTCGCCGCCACCTCGATCGACCCGCAGCTCTACTACGGCGGGAGTGTCCAGCTGCAGTCGATGATCGTCGCATCCGGCAACTACTGGGTTCCCTGACGGAGGTTCAGATGAAAGCCAGAAAGCTCACAACCTTACGAGGCAGAGTGGCCGCCCTCGCGGTCATGCTGCTCTGTACCGGTCTGGTGCAGGCGGTGCCGCAGTCCGCCTCCGCAGCGGCCACCCGGTACGAGGCGGAGTCCGCGACGATCGTCCAGGGCGCCGCCGAGTCCAACCACTCCGGCTACTCCGGGACCGGCTTCGTCAACGGTGACAACGTCGTCGGCAGCTATGTGGAGTTCACCGTCACCGCGGCCTCTGCCGGGACCGGACAGCTCGCCATCCGGTACTCCGACGGCACGACGGCCGGCCGGCCCGCGGATGTCGCCGTGGGAGGCTCGGTCGTCTCGGCCGCCCGCGCCTTTGACGCCACCACCGACTGGAACACCTGGGCCACCTCCACGCTGACCACCCCGGTCAAGGCGGGCAGCAACAAGATCCGGCTGACGTCCACGACGGCCAACGGGCTGCCCAACCTCGACTACATCGACTTCACGGTCACCTCATCGGACACCCAGGCGCCCACCGCACCCGGCCTGCCCAGCTGCTCCGCGATCACCGAGGACAGCCTCACGCTGAACTGGGGCGCCGCGACGGACAACGTGGGCGTCGCCGCGTACGACATCTACGAACACGGCAACAAGTTCGCCGAGGCGGCGGGCACCGCCACGACGAAGAACCTGACCGGGCTCATGGCCAATACCACGTACAACATCACAGTGTTCGCGCGTGACGCGGCCGGCAATGTGTCGTCGGTCAGCCCCATCGTGGACTGCACCACCCTGCGCAGCTCCGACACCACCGCGCCCTCGGTACCCGGCACCCTGGCCACCTCGGGCCTCACCGCCAACAGCGTCGTCCTGACCTGGGGTGCGTCGACGGACAACACGGCCGTCACCGCCTACGAGGTACGCAGCGGCAGCACCGTCTACAAGACCGTGACCGGCACCCCGCCGGCCACCACGACCACCCTCACCGGACTCGCCTGCGCCAGCCCGTACACCCTGGACATCGTTGCCAAGGACGCGGCGGGCAATGTCTCGCCGCCGGGCAACACGGCCACCTTCACCACCCCGGCCTGTGCCACCGACGGCGGCGTACCGTCGGGCATCGCCACCGTCTCCACCGGCTGGTCCATCCCCTGGGGCACCTACTGGATGCCCGACGGCAAGACCGCGCTGGTGACCGAACGGGACAGCTTCAAGGTCTTCAAGGTCACCCCCGGCGGCACCAGGACCCAGGTCGGTGCCGTGCCGGGCGCCGTCACGACCAATGGTGAGGGCGGCCTGCTCGGCGTCGCCGTCGACCCCAAGTGGTCCACCAACCACTACGTGTACTTCATGCACACCGCGTCCGAGGGCAACCGCGTAGCCCGCATGACATACGACGGCAGCTCGCTCGGCGGATACACGGTCCTGCTCCAGGGGATCAAGAAGAGCAGGTACCACAACGGCGGACGGCTCGCCTTCGGCCCCGACGGCTACCTGTACGCATCGACCGGCGAGGCCCAGACACCCGACCTCGCCCAGGACAAGAACTCGCTCAACGGCAAGATCCTGCGGATGACCACGGACGGCAAGGCCGCGCCCGGCAATCCGTTCGGCAACTACGTCTACAGCTACGGCCACCGCAACCCGCAGGGCCTCGCCTTCGACCGCAACGGCCGCCTGTGGGAGGCGGAGTTCGGCGACAGCAAGAAGGACGAACTCAACCTCATCAAGCCGGGCAACAACTACGGCTGGCCCGTCTGCGAGGGCAGCTGCTCCACCGCCGGCATGACCAACCCGAAGAAGACCTGGAACGTCTCCGAGGCCTCGCCCAGCGGGATCGCCATCGTCCGCAATGTCATCTACATGGCCGCGCTGAAGGGCGAGAGGCTGTGGCGGGTACCGATCACCGGTGACACCGAGAACCTCGGCACGCCGAGCGCCTACTACGTCGGTACGTACGGCCGGCTGCGCACGCTCACCAAGGTCCCGGGCCAGGACCAGCTCTGGCTCTCCACCACCAATTGCGACAACAACGGGGGCGAACCGGACGGCGCGGACAAGCTGTTCCGCGTCTCGATCACGTAGCACGCGCTCCACCGCTGAGGCACGGCAGTGCCTCAGCGGTACAGCGCGTCGACCTCCGCCGCGTACGCCGTCTCGATCGCCTTGCGCTTCAGCTTCAGCGACGGCGTGAGCAGACCGTGCTCCTCGCTGAACGGATGCGCCAGAATCCGGAACGTACGGATCGACTCGGCCTGCGACACCGCCGTGTTGGCGGCCACCACCGCGCGCCGGACCTCCATCTCCAGGTCCGGATCCCGGACCAGATCCTCCGGCCTCATCGGCGGCCGCCCCTGCATGGAGAGCCAGTGGTCCACCGACTCCTGGTCCACGGTCACCAGCGCCGCGATGTACGGCCGGTCATTGCCGACCACGATGCACTGCGCGACCAGCGGATGCGCCCGCACCCGCTCCTCCAGACCGGCCGGCGACACACTCTTGCCGCCCGACGTCACCAGGATCTCCTTCTTCCGCCCGGTGATCGTCAGATAGCCGTCCTCGTCGAGCGCCCCCAGATCCCCGGTGGCCAGCCAGCCCTCGTGCAGTACCGCGTCGGTGGACTTCGGGTCGCCGAGATAGCCCGCGAACACGTTGCCGCCGTGCACCCACACCTCGCCGTCCTCGGCGATGTGCACGGTGGTGCCGGGGATCGGCTGCCCGACCGTGCCGTACCGGGTGCGCTCCGGCGGATTGGCGGTGGCCGCCGCGGTCGACTCGGTCAGCCCGTATCCCTCGTACACCGTGACGCCCGCGCCTTCGAAGAACAGCCCGAGCTGCCGTTCCATCCCCGAACCGCCGGACATGGCGTGCCGGATCCGGCCGCCCATCGCCTCGCGCACCTTCTTGTACACGACCTTCTCGAAGAACTGGTGCTGCATCCGCAGCCCGGCGGACGGCCCGGGACCGGTCCCGAACGCCCGTGCCTCCGCCGCCTCGGCGTACTTCACCGCGATGTCCACGGCCTTGTCGAACGGCCCGACCCGGCCCTCCGCCTCGGCCCTGCGCCGGGCAGCGTTGAAGACCTTCTCGAAGATGTACGGCACCGCCAGGATGAATGTCGGCCGGAACGACACCAGGTCCGGCATCAGGGCCTTCGCCGACAGCTCCGGCTGATGGCCCAGCTTCACCCGGCCGCGGACCGCCGTGATCTCGACCATCCGGCCGAAGACATGCGCCAGCGGCAGGAAGAGCAGGGTGGCCGCCTCGTCGCCCGGCTTGGAGTGGAAGACCGACTTCCAGCGGGAGGCCATGGTATCCGTCTCGAACATGAAGTTGGCATGCGTGATCACACAGCCCTTGGGGCGACCCGTCGTCCCCGAGGTGTAGATGACGGTCGCCACCGACTCGGGCGTCACCGCGCGCCGGTGGCGGTGCACCACCTCGTCCTCGACATGGACGCCCGCGTCGACGAGCTCGGTCACCGCGTCGGCGTCCAGTTGCCAGAGCCGCTTGAGCTGCGGCAGCCGGTCGATCACCGACGCGACCGTCATCGCATGGTCCTCGTGCTCGACCACGACGGCGGACACCTCGGCATCGTGCAGCATCCAGAAGACTTGCTCGGCCGAGGACGTCGGATAGACCGGTACGGACTGGGCGCCGACCGCCCACAGCGCGAAGTCGAAGAGCGTCCACTCGTAGCGTGTGCGCGACATCAGGGCCACCCGGTCGCCGAATCTGACGCCGTGCGCGATCAGCCCCTTGGCGAGCGCCAGCACCTCGTCGCGGAACGTCGCCGCAGTGACATCCTGCCAGCGTCCGCTCGCGTCTTTTCGGCCGAGCGCGACCCGGTGCGGATCTTCCTCGGCGTAGTCGAACACCACATCGGCCAGCCCGCCTACGAGGGGCGCGGCCGCCATGGGTGGGACAGTGAACTCGCGCAATGACCTGCTCCTTGTGGCGCTCCGCACAGCGCCGTGACGCTACCCCACTGGGCGGCGTGGCGGGAGGGCCCCGTAACGGCGGACAACGTGGCATATGCACTGGTCAGCCACCGATATCCGGCCAGATGGGCAAGGCTCGGGCGCGGTTCCGGCCGAGGAGTAAGAGGCCGGCGCCGGAATCTCCACCGAATCTGTACGCTGCTGTCACTCCCGTCCCGAGCGGGTACGGGGGTATTGGCCCGGTAGACAGGTCCGCAGACGGGTCTGCACATGCCGGACCTGGCGGGGCGGAGCGCGGCGCGGAACTGCGGCTGCCGCCCATTCTCCCCGTACAGGCGTGCGGTCATGCGCCGTCCCGGCCACTGATCGAACCGATCGTGCCGACACCGCGGATCAGCCGGTCGCCGCCCGCCAGGATCGCCGCCGCCAGAGCGTCCGCGGCCTCCTGCGCCCCGTCCCGGCGGCGGCCGTGCAGCAGGACGAAATCCACATCGCCCAGTTCCGGCAGAGCCGCTCTGGCCGGCACCGGCGCCAGACCCGGCGGGATCAGTCCCCGGCTGTGGGCCATCACGCCCAGGCCCGCATGGGCAGCCGCGATCAGTCCGCTGAGGCTGGTGCTCGTACAGGCGACCCGCCAGGGGCGGCCGTGCTCCTCCAGGACCTCCAGGGCGCGGGCCCGGGTGATGCCCGGCGGCGGGAAGAGGATCAGCGGAACCGGACGGTCCGGGTCGATCCGCAGCTGCGGTGCGCCGATCCAGGTCAGCGTGTCCTGCCAGACCAGCTCCCCGTGTGTGTCGCCGGCGCGCCGCTTGGCGAGCACCAGATCGAGCCGGCCCGCAGCCAGTCGCTGGTGCAGTGTCCCGGAGAGCTCCACCGTCAGCTCCAGCTCGACCTCCGGGTGGTCGCGGCGGAACGACTCCAGGATCTCCGGCAGCCGCGTCAGTACGAAGTCCTCGGAGGCCCCGAACCGCAGCCGCCCGCGCAGCCGGGTGCCGGTGAAGAAGGCCGCGGCCCGCTCATGGGCCTCAAGTATCGTCCGGGCGAAACCGAGCATTGCCTCACCGTCCACGGTGAGATCGACCCGGTGCGTGTCCCGGGTGAACAGCTGCCGCCCCGTCGCCTCCTCCAGGCGCCGCACATGCTGGCTCACCGTGGACTGCCGCACACCCAGCCGACGGGCCGCCTGGGTGAAGCTCAGTGTCTGGGCGACGGCGAGAAAGGTACGCAGTTGCGCGGGATCGTACATGGGCCCAGGTTATCGCGAACCGTGATGACAGTGAGAGCGGTATGCCGGATTCCCGATCGCGATGATCAAGAGCAGGATGGGGAGGGCACGACCAGAACCAAGAGAACATGTGGAGCACATGAGCCGCCGCACCCTGAAGCTGCCGTCCTGGCTGCCGATCGACCCGTACATCCTGGCGCTGATCGGCACGGTCGTGCTCGCGGCGATACTGCCCGCGTCGGGGACCGCCGCCGATGTGGCGGGCGGCGCCTCGACCGGAGCCGTCGCCTTTCTCTTCTTCCTGTACGGCGCCCGACTCTCCACCGCCGAGGCACTCGACGGCCTCAGGCACTGGCGGCTCCATCTCACCGTCCTCGTCTGCACCTTCGTGGCGTTCCCGCTGCTCGGTCTTGCGGGCAAGGGCCTGGTGCCGTACGTCCTGACGCCGCAGCTCTACAGCGGCTTCCTCTTCCTCTGCCTGGTCCCCTCGACCATCCAGTCGTCGATCGCCTTCACCTCGATCGCCCGTGGCAATGTGCCCGCGGCGATCTGTGCGGGCTCCTTCTCCTCGATCGCCGGAATCTTCCTCACACCGCTGCTCGCCGCCGCGCTGCTGGGCAACAGCGGCGGTGGATTCTCGGCCGATGCGCTGCTGAAGATCGGGGTCCAGCTGCTGCTGCCGTTCGTCGCCGGGCAGCTGCTGCGCCGCTGGATCGGTGGCTTCATCACCCGCCACAAGAAGATCCTCGGCTACGTCGACCGTGGCTCGATCCTGCTCGTCGTCTACACGGCGTTCAGCGAGGGCATGGTCAAGGGCATCTGGCACCAGGTCACCCCGGCCAGGCTCGGGGCGCTGCTCGGCGCCGAGGCGGTGCTGCTCGCGCTGATGCTCGCGCTGAGCTGGTACGGGGCGAAGCGGCTCGGCTTCGACCGGGGGGACCGGATCGCCATCCAGTTCGCCGGCTCGAAGAAGAGCCTGGCCTCCGGGCTGCCGATGGCGAGCGTCCTGTTCGGGGCGCAGGCGTCGCTCGCCGTACTGCCGCTCATGCTCTTCCACCAGATGCAGCTGATGGTGTGCGCGGTCATCGCCAAACGCCGCTCGCGCGATCCGCAGGAGGAGAACCGGGAGAACAGCGCGGTGTCACGGGAGCCCGTCACGGTGAGCTGAGGGCGCGCCCGGAGCCCCGCCCGGGGGTGGGACCGGCCGGCGCAGGGGGCGCTCCCCGCCGGCCGGATCCCTGACCCGTGCAGACGGGCGGGGCGCCTCAGCCCTGGCCGACCGTCGTCTCCAGGGCGATGCGGTGCTCACCCGCGTACACGTTCATGGAAGGACCCCGCAGAAAGCCGACCAGGGTCAGTCCGGTCTCGGCCGCCAGATCGACGGCGAGGGAGGACGGCGCCGAGACCGCCGCGAGCATCGGGATCCCGGCCATCACCGCCTTCTGGGCCAGCTCGAACGAGGCCCGCCCCGACACCAGCAGAATCGCCCGGGACAGCGGCAGCCGGTGGTCGGTCAGGGCCCGGCCGACCAGCTTGTCCACGGCGTTGTGCCGGCCGACGTCCTCGCGGATGTCGAGCAGCTCACCCGTCTCGGAGAACAGCGCCGCCGCGTGCAGACCCCCGGTCCGGTCGAAGACCCGCTGCGCGGCGCGCAGCCGGTCGGGGAGGGCGGAGAGCAGGGCGGGCTCGACCCGGACCGGGGGAGTGTCGGCGATCGGATGCCGGGTCGTGGTGCGCACCGCGTCGAGGCTCGCCTTGCCGCACAGCCCGCAGGACGACGTGGTGTACACATTGCGTTCGAGCGTGATGTCGGGGACCGGGACGCCAGGGGCGAGCTTCACATCCACCACGTTGTACGTGTTGACGCCGTCCGCCGTGGCCCCGGCGCAGTAGACGATTCCCTGCACCTCGGAGCCGTCACCGATCACGCCCTCGCTCACCAGGAAGCCCGCCGCCAGCGCGAAGTCGTCGCCCGGCGTGCGCATCGTGATGGCGAGCGGCTTGCCGTTGAGCCGGATCTCCAGGGGCTCCTCGGCGACGAGCGTGTCGGGGCGCGTGGAGACGGCCCCGTCCCGGATACGGATGGTGCGGCGACGCTCGGTGACCCGTCCCATAGCGGTTAAACCCGATTCTGTACGTGTTGGAAGCCGAACCGGCCCTTGATGCAGAGGTTGCCGTGGGTCACCGGATTGTCGTGCGGTGAGGTGACCTTGACGATCTCATTGTCCTGCACGTGGAGTGTGACATTGCAGCCGACGCCGCAGTACGCGCAGATGGTGGTGGTCTCCGTCTGGGCCTGTTCGTCCCAGGTCCCGGCCGCGCGCATATCGAACTCGGTCTTGAAGGAGAGCGCCCCGGTGGGGCACACCTCGATGCAGTTGCCGCAGTAGACACAGGCCGAATCGGTGAGCGGTGCGTCGTGCTCGGTGGAGATACGGGCGTCGAAGCCGCGGCCCGCGACGGCGATCGCGAAGGTGTTCTGCCACTGCTCGCCGCAGGCGTCGACGCACTTGTAGCAGAGGATGCATTTGTCGTAGTCGCGGACGTAGAGACCGTTGTCCACCTTCGGTTCCTCGTTGAAGCGGGCCGCGTCCGCGCCGAAGCGGTCCGGCTTCGCCTCGTACTCCTTGATCCACTCGGCGGCCCTCGGCGTCGTCGACAGGTCCGTGGACGAGGCGAGCAGTTCGAGCACGACCTTGCGGCTGTGCCGGGCGCGCTCACTGTCCGTCCGGACCGTCATGCCCGGCTCCGCACGGCGCGAACACGCCGGGGCGAGGGCGCGGGCCCCTTCCACCTCGACGACACACACCCGGCAGGCGTTCTTCGGGGTGAGCGTGTCGCCCTGGCACAGGGTCGGGACATCCTTGCCCGCGGCCCGGCAGGCGTCCAGGATCGTCGAGCCCTCGGGGACTCGGGTCTCCTGACCGTCCAGGGTGAACTCGATCAGCCTGCGCGGCAGTTGCAGAGGCACAGCGGTCACGAATAGACCCCCAGACGGTCGATGGCGGACTCGACGGCGTTCCATGCGGTCTGTCCCAGACCGCAGATCGAGGCGTCCCGCATGGCCTGCCCCACCTCTCTGAGCAGTGCAATGTCATATGCGGCGGCGGCGCCCGTGACGTCCTTGATGCGATGCAGCGCCTCCTCCTGGCGGACCGTGCCCACGCGGCAGGGGACGCACTGGCCGCAGGACTCGTCACGGAAGAACTCGGCGATCCGCAGAAGGATGCGGGGCAGTTCGACCGAGTCGTCGAGGACCAGCACCACTCCGGAGCCGAGCGTGGTCCCGGCCGCCCGTGTCCCCTCGAAGGTGAGGGGGATGTCGAGTTCATCGGGGCGTACGAAGCCTCCTGCCGCGCCGCCGAGCAGCACCGCCCGCAGACGGTCCGGGGGACCGGCCAGCTCCAGCAGTTCGCGCAGGGTCGCGCCGAACGGCAGCTCGTAGATCCCGGCCCTGGCTACCTGCCCCGATACGCAGAACAACTTCGTTCCGGTGGACGAGCCGGTGCCGGTCGCGGCGTAGGCGGCGGCGCCGCGCTCCAGGACAGGCAGCACATTGACCAGCGTCTCAACGTTGTTGACCGCGGTCGGCTTGCCGAACAGGCCCTTCTCGACCGGGAACGGCGGCTTGGAACGCGGTTCGCCGCGCCGGCCCTCGATCGAGTTGAAGATCGCGGTCTCCTCGCCGCAGATGTACGCCCCGGCGCCGCGCCGGATCTCGATGTCGAAGGCATAGCCCTGGCCCAGGATGTCGGGGCCGAGCAGTCCGCGGGTGCGGGCCCGGGTGAGGGCGTGGCTGAGCCGTTCGTACGCGCGCGGGTACTCGCCGCGCAGGTAGAGATAGCCGTGGTGGGCGCCGGTCGCGTATCCGGCGATCGTCATCGCCTCGACCAGGGCGTACGGGTCGCCCTCCATCAGGACCCGGTCCTTGAAGGTGCCCGGTTCGCTTTCGTCCGCGTTGCAGACGAGGTAGTGCGGAGTGTCGGGCTGCTGGGCGGTGGCCTGCCACTTGCGGCCGGTGGGGAACGCGGCGCCGCCCCGGCCGACCAGGCCGGCGTCCAGCACCTCGCGGATCACTCCGGCGGGGCCGAGCGCGAAGGCCCGGCGCAGCGCGCTGTATCCGCCGTTCGCGCGGTAGTCGTCCAGGGATGCGGGGTCGACGGTGCCGATGCGGCGGAGGAGGACGAGATCGGGGGAGCCGGCCTGGGGAAGAGCGTGGTCGGGGGGTGGTTCGGCGGGGGCGGACTCGGGGGAGCGGGTTGCGGCGGTGAGGGTGGGGGCGGTGGCGGGGGCGATGACCGCCGTGCAGTGGTGGGAAGCGCCTGCGGCGGGCTCCTCGCCCGCCTGGATCACCAGTGCCGCCGGGGCGCGTTCGCACAGACCCAGGCAGGGGCTCTCCTGCCACACGGCCCCCTGCGCCGGGGTGCCCGCCGGGCCCAGAGCCCCGGTCAGATCCACGCACAGGGCCGCCGATCCGCGCGCCGCGCAGGCCAGATCCGTGCAGACATGGACGACCTTGGCCGGTCGGGGCCGTACCGAGAACATCGAGTAGAAGGTCGCAACGCCGTAGGCTTCCGCCGGCGGCACCGTCAGCCGTCGGCAGATGTAGTCCAGCGCGCCCTCGCTGATCCACCCGATCCGGTCGTTCACCGCATGCAGGGCGGGCAGCAGCTGATCGCGGCGGTCCCGGGCGGCCGATGCGCCGCCCTTCGCCCAGCGCAGCTCCTCGGCCGCGCGCTCGGTGCCGCCCTCCCAACCGGACGGCGGGGGCCCCAACAGGTCATCCACCGCAGCCCGTTCGGCTCCGGTCGGTGCGGCGTCGGTGAATTTCAGGTCCATGCGGGCACCAGCTTCTCGATCCGTACGGCGGATGCCTTGAACTCGGCGGTACCGGCGATCGGGCAGTTCGCCTCGATCGTCAGCCGGTTGGTGTCGACCTCGTCCGGAAAGTGCATCGTCATGAACGCCAGCCCGGGGCGCAGCCCGGAATCGATCCACACGGGGGCGGTGACAGTGCCCCGCCGGGACGACACGTGGACCTCCTCGCCACTCGCGACGCCGTACGCCGCCGCGTCCTCCGGGCAGAGCTCGATGTATTCGCCGCGCCGCAACGGGGATGCGTAACTACCGCTCTGTACACCGGTGTTGTACGAGTCCAGCCGTCGCCCGGTCGTCAGCCGCAGCGGGTACTGTTCGTCGGTGAGATCGACCGGGGGATCGTGCTGGACGAGGCCGAAGGGGGCGGCGGGGCCGCGACGTACCGGATCGGTCTCCCACAGCCGGGCGTGCAGGAAGCTCGACGGCAGCTTCATTGTGTCGGGGCAGGGCCACTGCAGCCCCTGGTGCTCCTCGAGCCGGTCGTACGTCATCCCGAAGTGATCGGGGGACAGCGACCGCAGCTCGTTCCACACCGCCTCGGCGTCCTCGAACTTCCAGTCATGGCCCAGCCGTTCGGCGAGCGCGCAGATGATGTCGATGTCCTCGCGGGCCTCGCCCGGCGGTACCAGCGCGGCCCGGACCCGCTGCACCCGCCGCTCACTGTTGGTCGTCGTGCCGTCGGTCTCGGCCCAGGCGGCCGTCGCGGGCAGTACGACATCGGCCAGTTCGGCGGTCCTGGTGAGGAAAATGTCCTGCACCACCAGATGGTCCAGCGCCTTGAGCCGCCGGATGGCCTGCTCGCTGTCGGCCTCGGACTGCGCCGGGTTCTCCCCGATGCAGTACACGGCCCGCACCTCACCGCTCTCCATCGACTCGAACATCTCGGTGAGCGTCTTGCCGTACCGGGGCTGGATGACGGTGTCCCAGGTCCGCTCGAACTTCTGCCGTGACCGGGGGTCGAGGATGTCCTGGAAGCCGGGCAGCCTGTTCGGGATGGCACCCATGTCGCCGCCGCCCTGCACATTGTTCTGGCCGCGCAGCGGCTGCACCCCGGAGCCGTACCGTCCGACATGCCCGGTGAGCATCGACAGATTGATCAGTGCACGGACGTTGTCGGTGCCGTTGTGATGCTCGGTGATTCCCAGCGTCCAGCACAGCTGGGCCCGTTCGGCCGTTGCGTAGGCGTGCGCGAGATCCCGGATCGCTTCGGCCGGGACGCCGGTGACCTTCTCGGCGGCGGTCGGGGTCCAGGGCTCGACGAGGGCCGCGTACTCCTCGAAGCCGGTGGTCGCGCGATCCACGAAGGCGCAGTTGACCAGCCCGGCATGGATGATCTCCCGGCCGATCGCGTGGGCGAGCGGAATGTCGGTGCCGACGTTGAGGCCGAGCCAGCTGTCCGCCCACTCGGCGGTCGAGGTGCGACGGGGATCGACGGCGTACATCCGCGCACCGTTGCGGATGCCCTTCAGCACGTGCTGGAAGAAGATCGGGTGGGCGAAACGGGCGTTGGAGCCCCACATCACGATGAGGTCGGTGTGTTCGACCTCCTCGTACGAGGAGGTGCCGCCGCCGGAACCGAAGGCGGCAAAGAGCCCGGCGACGCTGGGGGCGTGACAGGTCCGGTTGCAGGAGTCCACATTGTTGGTGCCCATCACCACCCGGGTGAACTTCTGCGCCACGTAATTCATCTCGTTGGTGGCGCGGGCACAGGACAGCATCGCGAAGGCGTCGGGGCCGTACGCCTCGCCGGTCTGCCGGAATCCGGCAGCCGCCCGTTCCAGAGCCTCGTCCCAACTCGCCCGGCGCAGAACACCATCGGCGTCACGTACCAGGGGATGCGTCAGCCGCTCGTACTGCTTCTTCGGCCGCCTGTTGCGGTTGTCGTTCATGGCGTGCTCCCTGCTGGGGCCGTTGCGGCCGCGGAGGTGGTGGCGAGGAGATCGGCGAGCGCGTGCACGGCGCGCAGCGTCGGTACGGGGGACCCGGTCAGATCGGCCAGTTCGACGACGGCCGCGAGCAGCACATCGAGTTCGAGCGGCTTGCCCTTCTCCAGATCCTGGAGGGTGGAGGTCTTGTGGTCACCGACGCGCTCCGCGCCCGCGATGCGCCGCCCCACGGAGATCTCGGGCCGGCAGCCGACGGCGGCCGCGACATCGAGGGTTTCGCGCATCATCGACTCGACCAGTGCGCGAGTGTCCGGATGGCGGCAGATCTGGCCCATGGTGGCCCTGGACAGCGCGCTGATCGGGTTGAAGGAGATGTTCCCGATCAGTTTGATCCAGATGTCGTTGCGGAGATCCGGTTCGACCGGGCACTTGAGTCCGCCCGCGACCATGGCCTCACTGAAGTCGTGGCAGCGCTGCGACACGGTCCGGTCCGGCTCCCCGATGGAGAACCGGGTGCCTTCCAGGTGGCGTACGACGCCCGGTGCCTCGATCTCCGTGGCGGCGTAGACGACGCAGCCGATGGCGCGTTCGGGCGGCAGGGTGGCGCTGACCGTGCCCGCCGGGTCTACGCTGTTGATGCGCCGTCCGGCGTGCGGGCCGGTGAGCCCGTGGAAGTACCACCACGGGATGCCGTTCTGTGCGGCGATGACCGCGGTGTCCGCGTGCAGCAGTGGATGGACCAGCGGGCCCGACGCTGCATAGGAGTTGGCCTTGAGCCCGAGGAACACATAGTCGACGGGCCCCACCTCCGACGGGTCGTCGGTGGCCGATGGGTGAGCGGTGAAGTCACCGCGAGGGCTGAGGACGCGTACGCCGTCACGGCGCATCGCGGCCAGATGCGGGCCGCGGGCGATGAGGTGGACCTCGGCGCCGGCGCGATGGAGCGCGGCCCCGACATAGGCGCCGATGGCACCGGCGCCGACAACTGCGACTTTCACGGGGCTCTCCGTTCGGTGAGTGGACCGAGGAGTGGACCGGGCGAGAGAACAGGAGACGATGTCAAGTCGACAGAATATTGTCTACAGTATGCTTTCTGGGCGGTCAAGGCTGTTGTCAAGCCTCCAATGACCGGGTGCTATTCCTGTGGGAACACGTGCCCCCGTACCGGGCAGTAGCGACCAAGACTGGATGGTTCCTGCCATACGTAGCGAGGGGATCTTGTACATGACCGGCTCACGTGTCGTGGCGCTCGGCCACTATCAGCCCGCCAAGGTACTCACCAACGACGATCTGGCTGCCATGGTCGACACCAGTGACGAGTGGATCACCAGTCGCGTCGGCATCAAGACCCGCCACATCGGAGGCCCTGACGAGCCGGTGGACGAGCTGGCAGCGCACGCGGGGGCCAAGGCGCTCGCCGCGGCCGGGCTGCAGCCCGCCGAAGTCGATCTGGTTCTTGTCGCCACCTCCACCGCGATCGACCGTTCACCGAGCATGTCGGCGCGGGTCGCCGCCCGGCTCGGCATGGGCTCGCCCGCGGTGATGGACATCAATGTGGTCTGCTCCGGCTTCACCCACGCCCTCGCCACTGCCGACCACGCGATCAAGGCGGGCGCGGCCGAGCGCGTCCTTGTCATCGGCGCCGACAAGATGGGCGACATCGCGGACTGGACCGACCGCAGCACCTGTGTCCTGCTCGGTGACGGAGCCGGTGCGGCGGTCGTCGTCGCGGACCCGGACGGCGGTGACCGGCCCGGGATCGGCCCCGTTCTGTGGGGCTCGGTGCCGGAGATGGGGAACGCGGTACGGATCGAGGGGACGCCCCCGCGTTTCGCGCAGGAAGGGCAGTCCGTATACCGCTGGGCCACCACGCAGCTGCCGCCCATCGCCCGTAAAGTGTGCGAAAGGGCCGGTGTCACCCCCGAGGATCTGGGTGCGGTGGTACTGCATCAGGCCAATCTGAGGATCATCGAACCGGTCGCCAGGAAGATCGGTGCGGTCAACGCGGTCATCGCCCGGGATGTCGTGGATTCCGGTAATACATCAGCGGCATCTATCCCGATGGCCCTGTCCAAGCTGGTGGAACGCGGCGAGGTCCACAGTGGCGTGCCGGTGCTGCTTTTCGGCTTCGGCGGGAATCTCTCGTACGCGGGTCAGGTGATCCGCTGTCCCTGAGGGGCGTTGTGCTCGGTAGACTGTAGACGATAAGCAATTGCTCGTCGTCCGGAGGGGGACCGCGATGTTGTCCACAGGGCTGCCGCAAGGGGCTGTGCCGAAACTGGAACGGCCCGGTCCACTACGCGAGCGCGTGTACGAGGCGCTGCTCGAACTCATCACGACGCGTGCGCTCCGGCCCGGCCAGCATCTGGTCGAGAGCGAGCTGGCCGGCCATCTCGGGGTGTCCAGGCAGCCGGTGCGGGAGGCGTTGCAGCGGCTGAACACCGAGGGCTGGGTCGATCTTCGGCCCGCCCAGGGTGCGTTCGTCCATGAACCCACGGAGGACGAGGCGGACCAGCTGCTCTCGGTCCGCACCCTCCTGGAGGCCGAGGCCGCTCGTCTTGCCGCGGCCAACTCCGGCACGGCCGGCATCGCCGCCCTGGAGGAGCTCTGCGCCAAGGGCGAGCAGGCCGTCGCCGACGACGACGTGGACCTGGCGGTCGCCACCAACGCGGCCTTCCATACCAAGGTCATGGAGCTGGCGGGCAATGTCGTCCTCTCCGAACTCGCCGGACAGGTGGACCGCCGGGTCCGCTGGTACTACACCCCGGTGGCCCGTCAGCGCGGCACCCAGTCCTGGATCGAGCACCGCTCGTTGATCGCGGCGATCTCCTCGCGCGACGAGCAGCGGGCCACGGAGATCATGCGGACGCATACGGAACACACCCGCAAGACGTACCACCAGCGCGAAGAGAGCTAGCGCGCGGCCGGACGGTTCGTACCAGAAGGGTCGGGGCTTTGAGCCCCGGCCCTTTTCCGCGTTCCGTGCCATGCCGGCGCCGCCAGATTCTCACGTTCCGATGTTCAATCGAACATTGATGTGTTAGAAATGAGTCATGGGTGTCGCCAATCGTCTGGACCTGACCCTGCGATTGGTGCAGGGCTCCGACCGGGTTTCCGTGTCGGAGCTCTCCCATCGCCTGGGGGTCTCCGAAATGACCGTCCGCCGGGATCTCGACGCGTTGGAGCGGCAGGGGCTGGTGCACAGGGTGCACGGCGGAGCGGTCGCCACGCGCGCACGGGAGGAGGGCGCGGGCTTCTCGGCCCGTGAGCCGTGGCAGGCCGCGACGAAGGACCGGCTCGGTGCGGCCGTGGCCGCGATGGTGGAGCCGGGATCGCGGGTCCTTCTGGACGCGGGCACCACCACCGTGCATGTCGCTGAGCACCTGGCCGAACGGGCTCCCCTGACGGTGGCGGTGCTCAGTCTTCAGGCCGCGGTCCGCCTGGCGGACCGGCCCGGGATCGAACTGCTGATCGTCGGCGGCCGGTCCCGTCCAGGTGAACAGTCGCTGGTCGGCCCGCTGGCCCTGCGCACCATCGAGGCGCTGGCCTTCGACTGCTTCGTACTGTCCATCGGTGGTGTGCACGCCGAATACGGCTGGTCGGAGTTCTCGCTGGACGACGCGGCCGTCAAACAGGCCGCGCTCGCGCAATCGGACAAGACCATCGCCGTTGCCGACGCGACCAAACTCGGGGTCCGCGCGTTCAGTCAGGTCGCCGCCGTGGGCGCGGTGGACGTGTTCGTCACCGACAGCGCGGCCCAGGATGCCGCCACCCACCCCAATGGCCCGCTGACACTGGCAGCCCTGCGCGATGCGGGCGTCCACACCGTCCTGGCCTGAGAACCGGATCCACCGCGAGGAGCGCACACCATGACTGCAGGCCTGGACACCCCCGACCGCCGCGGGCGCACCGGTCTGGACCGGCACGGCCGCGACCTGACCGGCAATCCGCGGGTGCGCATCAGTGACGTGGAGGTGCTGTCCTGCGACTGGTACGTCCTGCGCAGGACGACCTTCGACTATCAGCACAGCGACGGCCATTGGAGTCGCGAACAGCGCGAGACCTACGACCGGGGCGACGGCGCCACGATTCTGCTCTACCACCCCGATCGCCGCACCGTTCTGCTGACCCGTCAGTTCCGGCTGCCCGCCTACGTCAACGGGCACCACGACGGGATGCTGATCGAGGCCGCCGCCGGGCTGCTCGACGGCGACAGCCCCGAGGAAGCCATCCGCAGGGAAGCGGCCGAGGAGACCGGACACCTCGTCGGCACCCCCGAGCGCGTCTTCGACGTCTACATGAGCCCCGGCTCGGTCACCGAACGCCTGCACTTCTTCGCCGCCCCCTACCGCTCGACGGCTGACACCGCCGGCGGGCACGGGATCGCGGCCGAGGGCGAGGACATCGAGACCGTGGAACTTCCCTTCGAGGAGGCCCTCTCCATGGTCCGCAGCGGGGCCGTCGCCGACGCCAAGACCATCATGCTGCTCCAATGGGCGGCCCTGGACGGCCCGTTCCGGCACCGCTGACTGCCACCCCGACCCGCCCGGTACGCGCCCCGAAGGACACCTGCGCCGGTGACCGTCCCGCAACCCGGCCGAACGGCTTTGTCCTCGGTGTGGAGAAAGTTGTAGCGAATTCCTGCGCAACTTCTTCCCACTCCCGGCAGCCGCTGCTACGTTCCCCTCGAAAGCCCGACGGACAGGCCGATGTGGCGGGGAGGGGCGCGTGAGACGTATGACGGCACGACCCGCGAATGCGCATCAGGCGCGACTGCTCCGGCTGTTGCGCGACGGCGGGCCCAACTCACGGGCACAGCTGGGGGATCAGATCGATCTCTCCCGCTCCAAGCTCGCCGTCGAGGTCGACCGGCTGCTGGAGACCGGACTCGTCGTGGCCGACGGACTCGCCGCATCGCGCGGAGGGCGTCGCTCGCACAACATCCGGCTCGCCCCGCAGCTGCGCTTCCTCGGCGTCGACATCGGTGCCACATCCGTCGATGTGGCCGTCACCAACGCCGAGTTGGAGGTCCTGGGCCACCTCAACCACCCCATGGACGTACGCGAAGGCCCTGTCGCCATCTTCGAGCAGGTGCTGTCCATGGCGGCCAAGCTCCGGGCCTCCGGGCTCGCTGAAGGCTTCGACGGCGCGGGCATCGGCGTACCCGGGCCGGTCCGCTTCCCCGAAGGCGTACCGGTCGCGCCGCCGATCATGCCCGGCTGGGACGGCTTCCCGGTCCGCGAGGCGCTCAGCCAGGAACTGGGCTGCCCCGTCATGGTCGACAACGATGTGAACCTGATGGCGATGGGGGAGCAGCACGCGGGCGTCGCACGCTCCGTGGGCGACTTCCTCTGCGTCAAGATCGGTACGGGCATCGGCTGCGGCATCGTCGTCGGTGGCGAGGTCCACCGTGGTACGACGGGCAGCGCCGGAGACATCGGCCACATCCAGGTCGAACCCGATGGGCGCGCCTGCGCCTGCGGCAACCGGGGCTGTCTGGAAGCCCACTTCAGCGGCGCCGCGCTCGCCCGCGACGCCGAGGCCGCGGCGCGTGCCGGGCAGTCGGCGGAACTGGCGTCCCGGCTGGAGGCGGCCGGAAAGCTCACCGCCGCCGATGTGGCGGCCGCCGCGGCCGCCGGTGACGCCACCTCGCTCGACCTGATCCGCGAAGGCGGTAACCGGGTCGGCCAGGTCATCGCGGGACTCGTCAGCTTCTTCAATCCCGGACTGGTGGTGATCGGCGGCGGTGTGACCGGCCTCGGGCACACGCTCCTCGCCAGCGTCCGGACCCAGGTCTACCGGCAGTCGCTGCCGCTGGCCACCGGCAATCTACCCATCGTGCTGGGCGAGTTGGGACCGGCCGCCGGAGTGATCGGCGCCGCCCGGCTCATCAGCGACCATCTGTTCTCACCGGCCTGACGCCGGGCCGGCAGCACATCGGCACGCACCGGAAACGCCGGAACCACGGAAGCACCGGAGCACGCAAAACAGCCGAAAAACTGGAAGCACCGGAACACCGGAACACCGGAACACCGGAACACCGGAACACCGGAAACACCGGAAACACCGGAAACACCCGCACCACCGCACCTGGTACAGCCCTGCCCGCTCACCGGCCTTCCCCAAGCTCTCGGCTGCGCTCGAGCAGGGGAGACCCCACTCGCCGAGGGGATTTGTCATGGCACCAGAACCACCCCTGCTCACCATGTCCGGCATCACCAAGTCGTTCCCCGGAGTGCGCGCCCTCGACGGCGTGGACCTGGAGGTCCAGGCCGGCGAAGTCCACTGTCTCCTCGGGCAGAACGGCGCCGGCAAGTCCACCCTCATCAAGGTGCTCGCCGGGGCCCACCAGCCCGACGGCGGCGAGATCACCTGGCGCGGCGAACCGGCCGCGCTCAGGTCGCCCATCGCCGCGATGCGCCTGGGCATCGCCACCATCTACCAGGAACTCGACCTGGTCGAGGGCCTGTCGGTCGCCGAGAACGTCTTCCTCGGCCATGAACCCACCACCGCCCGCTTCGTCGTCCGCACCCGCGAGGGCCGCACGGCGGCCGCCGCACTGCTGAAGCGACTCGGCCATCCGGAGATCGACCCCGCCCGGGCGGTCGGCGAACTGTCCGCCGCCCAGCAGCAGATCGTCTCCATGGCGCGGGCGCTCTCCCACGACGTACGGCTCATCGTGATGGACGAGCCGTCCGCCGCACTCGACCCCGACGAGGTCGACAACCTCTTCCGTATCGTCGCCGCCCTCACCGCCGACGGGGTCGCCGTCGTCTACATCTCGCACCGCCTGGAGGAGATCCGCCGGATCGGCGACCGGGTGACCGTGCTCAAGGACGGCCGCGCCGTCGCAGTGGGGCTGCCCGCCAAGTCCACACCGACACGCGACATCGTTGCCATGATGACCGGCCGCAATGTCGAGTACGTCTTCCCGCCGCGCACCACGGACATCGCGGGGGCGGCAGTGGCAGAGCCGGTACTGAAGGTCGAAGGGCTGACCAGGAAGGGCGAATTCGCCCCGGTCGACCTGGAGCTCCGGCCCGGCGAGATCGTCGGCCTGGCAGGGCTCGTCGGCTCGGGGCGCTCCGAGATCCTGGAGACCGTCTACGGCGCCCGCAAACCGAGCGCCGGGCGGGTCACCGTGGCAGGCAGACAGCTCCAGCCCGGCAGCGTCAGCGCGGCCGTCGCCGCCGGAATCGGACTCGCCCCCGAGGAACGCAAGGCGCAGGCCCTGCTGATGCTCGAATCCGTCACCCGCAATGTCTCCGTCTCCTCGATGTCCCGCTTCTCCCGGGCCGGCTGGATGGACCGCGGGGCCGAACGCCGGGCGGCCCGCGCCGCCACCCGTGAACTCTCACTGCGCCCCGACAACCCGGACACTCCCGTTCGCACGCTCTCCGGCGGCAACCAGCAGAAAGCCGTCCTGGCCCGCTGGCTGCTGCGCGGCTGCCGGGTCCTGCTGCTCGACGAACCGACCCGCGGTGTCGACGTCGGCGCCCGCGCCGAGCTCTACGCCGTGATCCGCCGGCTGGCCGACGAAGGCCTCGCCGTGCTGCTCGTCTCCAGCGAGGTGCCCGAAGTGCTGGGCCTCGCCGACCGGGTGCTGGTGCTCCGAGAGGGCCGCGTCGTGCATACGGCGGACGCCCGGGAGCTCGACGAGCACCGCGTACTCGACCTAGTGATGGAAGGGAGCCCGACGTCATGACGCAGCCTGTCTCCTCGGCGCAGCAGGGCGGGCCGGACAAGGGGGCCGCCCCCGCCCCGGTCTTTGAACCCCGTAAGAAGGACGGACCTTCGCGCACCTTCGGCCTGCGCGCGGACGTCCGTAACCTCTCGCTCCTCGGCGTTCTCGCCGTACTGATCGCCGTCGGCGGATTCACCGAGCCCGACGCCTTTCTGGACACCGGGAACCTTCAGCTGATCCTGACCCAGTCGTCCGTCATCGGCGTCGTCACCGTCGGGATGACCTTCGTCATCACCAGTGGCGGTATCGACCTGTCGGTCGGTGCGATGGTCGCGCTCGCCTCCGTCTGGGCGACCACGCTCGCCACCCAGGAGTACGGCTTCGCGGGGATTCTGTTCACCGCCGTGATCGTCGGACTCGGTGCCGGGCTGGTGAACGGGGTGCTCATCGCCTACGGCCGGATGGTGCCGTTCATCGCGACGCTGGCCATGCTCGCCTCGGCCCGCGGGCTCGCCCTCCAGATCACCGACGGCAAGACCCAGATCGTCACCGTCAAGTCGGTCCTCGACCTGGGCCTGCCCGACTCGTACTTCCTCGGCATCCCGCCTCTGGTCATGATGTTCGCCGCGGTGACCGTCATCGGCTGGCTGGTGCTGAACCGTACGACCTTCGGACGGCGTACGGTCGCGGTCGGCGGAAACGCGGAAGCGGCCAGGCTGGCCGGTATCGACGTACGACGGCAGCGGCTCTACCTCTATCTGCTCTCCGGGCTGTGCTGCGGCATCGCCGCCTTCATGCTGATCATCCTGTCCGGCTCGGGGCAGAACACCAACGGCAATCTGTACGAGCTCGACGCCATCGCCGCCGCGATCATCGGCGGCACCCTGCTCAGCGGCGGACGCGGCACCATCGTCGGCTCCGTACTCGGCGTCCTCGTCTTCACCACCATCACCAACATCTTCGCGCTCAACAATCTGCAGAGCGATGTCCAGCAGATCGCCAAGGGCGCGATCATCGTCGCCGCCGTCCTGGTCCAGCGCCGCACATCGGCGCACGGGGAGACCTGAGCCCTCGGGCGCACTCCCGGCAGCTCAGCTTCTCCATCCCACCCACCGCCCCGTACGCCATATGTGACATGTCATGCACCAGCGCTACATGTCACGCACCGGATGAAGGGTTTGACAGCCATGCCAGAAACCAGCCGCAGACGACTGCTCTTCGGCACCGCAGCCGTCTCCGCGGGCGCCCTCCTCACCGCCTGCACCAGCAACGAGCCCAAGAAATCGGAGACCGCGCAGAGCAATCAGCCCGCCGCCGACGACAAGCCCGGCAAGCCCGTCACCATCGGCTTCGCGGGCCCGCAGGCCGACCACGGCTGGCTCAACGCCATCAACGAGAACGCCAAGTCGCGGGCGGCGAAGTACTCCGAGGTGACCCTGGAGATCACCGAGGGCTCCAACGACACCGCCGCCCAGATCGGCCAGGTCAAGACCCTCATCAACAAGAAGGTCGACGTCCTCGTCATCCTCCCCGCAGACGGCAAGGCGCTCACCCAGGTCGGTCTGGAAGCGATGAAAGCGGGCATCCCCGTCGTCAACCTGGACCGGATCTTCGCCTCGCCGCAGGCGTACCGCTGCTGGGTCGGCGGCGACAACTACGGCATGGGCCTCAACGCCGGTACGTACATCGGCGAGCAGCTCAAGGACAAGGCGAACGCCAAGGTCGTCGAGCTGGCCGGCATCGACAACCTGGAGCTCACCAAGCAGCGCAGCCAGGGCTTCGCCGACGCACTGAAGAACTACCCCAACATCAAACTGGTGGCCCGTCAGGCCGCCGATTTCACCGTCGAGTCGGGCCAGGCGAAGATGGCCCAGCTCCTGCAGGCGCAGAAGAAGTTCGACGCCCTGTGGAATCACGACGACGACCAGGGCGTGGGCGCGCTGCGCGCCATCCAGCAGGCGGGCCGGGACGAGTTCTTGATGGTCGGCGGCGCCGGCGCCAAGTCCGCGATGGACGCCATCAAGGCAGACAACAGCGTGCTGAAGGCCACCGTTCTCTACCCGCCGACGATGGCCGCGTCCGCCATCGACCTGGCGCGTGCGCTGGGTCAGGGAAAGGGCATCGGCGGCCTCTCCGAACTGGAGATCCCGACCAGCCTCACCCTCTACTCGGCTGTCGTCACCAAGGACAACATCGACCAGTACCTGCCGACGGGCTTCAGCTGATCCGCCCCGCAGGAGGGTGCTGACCCTCCTGCCGCACCCATCGAACGACCGACGAGGAGGAAGCCCGGATGGCCCGTAGGGAAGAGACGGATCAGGAGGCCGCAGCGCCGCCGCCGACATACCGGACGATGCCGAGTGCGCCGGTGCTCGGCGTCGGCATGGTCGGATACGCGTTCATGGGCGCCGCCCACTCGCAGGGGTGGCGCACCGCGGGACACGTCTTCGAGCTGCCGATGAAACCGGCTCTCGCCGCGATCTGCGGACGCGACCGGGCAGCGGTCGACGTGGCGGCGGCCCGCCACGGCTGGGCGGCGGCGGAGACCGACTGGCGGGCCCTCATCGCCCGGGACGATGTGCAGCTCGTCGACATCTGCACCCCCGGCGACAGCCATGCCGAGATCGCCATCGCCGCCCTGGAGGCGGGCAAGCACGTGCTGTGCGAGAAGCCGCTCGCCAACACGGTCGCCGAGGCCGAGGCCATGGCCGAGGCCGCGGAGCGCGCGGCGGCCCGCGGCCAGGTCGCGATGGTGGGTTTCAACTACCGCAAGGTGCCCGCGATCACCTACGCCCGGCAGCTGATCGCCGAGGGGCGGATCGGCACCCTGCGGCATGTCCGCGCCACCTACCTCCAGGACTGGCTCGTCGACCCCGAATCACCGCTCACCTGGCGGCTGAAGCGGGAACACGCCGGCTCGGGAGCGCTCGGCGACCTGGGGGCGCACATCGTCGACCTGGCCCAGTATCTGGCGGGGGAGCTGCTGGTCGGGGTGTCGGCGGTGAGTGAGACGTTCGTACGCGAACGGCCGCTGCCGGCCGGTCCGTCGGCCGGGCTCTCCGGCGCCGCGGACTCGGCCGCGCGCGGGGCGGTGACCGTCGACGACGCGGCCCTGTTCACCGGCCGGCTCGCCTCCGGGGCGCTGGCCTCGTTCGAGACGACCCGGATGGCGGCCGGACGGAAGAACGCGCTGCGGCTGGAGATCAACGGGGAGCGCGGCTCGCTCGCCTTCGATCTGGAACGGCTCAACGAACTGTCCTTCCACGACCACACCGAACCCGCCACCACGGCAGGGTTCCGGCGCATCCTCGTCACCGAACCCCAACACCCCTACCTGGAGGCGTGGTGGCCGCCGGGCCACGCCCTGGGCTACGAGCACACCTTCATCCACCAGGCCCGTGACCTGGTGCGGACGATCGCCGAAGGAACCGCCCCCGCACCGTCGTTCGCCGACGGACTGCAGGTGCAGCGGGTGCTCGCAGCGGTGGAGGAGAGCGCCGAGAAGAACTCCGTGCACACCCCTGTAGTCCTCTAGGAGGTCCTGCGCATGCCCCGTCCCTTCACACTCTTCACCGGCCAGTGGGCCGACCTGCCGTTGGAGGAGGTCTGCCGGCTCGCCCGGGACTTCGGCTACGACGGTCTCGAACTCGCCTGCTGGGGCGACCACTTCGAGGTCGACAAGGCTCTCGCAGACCCCGGCTATCTGGACGGGCGGCGGCAGCTGCTCGACAAGTACGGACTGAAGTGCTGGGCGGTCTCCAACCATCTCGTCGGCCAGGCGGTCTGCGACAACCCGATCGACGAGCGGCACCAGGGGATCCTGCCGACGCGGATCTGGGGCGACGGTGAACCCGAAGGGGTGCGCCGCCGGGCCGCCGAGGAGATGAAGAACACCGCCCGCGCGGCCGCCGCCTTCGGGGTGCGTACCGTCATCGGCTTCACCGGCTCCTCGATCTGGCACCTGGTCGCGATGTTCCCGCCGGTCCCGCCGCACATGATCGAGCGGGGTTACGAGGACTTCGCCGAGCGCTGGAACCCGATCCTGGACGTCTTCGACGCGGAGGGCGTGCGGTTCGCCCATGAGGTGCACCCCAGCGAGATCGCGTACGACTACTGGACCACGCACCGCGCACTGGAGGCCGTCGGCCACCGGGCCGCGTTCGGGCTGAACTTCGACCCCAGCCACTTCGTCTGGCAGGACCTCGACCCGGTCAACTTCCTGTACGACTTCCGCGACCGGATCTACCACGTGGACTGCAAGGAGGCGCGCAAGCGCCTCGACGGCCGCAATGGTCGCCTCGGCTCCCACCTGCCGTGGGGTGATCCACGGCGCGGCTGGGACTTCGTCTCCGCCGGGCACGGCGACGTGCCGTGGGAGGACGTCTTCCGGATGCTCCGGTCCATCGATTACGAGGGCCCGGTCTCCGTCGAGTGGGAGGACGCGGGGATGGACCGGCTGGCGGGCGCGCCGGAAGCGCTTGCCACGCTGAAGCGGTATGACTTCGACCCGCCGTCCGCGTCGTTCGACGCGGCGTTCGGGGGCGGGGACTGACGGGTCCGTCCGTCCGGGGGCGCTGCCCCCGGGGACCCGCTCCTCAATCGCCGGAGGGGCTTGAGCCGGCCGAGGCCCGGCTCGGGAAGGGGTGAGCGCGGAGAGAGAGCCCGCCGCCACCCCGCGCTCAGCCCTGCCCTCACCCCCCTTTGTCCTGACGCAGGAAAAAGTTCAACAAGACCGCTGCGTAAGGGCTTTCCGTCCCGGACGAACAGGTCTACCGTCCCCAACGTGTACATGACATGACTCGGGTCACCGGCGCCTCGCAGGCCACGGATGACCTGCGCGGCAGTCCCCGCGCAGAACGGCTCGGCAGCACCCGCCCGTACAACCGGCACTCTCCGGAGGACACTCGTGCACAGAACCAGAAGCAGGAGCGGAAACAGGAACAGAGCGCGGCTCCGCGTCCGTAAATCCCTCGCGCTGCTCACCGGCGGCCTGCTCGCGGCGGCCACCCTCGCCCTGGGCGCCTCGCCCGGAGCGGCCGCGGCAGGACCGTCCTCGCCGGCCGCCGCCGACGCGGCGGCCGAGGAATTCCAGCAGGTCACCCTGGCCAAGGGCGCTGCCGAGACCGGCGAGCCCATGTCGCTGGCCGTGCTCCCCGACCGCAGCGTCCTGCACACCTCGCGCAACGGCGAGCTGCGGATCACCGACAGCGCCGGCAACACCAAGGTCTCCGGTGTCCTGCCCGTCTACTCGCACGACGAGGAAGGCCTCCAGGGCGTCGGCATCGACCCCGAGTTCAGTGAGAACCGGGCGATCTACCTCTACTACGCACCCCCGCTGGACACCCCCGCGGGCGACGCGCCCGAGACCGGGACCGCCGCCGACTTCGCCAAGTTCGACGGAGTGAACCGGCTGTCCCGCTTCGTCCTCAAGGAGGACGGCACCCTCGACCTGGCCACCGAGAAGAAGGTCCTCGACGTCAAGACGTCGCGCGGCATCTGCTGCCACGTCGGCGGCGACATCGACTTCGACGCCCAGGGCAACCTGTACCTGTCGACTGGCGACGACTCCAACCCGTTCGCCTCCGACGGCTACAGCCCCATCGACCAGCGCCCTGACCGCAACCCGGCGTTCGACGCCCGACGCTCCGCGGGCAACACCAATGACCTGCGCGGCAAGGTCCTCAGGATCAAGGTCGCGGACGACGGCTCGTACACCGTCCCCGAGGGCAACCTCTTCGCCCCGGGCACGGACAAGACCCGTCCCGAGATCTACGCAATGGGCTTCCGCAACCCGTTCCGCTTCAGCGTCGACAAGGCCACCGGCATTGTCTACGTCGGCGACTACGGTCCCGACGCGGGCGCGGCCGACCCCAAGCGCGGGCCGGCCGGACAGGTCGAGTTCGCCCGGGTGACCAAGGCGGGCAACTTCGGCTGGCCGTTCTGCACCGGGAACAACGACCCCTTCATCGACTACGACTTCGCGACGAAGACCTCCGGAGCCGCCTTCGACTGCGCAGCCCCGAAGAACACTTCGCCGCACAACACCGGCCTGGTCGACCTGCCCGCGGCGCAGCCCGCGTGGATTCCGTACGACGGCGGCTCCGTGCCCGAGTTCGGTACCGGTTCCGAGTCGCCGATGGGCGGCCCCGTCTACCACTACGACGCCAACCTCGACTCGCCCGTCAAGTTCCCCGAGGCGTACGACGGGGACTTCTTCGCCGGTGAGTTCGGCCGGCAATGGATCAAGCGCATCGAGCAGGACGGCAACGGCGCCGTCCAGTCCATCAACGACATCCCGTGGTCCGGGACCCAGGTGATGGACATGGCCTTCGGCCCGGACGGGGCGCTGTACGTCCTGGACTACGGCCTCTCATGGTTCGGTGGCGACGAGAACTCCGCGCTCTACCGCATCGAGAACGCCACCGGTGGCCGTTCACCCGTCGCCGAGGCAGCTGTCAACAAGACATCCGGCACCGCACCGCTGAAGGTGCAGTTCTCCTCCGCGGGCACCACGGACGGTGACGGCGACGCACTCACGTACGCTTGGGACTTCGGCGACGGCGGAACCTCCACGGCCGCCAACCCGACGTACACGTACAAGAAGAACGGCACCTACACCGCCACCGTCACCGCCAAGGACCCCACCGGGCGCACCGGCGCGGCAAGCGTCCATGTGACCGTGGGCAACACGGCACCCAAGGTGAACCTGGAACTCCCCGGTGACGGGCAGCTGTTCGACTTCGGGGACGACATCCCGTTCAAGGTGACCGTCACCGATCCCGAGGACGGCACGATCGACTGCTCCAAGGTCGAGGTGCGCTTCGTCCTCGGCCACGACAGCCACGGACACCCCATCACCACCGTCAACGGGTGCTCCGGCACGATCAAGACCGCGATCGACGGCGGACACGACCCGAACGCCAACATCTTCGGAGTCATCGACGCCTCCTACACCGACAACGGAGGCGGCGGCCAGGCCGCGCTGTCCGGGCACGACCAGTCGCAGCTCCAGCCCCGCCACCGGCAGGCCGAGCACTTCACCTCGTCGTCCGGCATCAAGACGTACGACAAGGCGGCCGCCCACGGCGGCAAGACGGTCGGCGACATCGACAACGACGACTGGATCGCCTTCAAGCCGTACATCCTCGGCGACTCGACCAAGCTCACCGCCCGGATCGCCTCCGGCGGGGCGGGCGGCTTCCTCGAAGTACGGTCCGGATCCGCGACCGGCACGATCCTCGGCTCCGCACCGGTGCCGGTGACCGGTGGCTGGGAGAACTTCCAGGACATCGACGTACCGCTGCGCGGCGTTCCCAAGAAGGCCACGGAACTCTTCCTCGTCTTCAAGGGAGGCGCCGGAGCGTTGTACGACATCGACGACTTCGAGCTCTCCAACAGTGCCCCCGACCGGACCGCCAAGAGGGTCCTCGTCTTCTCCAAGACGGCCGGCTTCCGCCACGACGCGATTCCCGAGGGCATCGCCGCACTGAAGGAACTCGGCAAGGACAGCAACATCACTGTCGACGCCACGGAGGAGGCCGGCCAGTTCACGACCAGCAACCTGGCGCGCTACGACGCCGTTGTCTTCCTGTCGACCACCGGTGATGTGCTCAACGCCGACCAGCAGAAGGCGTTCGAGAACTATGTGTCCACCGGTGGTGGCTTCATGGGCATCCACGCGGCGGCGGACACCGAGTACGACTGGCCGTTCTACGGCGGACTCGTCGGCGCGTACTTCGCCGGACACCCCGCCATCCAGCCCGTCACCGTCCGGGTCGAGGACCACAAGCACCCGGCGACCGCACACCTCGACGACGCGTGGGACCGCACCGACGAGCTGTACAACTACCGCACCAACCCACGTGGTCAGGTCAAGGTACTCGCCACACTCGACGAGACGACCTACACCGGCGGCACCATGAAGGGCGACCACCCGATCACCTGGTGCCAGACCTACCAGGGAGGACGCTCCTTCTACACCGGCCTCGGCCACACCAAGGAGTCGTACGCCGAACCGGCTTTCCGCCAGCTCCTCCTCGGTGGCGTGCGCTACGCGGCCGGTCAGGTGAAGGCCGACTGCAAGCCCGGCACCGGCTACCGGTCGATCTTCAACGGCAAGACGCTCGAAGGCTGGAAGCAGGCGGGCCCCGGAAAGTTCAACGTCGTCGACGGTGAACTCCGCTCCGAGGGCGGCATGGGACTCCTCACCTACCAGGCCAAGGAGCTGGGGTCGTACTCGCTCAAGCTCGACTGGAAGATGGCGGGCGACGACAACTCCGGTGTCTTCGTCGGCTTCCCGGAGTCCGACGACCCCTGGTCCGCGGTGAACAACGGCTACGAGGTCCAGATCGACGCCACCGACGCGCCCGACCGCACCACGGGCTCGATCTACACCTTCAAGGCGGCGAACACCAAGGCCCGTGACCAGGTCCTGAGGCCGCCCGGCCAGTGGAACAGCTACGAGATCAAGGTCCAGGGCGAGCGGCTCCAGGTCTTCCTCAACGGAGTGAAGATCAACGACTTCACCAACACCGATCCGGTACGGAGCCTGAAGGACGGCTACATCGGCATCCAGAACCATGGCGCCGACGACCAGGTGTCCTTCCGCAACATCGAGCTGAAGGAGTTGCCCTCGGCGTAGGGCGGTTGCTCCGCCGACGGCGGGCGGGGCGGGAGACCTCCCCGTCCGCCGTCTCCACCCGATCCTCATCCTTCGTCGCACAGCGCCACTTGCTCTGCCCAGCCAGGACCCCCAGCCAGGGAGGCAGCCCGTGTCAGCACCCGCCGTTCGTACCGGAGTCTGGTTCATCGGAGCACGCGGCTCCGTCGCCACCACCGCCACAGCGGGGTGTGCGGCGCTCGCCGCAGGGCTCCACCCGGCGGCAGGCATGGTCACCGAGACACCGCCGTTCGCCGACAGCGGGCTGCCCGGCCTCACCTCACTGGTCTTCGGCGGACACGACACCGTCGGCTGTCCGCTGCCCAAACGGGCCGAGGCACTGGCCACCGGGGGAGTGCTGCCGCACGGCCTGCCCTCGGCGGTACGCTCCGAACTCGCCGCCGCCGACGCGGAGATACGGCCCGGCGGGCCGCTGCCCGGCGACACCCGCAGCGACGAGGAGCTCATCACCGCCTTCGCCGCCGACATCGCGGATTTCGGGCACCGGAACGACCTGGCCAGGACGGTCGTGATCAATGTCGCCTCCACGGAACCCGTCCCGGCCCCCGGCGAGCCGCGGCTGCCCGTCAGCTCGCTCTATGCCGCGGCCGCGCTCCGGGCCGGCTGCCCGTACATCAACTTCACCCCGTCCACCGGGCTGCGCACCCCCGCCCTCCAGGACGCCGTCGCGGGCTGCGGACTTCCTCACGCGGGCCGCGACGGCAAGACCGGTCAGACACTGCTCCGCTCCGTACTCGCCCCGATGTTCGTGCAACGCGCCCTGCCTGTACGGGCCTGGTCGGGCACCAACCTGCTGGGCGGCGGGGACGGGGCGGCGCTGGCCGACCCGGGCGCGGCGGCGGCCAAGAACGCGGGCAAGGAACGCGTCCTCGCCGACACGCTGGGAACCGCACCCGAGGGCGAGGTCCACATCGACGACGTACCGGCCCTCGGCGACTGGAAGACGGCCTGGGACCACATCGCGTTCGACGGATTCCTCGGGGCGCGCATGGTGCTCCAGACGACCTGGCAGGGGTGCGACTCCGCACTGGCCGCCCCCCTGGTCCTTGACCTGGCCAGACTGGTGGCCCGCGCCCATGAGGAGGGGCTGACCGGTCCCTTGCCCCAGCTCGGCTTCTACTTCAAGGACCCGGACGGCGGCCCCGCCGCACTCTTCGAGCAGTACATGGCGCTGCTCGCCTTCGCCGAAACGCTGCGGGGGGAGAAGTGACGGTACGGGCCTGGGCGGAGCTGCTGCGGGTGTCGGCGCTGTTCACCGTCCCCGGCGACGCGCTGGCCGGGGCGGCGGCGACGGGCCTGCGCCCCGACCGCGGCACCGCGCTCGCCGTCGGCGCGTCACTCTGCCTGTACGAGGCGGGCATGGCGCTCAACGACTGGGCCGACCGCGACGAGGACGCCGTCGACCGCCCGCACCGGCCGATTCCGTCGGGCCGCATCGCTCCCGGCGCGGCCCTCGCGGCGGCGGGCGCGCTGACGGCCGCGGGCCTGGGCCTCGCCGCACGGGCCGGCCGCCCGGCCCTCGCGGTCGCCACCGGGCTGGCGGCGACGGTCTGGGCGTACGACCTCCGCCTCAAGCACACTCCGGCGGGACCGGCTGCGATGGCGGCGGCACGAGGGCTGGATCTGCTGCTCGGCGCCACCGCCACCGGTGCGAGGAGGGCGACGGGTTCGGGGTCGGGTGCGGGCGCGGGGTCGCGCACGGGCCGGGGTTCGGGTCCGGGGCCGGGTGCGGCTTCGGTTTCATCGGCTTCGGGTTCGCGTGGCTTCGTTCGCGGCGCCCTCCCGGCCGCCGGCCTGCTCGGGGCGCACACCTACGCCGTCACCGCCGTCTCACGGCACGAGGCGCAGGGCGGATCCACCACCGCACCCCTCGTCGCACTCGCGGCCACCGCCGCCCTGGGCGCCGCGGCCCTGCGCGAGCAGCACGGGAAGCGCGCACCCGGGGACGCGCCCTCGGATGCGGGACGCGGCAGGAAGGGGGAGGCGCACCCGTCACACCGGCCACCGGCAACCCTCGCCTCCACGACCCCACGCCTCCTCCTCACCGCGCTCACCGGCGCCTACTTCCGTACCGCCGCCGGCCCCCTCCTGCACGCCGCCCTCAACCCGTCCCCGCCACTCACCCAGCGCGCCGTCGGCGGCGGTATCCGGGCGATGATCCCGCTCCAGGCCGCCCTCGCCGCCCGCGCCGGAGCAGCAGGTACAGGGCTCGCCGTCATGGGACTCGTCCCGCTCGCCCGCACTCTCGCCCGGAAGGTGAGCCTCACATGACGATCCGCCTCGGCTACGGCACCAACGGGCTCACCGACCTCCGCCTGGACGACGCCCTCGGACTCCTCGCCGATCTCGGGTACGACGGGGTCGGCCTGACCCTCGACCACATGCACCTCGACCCCCTCGCCCCGGACGTTGCCCCGCGCACCCGCCACGTGGCATCCAGGCTCCAGGAGCTGGGCCTCGGCGTCACTGTCGAGACCGGTGCCCGTTACATCCTCGACCCCCGCCGCAAGCACGGCCCGTCCCTCCTCGACCCGGACCCCGAGGCCCGCGCAGCCCGCACCCGGCTGCTCGTCCGGGCCGTCGGCATCGCCGCCGACCTCGGCGCCCACGCCCTGCACTGCTTCAGCGGCGTCACCCCACGGGACACCACCCCCTCCGCCGCCTGGCAGCGGCTCACCGGCTCCCTCGCCCCCGTCCTGGACGCCGCCGACCGCGCCGGCATCCCTCTGGCGATCGAGCCCGAGCCCGGACACCTCCTCGCCGACCTCGCCGACTTCCACCACCTGCGTGTCCTCAGCGGGGATCCGCCACCGCTCGGACTCACCCTGGACATCGGCCACTGCCAATGCCTGGAGCCCGCCCTGCCCGTCGACTGCGTCCGGGCCGCCGCCCCCTGGCTGCGGCACGTCCAGATAGAGGACATGCGCAGGGGTGTTCATGAGCACCTCCCGTTCGGTGAAGGCGAGATCGACTTCCCGCCCGTACTCGAAGCGCTCGACGCCCTCTCGGACACCGGCTACCGCGGCCTCACCGTCGTCGAACTGCCCCGTCACTCCCACGCCGGCCCCGAACTCGCCCGCACCTCCATCGAGTTCCTCCGCAAGCACAGTCCGTCGAGCCGCTGAATCCGCCGAAGGGAGCAACGCCATGCCGATGACCCCGACGACCACCCCGCTGCTGACCCGCGAGGAGCTCGACGCACAGCTCGGCGGAGCCGCGCGCGCCTGGTTCGACGAGGCCCTCGCCGAGGCCGAACACGCCGCCTCCCACGAGGACACCGAACGGCCCGGCGGTCCGTACGCCGTACCACCGTGGGAGCTGCGGTACGCCGCCGCCGGCCGGTACTGCGGACTCGAACACGCCGACTCCGTACGCGCCCTGCTGCTCATCGAAGCCCGCGCCGCACTGCCCGCCCTGACCCGGCTCTACGAGCAGGGCACCGCCGCCGAACGGCGCGCCGTCCTGCTCACCCTGCACCGGCTGGACCTCGGTCCCACCGCCCTTCCGCTCATCGAGGACGCCCTGCGCACCAATGACACCCGGCTGGTCGCCGCGGCCGTCGGCCCGTATGCCGCCGCCCATCTCGACGCGCACAACTGGCGCCACGCCATTCTCAAATGCCTGTTCACCGGTGTCCCCGTAGATGCCGTCGACCAACTGGCGCGGCGCTCGCGCGGCGACGCGGAACTCGCCCGCATGCTCGGCGACTACGCGGCCGAACGCATCGCCGCAGGCCGCAGCGTCCCCGCCGATCTCACCCAGGTGCTCTACCTCACCACTCCCGGCCCTGCCGCCCCCACGGAGGAGTCCTGATGCGCATCTTCGACCCCCACATCCATATGACCTCCCGCACCACGGACGACTATCAGGCGATGTACGACGCGGGTGTCCGCGCCCTCGTGGAACCCTCCTTCTGGCTCGGCCAGCCCCGCACCTCGCCCGCCAGCTTCTTCGACTACTTCGACGCCCTGCTCGGCTGGGAACCCTTCCGCGCCGCCCAGTACGGCATCGCCCACCACTGCACGCTCGCCCTCAACCCCAAAGAGGCGAACGACCCCCGCTGCACCCCCGTCCTGGACGCGCTGCCCCGCTATCTCGTCAAGGACTCCGTCGTCGCCGTCGGCGAGATCGGCTACGACTCCATGACCCCGGCCGAGGACACCGCCCTGGCCGCACAGCTCCAGCTCGCCGCAGACCACGGCCTGCCCGCCCTCGTGCACACCCCGCACCGCGACAAGCTCGCCGGTCTGCACCGCACCCTCGACGTCATCCGCGAATCCCACCTCCCCCCGGAGCGGGTCCTTCTCGATCACCTCAATGAGACGACCGTAAAGGACGCCACTGACAGCGGCTGCTGGGCCGGCTTCTCCATCTATCCCGACACCAAGATGGACGAGGACCGCATGATCGCGATTCTCAAGACCCACGGCACCGAGAAGGTCCTGGTCAACTCGGCCGCCGACTGGGGCAGGAGCGACCCGCTCAAGACCCGCAAGGTGGGCGACGCGATGCTCGCCGCCGGGTTCAACGAGGACGACGTCGACCAGGTGCTCTGGCGCAATCCCGTCGCCTTCTACGGCCAGAGCGGCCGCCTCCAGCTCGACCTCACCACCCCCGATCAGCTCCACGAGGGCAACTCCATCCTGCGCGGCGGGGAGTGAGGCGATGCGCTTCCGCCACCCCGACGGCTCCACCGTCCACCTCTCGTACTGCACCAACGTCCACCCCGCAGAGACGCTCGACGGCGTCCGCACCCAACTGCGCGACCACTGCGAACCGGTCCGCAAACGCCTCGGCCGGGACAGGCTCGGCATCGGCCTCTGGCTTGCCAGGGACGCCGCCCGCAGCCTGATCAACGACCCGTCCCAACTGCGCTCCCTGCGCGCCGAACTGGACCGCCGCGGCCTGGAAGTCGTCACCCTCAACGGCTTCCCGTACGAGGGATTCGGCGCCGACGAGGTCAAGTACCGGGTGTACAAGCCGGACTGGACCGACCCGGAGCGGCTTGCCCACACCACAGACCTCGCCCGGCTCCTGGCCGGTCTGCTCCCCGACGACGTCACCGATGGGACCATTTCCACCCTCCCGATCGCCTGGCGCACCCCCTTCGACTCCGACACCGAGGCGGCCGGTCTCGCACACGCCGCGCTCACCGCCCTCGCAGAACGCCTCGACGCGCTGGCCGAGCTCACCGGCAAATCGATCCGCATCGGCCTCGAACCCGAGCCGGGCTGCACGGTCGAGACCACCGCCGATGCCATCGCACCGCTCACCGCCGTCGGACACCGGCGCATCGGCATCTGCATCGACACCTGCCATCTGGCCACCTCCTTCGAGGACCCCGACACCGCCGTCGACGCGCTCGACGCAGCCGGCATCCCCGTCGCCAAGGCCCAGCTCTCCGCCGCACTGCACGCCGAACACCCCCACCTCCCCGAGGTACGCACCGCGCTCGCAGCCTTCGCCGAGCCCCGCTTCCTCCACCAGACCCGCACCAGCACCGCCGCCGGGCTGCGCGGCACCGACGACCTCGCCGAGGCGGTCACCGGCCGGGCCCTGCCCGACGGCGCCCCGTGGCGTGCCCACTTCCACGTCCCCCTGCACGCACCTCCCGCACCACCGCTCACCTCCACCCTTCCGGTGCTCCGGTCCACGCTGACCCGACTGGTCGGCGGAGCACGGCCCCTCACCAGGCACCTGGAGGTCGAGACGTACACCTGGCAGGCGCTCCCGGCCGCACTGCGCCCCCGTACCCGCAGCCAGCTCGCCGACGGCATCGCCGCCGAGCTCACCCTCGCCCGCGACCTCCTGGTCGACCTCGGTCTCAAGGAGCTCCCATGACCGCAGCCGAGCAGACCGCCACGCAGGCCACCACGCCCGCGACACCCACCCCTCTCCTCGTCCTCGACGTCGTCGGCCTCACCCCACAACTCCTCGACCACATGCCGCACCTCAAGGCCCTGGGGCACTCCGGCACCCACGCCCCTCTCGGCACCGTGCTCCCCGCCGTCACCTGCGCCGCCCAGTCCACCTTCCTCACCGGCACCACCCCCGCCGAGCACGGCATCGTCGCCAACGGCTGGTACTTCCGCGAACTCGGCGAAGTCCTGCTCTGGCGCCAGCACAACGGACTGGTCGCCGGGGACAAACTCTGGGACGCCGCCCGCCGCGCCCACCCCGGCTACACCGTCGCCAACATCTGCTGGTGGTACGCGATGGGCGCCGACACCGACATCACCGTCACCCCACGCCCCGTGTACTACGCCGACGGCCGCAAGGAACCCGACTGCTACACCCGGCCGCCCGCCCTGCACGACGAACTCACCGAGAAACTCGGCACATTCCCCCTCTTCCACTTCTGGGGCCCGGGCGCCGACCTCGTCTCCTCGCAGTGGATCATCGACGCGACCCGGCACATCCTCGACACCCGCCACCCCGACCTGGCCCTGTGCTACCTCCCGCATCTCGACTACGACCTGCAGCGCTACGGCCCCGACGACCCCCGCTCGTACCGGGCCGCGGCCGACCTCGACCGGGCCGTGGCACCCCTCCTGGACGACGCCCGCCGCGAAGGCCGCACCGTCGTCGCCCTCTCCGAGTACGGCATCACCCGCGTCGACCGGCCTGTCGACATCAACCGGGCCCTGCGCCGCGCCGGTCTCCTGGAGGTCCACACCCAGGACGGCATGGAGTACCTCGACCCGATGGCCTCCCGCGCCTTCGCCGTCGCCGACCACCAGCTCGCCCATGTCTACGTACGCCGCCCCGAGGACCTCGAAGCGACCCGTGAAGCCCTCCAGGGCCTCCAGGGCATCGAGCAGCTCCTCGACGACGAGGGCAAGAAGGCCCACGGCCTCGACCACCCACGCTCCGGCGAGCTGGTCGCCGTCGCGGACCCGGATGCCTGGTTCACGTACTACTACTGGCTCGACGACGCCCACGCGCCCGACTTCGCGCAGCTCGTCGAGATCCACCGCAAACCCGGCTACGACCCCGTCGAACTCTTCCTGGACCCCCAGGACCCGTACGTCCGGGTCAAGGCGGCCACGGCCGTCGCCCGCAAGAAGCTCGGCATGCGCTACCGCATGGCGGTCGTACCGCTGGACCCGTCACCTATTCGCGGCAGCCACGGCCGCCTCCCCATGAGCGACGAAGAAGGTCCGCTCATCCTGTGCTCCACCCCCCACGCGTTCACCGGCCCCGTCCGGGCCACCGAAGTGAAGTCCTTGCTCCTCACGCTTGCCGGCCTCGCATGAGATCGGTCCGCACACGGCGTTTCGAGCATTCTCGAGAAGGAGAGAGACCGTGACCGCGTACAACGACGAATCCGGAACGGACGGCGCCCTGCGCCGCAGCCTCGGCGTCAGCCGCCGCCGCTTTCTGAGCACCTGCACGGCCGCTGCGGCAACGGCGATCGCCGCGCCCGCCTTCGGCGCGTCGCCGGCCTTCGCCCAGCCCGCTTCCCACAAGGGGCACGGCCACGGCCACGGCCAGGCTCTGGTCCCGGCGCAGAAGCGAGGAATCATCCTGTACACCGTGCGCGACGCCACGGGCCGGGATCCGCTCAGCACCGACCTTCCCTCGGGCTTCCGCGAGGTCTTCAAGGAGCTGGCCCGCTATGGCTACAAGCAGGTCGAGTTCGCCGGGTACGGCCAGCACGCCAACGCACCCGGCGGAAGCAACCTCGAAACGGTGGAAGGCGCGAAGCTGCTGCGCTCGTGGCTGGACGACTACGGTCTGCGCGCCCAGGGCAACCACGGCTTCATCCCGTCGTCCTGGCCGCTGAACCAGAGCGACCTGGACCAGTTCAAGCGGACCCTCGAAATAGCGAACATCCTCGGCATGGACCACATGGGCACCGGTGGCGACCCCACCGGCAGCGCCTACCGTGCCGACTGGGACGTGGCCGCCGACAAGTGGAACTCGCTGGGACAGATCGCTCATCGAGCGGGCATCAAGCTGTACACCCACAACCACGACGCGGCCTACGGCTTCCTGCTCGACGGCGGTCCGCTGGACGCACAGGGCCGACCCACCCGCAGCTCCGGCATCCGCAAGCTCGAGTACTTCCTCAAGGTCACCGACCCGAAGACCGTATGGCTGGAGATGGACATCTTCTGGGCGCACGTCGCCCAGTACAAGTTCCACACCTACACCGCGCACGACGGATCGCAGCGGGAGAACATCTTCGACCCCGCGGCACTGGTCCGCTGCCACAACAAGCGCTACCCGCTGTTCCACGCCAAGGACGGCGTCGTCAACACGACCAGCGGCGACGGCTACGACATGGTCCCCTTCGGTACCGGGGTCATCGACTACCGGACGTTCTTCCGCCGCGTCGGGGAGGCGAACTACCGCAACCCGATGGTCGAGCAGGACAACGCACCGAGCTCGACCGACCTCGCGCAGTCCCTGAAACATGCGCGGATCGGCTACGACAACCTGGCGGCGCTGCGCAAGTAGGACCAAGGCGGCACCGGAGGGTCGGTCCGTGCCTCACCCCGGATTCCTGACACCGGGGAACAGCGCAAACGCCCGCCCGGTGACGTCAGGCACCGTACGCTCCACGGCAGTCACCAGGAGCGTACGGTGCCTGACCAGCACCCCGAACTGCGCGACCGACCCCGGGGGCGGTCGGTAATCCACCGGTCGTTCTCCCGGATCCGGCGATGATGAACGCGCCCTTGTGGACCCACGCCTCCACCACCATGCTGCCCGTACCGGAGCCCACCTGCCCGCAGATCAGCTCCTGCGGCGCCGGGTCAGACGACTTCCCGGCTGATCGGCTGCGGATTCGGGGCGATGTCCCGCACCCGCGGCCGTCCCGGCTGCTTCAGCATCAGGGCGATGCAGGCCGCCACCATGGAGATCCCACCGGCCAGTGCGTAGGCGCCGTTGTATCCCCACGAGTCGACCACCATGGAGCCGAGACCGCCTCCGAACAGACCACTGATCAGCTTTCCGCTGTACACGAGTCCGTAATTGGTGGCGTTGTAGTTCTCCCCGAAGTAGTCCGGGGTCAGAGCGGCGAACATCGGGTAGAAGGCGCCGCCGCCGAAGCCGGAGAGGAAGGCGAAGAACAGGAACAGCCACTCGCTGTGCATATTGCCGGCCCAGATCACACCGAACTGGGACAGACCCAGCACGACGATGACGAACACGAGGGTCAGCTTGCGGCCCCAGAGGTCCGACAGCCAGCCGACGACGGCACGGCCGACACCGTTGATGACGGACATGATGCCCATGGAGGAGGCCGCGACCAGCGGGCCGAAACCCACCTCCTTGGCGAAGTCCACCTGGAACGAAATACCGAAGATGGACACACCCGCGGTCAGCACGATGGTGAGCCACATCAGCGGAAGCATGCCTGTCCTGATGGCCTCCTTCGGTGTGTACTGCTTCACCGCCGGAGGGTTCTTCGCCAGGCTCGCCGCGCTCTTCGTATTGCCCGTGAAATTCAGCGGATCGATGTCGGCGGGCCACCAGTTCTTCGGCGGGTCCTTGAAGAACCAGGCGCAGATCGCCACCACGACCAGTACATAGACGCCGATGAGGTCCAGAACCTCGTTGTAGTTACTGGTGTCGAACGCGTAGTTGAAGATGAAGATGAAGGGCAACGCACCATAGGCGAAACCGCCGTTCACGAATCCCGTCTTCGCACCGCGCCGCTCCGGGAACCACTTGCCCACCATATTGATGCAGGTGGCGTATATGAGCCCGGAGCCCAGACCGCCGATGACGCCGAAGCCGCATATCGCGGCGAACACGTTGTCCAGGTGCGAGAGTGCGACGAAGCCGACGAGACAGAGTGCGGCTCCGATGAACATGGCCCGCCGCGCGGTGAGTATCCCCTTCTCGCGCAACCACCCTGCGGGGAAGGCGATCCCCGCCTGGAAGAAGACCCAGACGCTCAGGATCCAGAAGGTGTTGCTCTGCGTCCAGCCATGGGCTTCGGAGAGGGTGTCCTCCGCGGAGCCGTATGCGTACTCGGACACACTGATGGCCATCATCGCGATCCATGGCAGGTACACCATGAGCTTGCGGCTGTGACCGAGGAGATCCCGGTCCGTCTCGCCGACGCGATAGACGCGGCCCTTGTTGTCCGTCACTTCCCGGAACGCGACACCTGGCGTGCCGCCCGGTCGTTCGTATGTGCTCATGAATCTCCCCTTGGCTTCGAAAGAACCTGGCCAGCGCCCCCTGTCCAAACTCTTCGTGCCTGGGAAGGGTCAGGTCAGCAGCCCCGCGGCCCTTGCCCAGCGGTACTTCGCACCGAGCACCGCGACCGGCTTCTCGGTGGTATAGGGGTACGCCACGACCCCGCGCTCGAAGAGATACGCGCAGGCCTCCTCGACCTCCGTGTCACCGGCCAGCGACGCCACCACGGGCTTGACGATCTCGCGGTCCCGGAACTCCTGGACCACCCGGGCGGTCAGCTCGGCGAAGACCATCGGCGGGGTGACGATCGTGTGCCAGTAGCCCAGGACCAGCGCATGGATGCGCGGGTCCTCCATGCCGAGGCGGATCGTCGCCTCGTACGTCGACGGCGGCTCGCCGCCCGTGATGTCGATCGGGTTGCCCGCCGCACCGAACGGCGGAATGAACGCCTTGAACGCTGTGTCCAGATCCGGCGGGATCTCCATCAGCGAAAGCCCGTTGTCGACGATCGCGTCCGACAGCAGCACCCCCGAACCGCCGGCGCCCGTGATGATGACGACGTTGTCGCCCTTCGGCGTCGGCAGCACCGGCAGCGCCCGTGCGTACTCCAGCATCTCGTTCAGCCCCGGCGCCCTGATCACCCCCGCCTGGCGCAGGATGTCGTCGTACACCGCGTCGTCCCCCGCCAGCGCACCCGTGTGCGAACCGGCCGCCTTGGCCCCCGCACTCGTACGGCCCGCCTTCAGCACCACGATCGGCTTCTTCGGTACGGTCGCCCGAGCCGCCGCCACGAACGCGCGCCCGTCCTTGAGATCCTCCAAGTGCATGGCGATGCACTTGGTGTTGGGATCCTCGCCGAACCAGGTCAGCAGATCGTCCTCGTCGATGTCCGACTTGTTCCCGAGCCCCACGATCGCCGAGACACCGGTCTTCGTCGAACGCGCGAAGCCCAGGATCGCCATGCCGATGCCACCGGACTGGGAGGTCAGCGCCACCCCGCCCTTGACGTCGTACGGCGTGCAGAAGGTGGCACAGAGGTCCTGCCACGTCGAGTAGTAGCCGTAGATGTTCGGCCCGAGCAGACGTACGCCGTACCGTTCGCCGATCGCCACGATCTCGTCCTGCAGGTCCTGCTCACCGGTCTCGGCGAAGCCGGAAGGGATCAGGACCGCGTTCGGTACGCCCTTGCGTCCCACCTCCTCCAGCGCCGCGGCCACGAACTTGGCGGGGATCGCGAAGACCGCCACATCCACCTCACCGGGAACGTCGGTGACACTCTTGTATGCCTGGCGGCCCAGAATGTCATCGGCCCGGGGGTTCACCGGATGGATCTCCCCGGAGAAACCTCCGTCGATGAGATTGCGCATCACCGAATTGCCGATCTTGCCCTGCTCGTTGGAGGCGCCGATCACGGCGACCGAGCGCGGCTCCATCAGCCGGCGCATCGAGGCGAGGATCTCCTCCCGGCCGTAACTGCGCCGCACCTTGACGGCCCCGGTCGTCAGCAGGATGCGGATGTCGGCCGCGACCGCACCCTCCGGCGCGGCGATGACCGGATTGAGATCGACCTCCGCGATCTCCGGGAAATCGGTGACCAGTTGGGAGACCCGCCGGATCTGCTCGGCCAGCGCCCACCGGTCCACCGGCGGCGCGCCGCGCACCCCGCGCAGGATCTCCGCCGCGCCGATCGAGTCGAGCATCGACTGTGCCTCGTCGGCGGTGACCGGCGCCAGGCGGAAGGTGACGTCCTTCAGCACCTCCACCAGTACGCCGCCGAGCCCGAAGGCGACGACCTTCCCGAACGTCGGGTCGGTCACCGCACCGATGATGACCTCCTGCCCGGGCGGCACCAGCTGTTGCACCTGCACACCGTCGATCCGGGCGTCGGGCGCGTACGCCCGCACGTTCTCGATGATCCGGCAGAACGCGGCCCGTACCTCAGAGGCACCCTCCACACCGACGACGACACCACCGGCGTCCGTCTTGTGCAGCACATCGGGGGAGACGATCTTCAGCACGACCGGCCCGCCGAGCCGGTCCGCGTACGCCACCGCCTCGTCGATGTCCTGGGCCAACTCCTCGCCGGGCACGGCGATTCCGTACGCATCCGCGACGATCTTGCCCTCGGGGGCGGTGAGTGCGCTGCGCCCGGCGGCCCGGACGGAGTCGAGCAACGCCCGTACGGTCTCTCGGTCCTGTGATTCGACCATGCTCAGATGACTCCGTTCGTCTTCAGCAGCCGCAGCTCCTCGTCGCCGAGGCCCAGCTCGCCGATGTACACCTCTTCGTTGTGCTCGCCGAGCAGCGGCGAAGTCACCACATCCACAGGCGAGTCGGAGAGTTTCAGCGGGGATCCGACGGTGGTGAACGTGCCTCGCTGCGGATGCTCGACCCGGACGACCATCTCGTTGGCGACCAGCGACTCGTCCTCGACGATCTCCTTGGTGGACAGGATCGGACCGCACGGGATGTTGTGGGTGTTCAGCTGCTCCAGCACGTCCCACTTGGGCAGCGTCGAGGACCACTCCTCGATGAGCTGGAACATCTTGCCGAGCTTGGGCAGCCGGGCCTCGGGCGTCGCCCACTCGGGGTCGTCCACCAGTTCCGGGCGTCCGATGAGTGAGGCGAGCGGCTGCCAGCCGACCGGTTGCACAATGACGTACACATAGTCGTTGGGCCCTCCGGGCGCGCACTTCACCGCCCATCCGGGCTGTCCGCCACCGCTGGCGTTGCCGCTGCGCGGCACCTCGTCACCGAAGTCCTCGTTCGGGTACTCGGCCAACGGGCCGTGTGCGAGCCGCTGTTGATCGCGCAGCTTCACCCGGCACAGATTGAGCACCGCGTGCTGCATGGCGACATTGACGCGCTGGCCGCGCCCGGTGTTCTCGCGCTGGAACAGTGCGGCCAGAATGCCGGCCACCGCGTGAATCCCGGTCCCCGAGTCGCCGATCTGCGCACCGGTGGCGAGCGGCGGACCGTCCTCGAAACCGGTGGTGGACATCGAACCGCCCATGGCCTGGGCGACCACCTCGTACGCCTTGAAGTTGGTGTACGGGCCCTCGCCGAAACCCTTGATGGAGGCGTAGACGATCCGCGGGTTGATCTCCTGGATCCTCTCCCAGGTGAACCCCATCCGGTCGACCGCGCCGGGCCCGAAGTTCTCCACCATCACATCCGAGCGGCGGATCAGCTCGGTGAGGATCTCCTTCCCGCGCTCGCTCTTCGTGTTGAGAGTGATGCTCCGCTTGTTGCAGTTGAGCATCGTGAAGTAGAGGGAGTCGACATCCGGCAGATCGCGCAGCTGTTTGCGGGTGATGTCGCCGCTCGGCGCTTCGAGCTTCACCACGTCCGCGCCGAGCCAGGCGAGCAGCTGGGTGGCGGAGGGACCGGACTGTACGTGCGTCATGTCGAGGACGCGCACGCCCTCAAGAGCTTTGGTCATGCCAACGGCTCCTCTGCTACTTGTACATGGTCTGGTTCATGGTTCCGGGGGCGTACGCGTCCGGGTCGACCCAGACGTTGATCAGCGACGGCAGCCCCGACTCGCGGGCGCGCTGCAGCGCGGGTGCGATGTCGGCGGGGTCGCGGACCTCTTCGCCGTAACCTCCCAGCATCTGGGCGAACTTGTCGTAGTGGACATCGCCGAGGGTGTTGCCGACCCGCTCGCGATCGTCCCCGTACTTGGCCTTCTGGCCGTAACGGATCTGATTCATGGAGGAGTTGTTGCCGACGATCCCGACGAACGGGAGGCTGTAGCGGACCAGCGTCTCGAAGTCCCAGCCGGTCAGGGAGAACGCGCCGTCGCCGAAGAGCGCCACGACCTCCTTGTCGGGACGCGCCTGCTTTGCCGCCAGCACGAACGGCACGCCGACACCGAGCGTGCCGAGGGGACCCGGGTCCATCCAGTGGCCGGGCGACTTCGGCTGCACGACCTGCCCGGAGAAGGTGACGATGTCGCCGCCGTCCCCGATGTAGATCGAGTCCTCGGTGAGGAAGTCATTGATCTCGCTGACCAGCCGGTACGGATGGATCGGCGAGGCATCCGACTTCAGGCTGGGCAACCGCTTCTCGATCGCGGTCTGTTCGGCGGTACGGAGCTCCTCCAGCCAGGCCTTGCGCCTGACGGCCCCACCGTTCAGCCGCCCGCTCGCCGCCTCCGTGACCGCCTTGAGGACCATCCCCGCGTCGCCGACGATCCCGAGGTCGATGTCCCGGTTCTTGCCGACGGTGCGGTAGTCGAGGTCGATCTGTACGACGGTGGCGTCGGGGGAGAGCCGCTTGCCGTACCCCATGCGGAAGTCGAACGGCGTCCCCACGATCACGATCAGATCGGCGTTGGAGAAGGCGTACCGCCGTGACAGCTGGAAGTGGTGCGGATCGCCGGGCGGCAGGGTGCCGCGGCCGGCCCCGTTCATGTACGCGGGGATGTTCAGGGTGCGTACGAGTTCCACCGCACAGTCCGTCGCCCGTGTCGTCCACACCTGACTGCCCAGCAGGATCGCCGGCTTCTCGGCATGTACGAGGAGATCGGCGAGCCTCTCCACGGCCTCGGGGTCACCGGCCGTACGGGTCGAGGCCCGGTACTGCCCGGCCTCCGGCACCCTGGCCTTCGCCACCGGCACCTTGGCATCCAGTACATCGCGCGGGATCTCCAGGAAGGACGGCCCCGGCGCCCCGTGGTAGCACTCGCGGAACGCCATCGACACCATGTCCGCGGCGCGGGCGGTATCGGGCACGGTGGCTGCGAACTTGGAGATGGGCGACATCATCTCGACATGCGGCAGGTCCTGCAGCGAGCCCATCTTGTGCTGGCTGTGCGCCCCCTGACCACCGATCAGCAACATGGGGGACTCGGCACGGAAGGCGTTCGCGACACCCGTCACCGCGTCCGTCGTCCCCGGCCCGGCGGTCACGACGGCGCAGCCGGGCTTGCCGGTGATCCGGGCGTAGCCGTCGGCAGCATGGGCGGCGACCTGCTCGTGACGTACGTCGACGACTTCGATGCCCTCGTCGACGCAGCCGTCGTAGATGTCGATGATGTGGCCGCCGCAGAGGGTGTAGATGCGTTCCACCCCCTCGGCCTTCAATGCCTTGGCGACCAAGTGCCCACCGGAAATGAGTTCCTGGCTGTCCTCGGGCATGGCGATCCCTGTCCCTTCGTAGGGGGTGCGGAAGCCGCTCCAGTGCTCCCGCGGTACATTGCATACAGTCGACGAATACTGTATGAACCTTGTTATCCCGCATCCGGTGGGTGGTGTCCAGGGGGCGTGCGGCACTTTCACAATCGGCACGATCGGGAGTGGCTATGGATCTCTACGAGCACCAGGCACGGCAACTCTTCGCAGAACACGGCATAGCGGTACCGCGTGCCGAGGTCGTCGACAGTGCGGGCGCGGCAGCGGAGGCGGCAGGGCGGCTCGGTGGCCGGGTCGTCGTCAAGGCCCAGGTGAAGACCGGCGGCCGGGGCAAGGCGGGCGGGGTGAAAACCGCCGCAGATCCGTCGGCGGCCGGACTGACCGCACGTCAGATCCTGGGTATGAACATCAAAGGTCACACGGTACGCACGGTCATGATCGCCGAACCCGTCGACATCGAGTCCGAGTTCTACGTCGGCTATGTGCTGGACAGGGCGGCGGGCACGTTCCTCGCCATCGCCTCCGCCGAGGGCGGCATGGAGATCGAGGAGGTCGCGGCGAACCGCCCGGAAGCGGTGACGCGTATCGCGGTGGACCCGGCGGAAGGGGTCACGGAAGCGAAGGCCGCACAGATCGCGGCGGCAGCCGGGCTTCCCCGTGAAGCTGCCGCCGTACTGCGTCGGTTGTGGCAGGTGCTCACCCATGAGGACGCCCTGCTGGTCGAAGTCAACCCGCTGGTCCGTGCGGCCGACGGACAGATCCTCGCACTCGACGGAAAGGTCACCCTCGACGACAACGCGCGTTTCCGCCAGTCCCGTTGGGGGAGCGAGGCGGACGACGTACACGGCGACCCGCTGGAGGCGGCAGCTGCCGCCAAGGGCCTCAACTACGTCAAGCTGGACGGCGAGGTCGGCATCATCGGCAACGGCGCCGGACTGGTCATGTCCACCCTCGACGTGGTCGCCGGCTGCGGCGCCCGCCCCGCCGACTTCCTGGACATCGGCGGCGGCGCCTCGGCCGGCGTCATGGCCGACGGCCTGTCGGTGATCCTCTCCGACCCCGCCGTGAAATCCGTCTTCGTCAATGTCTTCGGAGGCATCACGGCCTGCGACGCGGTGGCCGAAGGCATCGTCCGGGCGCTGGAGTCCGTACGCCTGACCAAACCGCTCGTCGTCCGCCTCGACGGCAACAACGCGGCCCAGGGCCGCGCGATCCTCGACGCACACCCGCACCCCCTGGTCGAGCAGGCCACCACGATGGACGGCGCCGCGCGCCGGGCGGCCCGCCTGGCCGACGCCAACTAGTCCTTGCGAACCGAAAGGAGAGCGACATGGCCGTCTTCCTCACCAAGGAGAGCAAGGTCCTCGTCCAGGGCATGACCGGCGTCGAGGGCATGAAGCACACCCGCAGAATGCTCGCCGCCGGCCCCCGGATCGTCGGCGGAGTCAACCCGCGCAAGGCCGGCCGTACGGTCGACCTCGACGGTACGGAGGTGCCGGTCTTCGGCTCCGTGCAGGAAGGAATGGACGCGACGGGAGCGGACGTCACGGTCCTCTTCGTCCCGCCGCCCTTCGCCAAGGCGGCCGTCATCGAAGCGGCCGACGCCGGGATCGACCTGGCGGTGGTCATCACCGAAGGCATCCCGGTCCATGACGCGGTCGCCTTCCACGCCCATGCCCGCGCCCGCGGCACCCGCATCATCGGCCCGAACTGCCCCGGCGTGATCACGCCCGGCCAGTCGAACGCGGGCATCATCCCCGCCGACATCGCCCCCGATCCGGGCCGTATCGGTCTGGTCTCCAAGTCCGGCACGCTCACCTACCAGCTGATGCACGAACTCCGGGACATCGGCTTCTCCTCGGCCGTGGGCATCGGCGGCGACCCGGTGATCGGCACCACGCACATCGACTGCCTCACCGCCTTCGAGGCCGACCCCGACACCGAACTGATCGTTCTCATCGGCGAGATAGGCGGCGACGCGGAGGAACGGGCCGCCGCGCACATCGCGCAGCACATCGCCAAGCCGGTGATCGGCTACATCGCGGGATTCACTGCACCCGAGGGCAAGACGATGGGACACGCGGGCGCGATCGTGTCAGGCTCGTCGGGGACGGCCGAGGCGAAGAAGCGGGCACTGGAGGCGGCCGGAGTCGCGGTGGGCTCGACCCCGACGGAGACGGCCCGCCTGGTACGGGAGTGCCTGGGCCGGTAGTCCCAGCCCGTCCGGCAGACCCGGCCGACGAACCCAGCCCCTCCGGCCTTTGAGGAGCGGGGTCCGGGGCGGAGCCCCGGTTACGGGAAGGGGCGGGTAGGGGAAGGCCCGCCGCAGGTGCCCACCCGCACCACCTTCCCACCCCCCCCACCCACCCCCACCACCCGCATCGCCCACCCACGTGACGTCCCTCACCTCCACCCCGACGCCCGTGCCGACGACCACCCGGATCGCTACCGTCCGGTACGCGCCATCCCAAGCTCCCGCCCCGACTGTGCACCGAGAGCGGAGAACAACATGGCCCCGACAATCACCCCGAGCCCGGCCCTCACCCTCAAACCAGGCACAGCCTGGACCGACGCCTGGCACCGCTGCCTCACCACCGCCCCCGAGGCCTTCCACGACGACCGCGTCCTGAACCTCTGGGCGTCCACCTGGCAGCAGGACGGCCGCGCCCTGCCCGCCATCAGCCCTGTGGACGGCACCCCTGTCGCCGGTCCTCCCCGCCTCGACGCTCCCACCGCCCAGCAGGCGGTCCGCGCCTCCCTCGACCAGCACCGTGCATGGCGCCACATCCCCCTCCCCGAGCGCAGCGCCCGCGTGGCAGCCACCCTCGACGCCCTCACCGAACACCGCGAGCTGCTCGCCCTCCTCCTCGTCTGGGAGATCGGCAAAACCTGGCGCCTCGCCCAGGCCGACGTCGACCGCGCCATCGACGGCGTGCGCTGGTACGTGGACAACATCGACCGGATGCTCGATTCCCGTACCCCGCTCCCCGGCCCGGTCTCCAACATCGCCAGCTGGAACTACCCCATGTCCGTGCTGGTCCACGCGATGCTCGTGCAGGCCCTGGCCGGCAATGCGGTCATCGCCAAGACCCCGACCGACGGCGGCGTCGCCTGTCTCACCCTGGCCTGCGCGCTCGCCGCCCGCGAGGGCATCCCCCTCACCCTGGTCAGCGGCAGCGGAAGCGAACTCTCCGCGCCCCTCGTCCGCTCACCCGAGGTCGGCTGCGTCTCCTTCGTCGGCGGCCGGGACACCGGAGCCCGTATCGCCACCGCAGTCGCCGACCTCGGTAAGCGGCACATCCTGGAGCAGGAGGGCCTCAACACCTGGGGCATCTGGAACCACACGGACTGGGACGCCCTGACCGCCGTGATCCCGAAACTCTTCGACTACGGCAAGCAGCGCTGCACCGCCTACCCGCGCTTCGTCGTGCAGCGCAGCGCCTTCGACCAGTTCCTCTCCGCCTACCTTCCGGCCGTCCGCTCCCTGCGCATCGGTCACCCGCTCGCGGTCGCGGACCCCGCCGACCCGCTCCCCACCCTGGACTTCGGCCCGCTGATCAACGCGGCCAAGGCCAAGGAGCTGGCCGACCAGGTGGCCGAGGCGATCGACCGCGGCGCGGTCCCGCTGCACCGGGGGGCGGCGTCCGACGCCCACTTCCTCCCGGGGCAGGACACCAGCGCGTACCTCCACCCGGTCACCCTCCTCAACCCGCCGCCGTCCTCCCCGCTCCACCATGCGGAACCCTTCGGCCCGGTGGACACGATCGTCCTGGTCGACACGGAGGCGGAGCTGCTGGCCGCCATGAACGCCTCGAACGGCGCGCTGGTCGCCACCCTGTCGACCGACGACCCGGCCACGTACGAACGACTGGCCCCACAGATCCGCGCCTTCAAGACCGGCCACGGCACCCCCCGGTCCCGAGGCGACCGCGACGAACTCTTCGGCGGCTTCGGCGGCTCCTGGCGGGGCGCGTTCGTGGGCGGCGAGCTACTGGTACGCGCGGTGACGGACGGCCCGGCGGGGGAGAGGCTGCCGGGGAACTTCCCGGACTATCACCTGATGCCCTGACCGCCGGACAGCACCATGCGTACGTGCACGGCGACGGACCGTACGCACGACAGGGCGAAGTGCGCCGGATCGCGCCTCCAGCGTCCGGCGCACCGCACTGACCACCGGAAACGCAGGTGAGAGGCGCCCCGAACCCCTGGTATTGTTTTCCATGTCGCCGCGGGAAACCGGGGCCGACCACCTGGTCCGGGTGGCGGAATGGCAGACGCGCTAGCTTGAGGTGCTAGTGCCCTTTATCGGGCGTGGGGGTTCAAGTCCCCCCTCGGACACAAGCTGAGACCCCAGTTGATCTGGGGTCTTTTGCGTTTCTGGGCGGTGGTACGGGAACGGCCCCCGCGGAATTGTCACCGCGGGGGCCGTCGCCGTTACCGAGCGAGGTCAGGCGTTCTCGCGCTCCTGCACCAGGTCGTTCACCCGGCCGCGGACGACGAACCAGCCGCCGACCAGCGCCGCCGCGATCAGCGGCAGGCACAGCACGGTCGTGCGGCCCACTCCGCCGCCCCACCACATCAGGAACACGACACAGGCGAGGAACGCCAGCGTGACGATCTGCGTGTACGGGGCCCAGGGCAGCCGGTACGAGGGGCGGGTGACTCTGCCGTCCTGCGAGCGGTGCCAGAACAGCAGCGAGCAGAGCATGATCATGCCCCAGGTGCCGAGGATGCCGATCGACGCGAAGTTGAGGACGATCTCGAACGCCTGGCCCGGCATGACGTAATTGAGTACGACGCCGAGTACACCGAAACCGGCGGTCAGCAGGATGCCGCCATAGGGCACCTGGCCCTTGTTCATCCGGCCGGTGAACCTGGGCGCGGAGCCCGCCAGTGCCATGGAGCGCAGGATGCGCCCGGTGGAGTAGAGACCGGAGTTCAGGCTGGAGAGCGCCGCGGTCAGCACGACCAGGTTCATCACACCGGCCGCGCCCGGAATACCGAGCTTGTCCATGACGGTGACGAAGGGGCTCTGGTCCGCCGAGTACGAGGTGTACGGCAGCAGGAGGGCCAGCAGCACCACCGAACCGACGTAGAAGAGGCCGACGCGCCACATGATCGAGTTGATCGCCTTGGGCATGATCTTCTCGGGGTTCTCCGTCTCACCCGCGGCGACGCCGCACAGCTCGACGGAGGCGTACGCGAACACGACGCCCTGGATCACCATCAGCATCGGGAGCATGCCGGTGGGGAAGATGCCGCCGCTGTCGGAGATGGTGGAGATGCCCGGCGTGTGACCGTCCACCGGGTGCTGGGTGACCACCAGGAAGATGCCGATGAGCATGAAGGCCACCAGGGCGGAGACCTTGATGATCGCGAACCAGAACTCCATCTCACCGAAGTACTTCACCGAGATGAGGTTGGCGGTGAGGACGACGGCGAGGGCGATCAGCGCGAGGATCCACTGCGGGATGTCGCTGAACATCGCCCAGAAGTGCGCGTAGGTGGCGGCCGCGGTGATGTCGGCGACGGCGGTGGTCGACCAGTTCAGGAAGTACAGCCAGCCGGCTGCGAAGGCGCCCTTCTCGCCCATGAACTCGCGGGCGTACGAGACGAAGGCGCCGGAGGAGGGCCGGTAGAGGACCAGCTCGCCGAGTGCGCGGACGACGAAGAAGGCGAAGACACCGCAGACCGCGTAGGCAATGGCGAGCGAGGGGCCCGCACCGGCCAGTCGCCCGCCCGCGCCCAGGAACAGGCCGGTGCCGATCGCGCCGCCGATGGCGATCATGTTGATGTGTCGGGACTTGAGGTCCTTGCTGTAACCGGCATCGCCGGCGTCCCGGTGGGGGGAGCTCGTTGCCGGTGGGGCGGCGGCGAGCGTTTCGGCCGCAGTGGTGCGGTCACTCATGGAGGAGATTCGCCTTTGTGAGGGGAAGGTGGGCGGTCCCGGCCATGGCCGGCCAGGGAGTCGTCACCGTGCACGGCTCAACGGACATCATCGGGGAGTCCTGTGATTCTGGCAGTGCCCAACATCACTCAGGAACAAATCTGAGGTACTTCAGAGGTTACGGGTCAGTAAATAAAGGGGGTGCCCCGGTGCGACGGGGCGGCGGGGGCACCGGGTGACCGTGGCGCCACTTCTTTCGGTTCGACGAGTGCAAATCGCTGCGGCGGGTCGGTTCCGGGAGGGGGTGAGGCGGAGCGCAGGGGTGGTGGCGCTCCGCCTCAATCTGTCCGACCGGTTTGCCTGAGGCGTCCCGCTACCGCGCCGCGGAAGCGATCAGCGGGTAGTGGTCGGAGAGGTTCGTGTACGTGTAGTCCGTGCCCCAACTGGAGACGGTCCAGGGTGCGCTCTGCTCCTTGACCACCTCGTTCGTCCAGCCGGCCGGCTTCGCGTGCCCGGCGCGGTGCAGGACGTAGTCGAGGTCCTCGCGGGGGTCGTCGGGGTAGCGGTCGGCGGCGATCGAGTTTTCCTGGGTGTCGAAGGAGTACGCGTGCCCGGTGCGGGCATCGGCTCCGGTCAGCCCGGCGTCGGCGAGCATCGACCCGTACTCGGGGGAGCGGGAGTCGACGTTCATGTCGCCTGCCACGATGACCTGTTCGGAAGCGGGGATGTTCTTGGCGTCGAGGAAGGCGTCGATCTGCTTGAACTGCCGACTGCGCATCTGCGCCGCCTCGCCCGCCTTGCATCCCGAGTCGGTCGACTGCGCGTGAGTCCCCACCACATGGACCTTCGTGCCGTTCACGTTCAGTTCGGCGTAGACGAAGCCCTTGTTGGACCACCAGTCGCTGCCGCAGGCGTCCTTGTAGATGTACTGCTCCTTGCGGACGATCGGCCACTTGCTCAGTACGGTGACGCCGCCGTCCTCCGGGGTGGTGGCCGAGTAGGCGCCGCCCGTGGCATCCCAGCCGCTCTCGCTCCGGCCCACCACCGGTGTCTGATACGGGTATTGCGTGGACGCGTTCCGCGCCAGTGCGTCGGAGGCGGAGTTGTCGAACGCCTCCTGGAGCACGACCACGTCATGGCCCTGGAAGAAGGACGCCTTCGGTATCTCCGCCGCTCGGTGGTCCTGTCCCCAGTTCGGGTAGAGGTTCTTGCTCATGAGGAACGTGTTGTACGTGAGTACCCGCAAGGAGGGGACGTCGGCCGCCGACGCCTGAGGGGCGTTGGCGATCAGCGTGACGGCGGCGAGTGCGGCGGACAGGGTCACGCCGGAGGTGCGGCGGAGCGCGGTGAGCGGCACGGGGTCTCCTGCTTCTGCTGAGGGGGGTGGAACAGGCGAAACACATCCAATCAGCGGGAGTTACCCATGGGTAGACGTCGGGTGTCCGGAGTCTCTCCATCGGCGTACCAATGGTGGCGGAGATCCGCCGCGCTCCGACGGCGCGGCGTGGCCCTGTCCGGATCCGGGTCCGTGAACGCCGACGATCGTGGCTGCTGCCGCTCTGTATGCCGCCCCTTGCGCCGCTCCGACCCTCGCCCCGGCTTCCCCCTTCGTCACGATCAGGTCTCGGACACCCGGTGAGGTCTTGTTTTCAGCCATGTAATCGATTCCAATCATGCGTGTAATCGATTCCACGGCTCTGGACCGCTGGTTTCGAGGCTCACGGAAACCACAAGGAGGTGGTCCGGAAATGGCGAGCATCAAGGATGTCGCGGCCGAGGCGGGAGTCTCCGTCGCCACGGTCTCCCGCGTTCTCAACAGCCATCCCTCCGTCAGCCCCGACGCGCGCAGACGCGTCCTCGCCGCTGTCGATGTCCTCGGCTACCGGCCCAACGCCGTTGCCCGTTCGCTGCGCACCGATCAGACGCGCACCCTCGGCCTGGTCATCAGTGACGTACTCAACCCGTACTTCACCGAGCTGGCCCGCTTCGTCGAGGAGGAGGCCCGCGCGCTCGGCTACAGCGTCATCATCGGGAACGCCGACGAGCGGCCCGACCTGCAGGAACATCACGTTCGTACGCTCCTCGACCGCCGGATCGACGGACTCCTCGTCTCCCCGGCCGACGGGAGCTCCCCGCTCACGCCGGGTGCTGCGGGCAGCGGCACACCGATGGTCTTCGTGGACCGCTGGATCCAGGGTGTGGATGTCCCCGTCGTGCGTGCCGACGGCCGCGACGCCATCCGGGACCTGGTTGCCCACCTGCACCGCCTCGGCCACCGCAGGCTCGCGATCATCGCGGGCCCGGCGGCCACCACCACGGGCAACGAGCGAGTCGAAGCCTTCCGCGAGGCGCTGCGCGAGCACGGACTCGCGCTGCCCGACACCTACATCGGCCAGGGCGACTTCCGGGCGGACAGCGGGCGCCGCGCCACCGAGCGCTTTCTGGCCCTTCCCGAACCCCCCGAGGTCGTATTCGCCGCCGACAATCTGATGGCACTCGGCGCGCTGGACGCGATCCGCGCACGCGGGCTGCGCGTCCCGCAGGACATCGGGCTCGCGGCCTTCGACGACATCCCGTGGTTCCTGCACACCGACCCGCCGATCACGGCAATCGCCCAGCCGACCGGAGAGCTGGCCCGAGCCGCCGTGCGGGCGCTGGTCGACCTCATCGAGGGACGGTCCCCGCAGTCGGTCACCCTTCCCGCCAGCCTTGTCGTACGCAGTTCCTGCGGCGAGCACGCGTCGAACCGGAGGAGCAACCCGTGAGCACTCAGGACGAGTTGCTGCGCATCGAAGGCGTACGCAAGACCTTCCCCGGCGTGGTCGCGCTCGACAGCGTCGACTTCGACCTGCACGGCGGCGAAGTGCATGTCCTGCTCGGTGAGAACGGAGCGGGCAAGAGCACCCTCATCAAAATGCTCTCCGGCGCCTACCGCCCGGACAGCGGCCGGATCTTCGCCCAGGGGCGTGAGGTCCGCATCCACAGCGCACAGGACGCCGAACGGCTCGGAATTGCCACGATCTACCAGGAGTTCAACCTGGTACCCGATCTCACGGTCGCCGAGAACATCTTCCTCGGCCGGCAGCCGCGCCGCTTCGGGATGATCGACCGGCGTCGCATGGAGGCGGACGCCGAGGTGCTCCTGCGCCGGGTCGGCCTGCACGTCTCGCCGAAGGCCAAGGTGCGCGAACTGGGCATCGCCCGGCTGCAGATGGTGGAGATCGCCAAGGCGCTCAGTCTCGACGCACGCGTCCTGATCATGGACGAGCCGACGGCGGTCCTCACGTCCGAGGAGGTCGACAAGCTCTTCCGGATCGTGCGGCAGCTGCGCGAAGAGGGTGTGGGGGTCATCTTCATCACCCATCACCTCGAAGAGATCGCGGCGCTCGGCGACCGGGTCACGGTGCTGCGCGACGGCCGCAGCATCGACCAGGTGCCCGCCTCGACCCCCGAGGCGGAGCTCGTACAGCTGATGGTGGGACGCAGCATCGAGCAGCAGTACCCGCGGGAGCGCCCGAAGGCCGGAGAACCCCTGCTCGCCGTACGCGGGCTGACCCGGAACGGCATCTTCCATGACGTCAGCTTCGACGTGCGGGCGGGTGAGGTCGTCGGCCTCGCAGGCCTCGTCGGCGCCGGACGCACAGAGGTCGCCCGTGCCGTCTTCGGCGCGGACCCCTATGACGCGGGCACCGTCGACGTACGCGGCGAGCGGCTGGCCAAGTACGACGTGACCGCGGCCATGGGTGCCGGGATCGGCCTCGTGCCCGAGGACCGCAAGGCCCAGGGCCTGGTGCTCGACGCCTCCGTGCAGGAGAACCTCGGCCTGGTCACCCTGCGCTCGGCGAGCCGTTCCGGGCTCGTGGATCTCAAGGGACAGCGCACGGCCGCCGCCCGGATCGCCGAACAGCTCGGGGTGCGGATGGCGGGCCTCGGCCAGCATGTCCGCACCCTCTCCGGTGGCAACCAGCAGAAGGTCGTCATCGGCAAGTGGCTGCTCGCCGACACCAGAGTGCTGATTCTCGACGAACCGACGCGCGGTATCGACGTCGGCGCCAAGGTCGAGATCTACCAGCTCATCAACGAGCTGACGGCCTCCGGCCACGCCGTGCTGATGATCTCCAGCGACCTGCCCGAAGTCCTCGGCATGAGCGACCGGGTGCTGGTCATGGCGCAGGGCCGTATCGCCGGAGAACTCCCCGCGCACGAAGCGACCCAGGACGCGGTGATGGCGCTCGCCGTCAGTACCGCCCCCACAACAACTCCCGCAACAACTCCGGCTGTGAACGAAGAGGAGAGCCCCCGTGGCCACTGACACGCTCAAGAGCAATACGGGCGCGAGTGGCGCCGCAGGACGTACGGTCCGCCGCCTCCTGCTCGACAACGGCGCCCTGAGCGCTCTGGTCGTCCTGCTGGTGGCGATGTCACTGCTCTCCGGCGACTTCCTGACCACCCAGAACCTCCTGAATGTCGGCGTGCAGGCCGCCGTCACCGCGATCCTCGCGTTCGGCGTCACGTTCGTCATCGTCTCCGCCGGCATCGACCTGTCCGTCGGCTCGGTGGCCGCGCTCTCCGCGACCGTCCTCGCCTGGTCGGCAACCTCGGAAGGTGTGCCGGTCTGGCTGGCGGTCGTCCTCGCCGTAGCCACAGGCATCGCCTGCGGCTTCGTCAACGGCGCCCTCGTCTCGTACGGCAAACTGCCGCCGTTCATCGCGACACTGGCCATGCTCTCCATCGCGCGCGGTCTGTCCCTGGTCATCTCCCAGGGCAGCCCGATCGCCTTCCCCGACTCGGTCTCCGTGCTCGGCGACACGCTGGGCGGCTGGCTGCCCGTCCCGGTCCTCGTGATGATCGCGATGGGCCTGATCACGGCACTGATCCTGGCCCGTACCTACATCGGCCGTTCCATGTACGCGATCGGCGGCAACGAGGAGGCGGCCCGGCTCTCCGGACTGCGCGTCAAGCGGCAGAAGCTGGCCATCTACGCCCTGTCCGGCCTCTTCGCCGCGGTCGCGGGCATCGTCCTCGCCTCCCGTCTGACCTCTGCACAGCCGCAGGCCGCGCAGGGGTACGAGCTCGACGCGATCGCAGCGGTCGTCATCGGCGGCGCCAGCCTGGCGGGCGGCGTCGGCAAGGCGTCCGGCACCCTGATCGGCGCGCTCATCCTCGCCGTGCTGCGCAACGGACTCAACCTCCTGTCCGTGTCCGCCTTCTGGCAGCAGGTCGTCATCGGTGTCGTCATCGCCCTCGCGGTGCTGTTGGACACGCTGCGCCGCAAGGCCGGTTCCAAAGCCGCCTCGTCGGCCGGTTCCTCCGGCGCACCGGGATCACCAGGATCCGGCGGCAAGCGAGCGGGAGCGGTCAAGTTCGGGATCGCCGCACTCTGCGTGGCCGTCGTCGTGGGCGCGGTGTCCTACTTCAACTCCGGCTCCTCCGGCGGCAACACCAAGGTGGGCATGTCGCTCTCCACGCTCAACAACCCCTTCTTCGTGCAGATGAAGGCAGGCGCGCAGGCGGAGGCGAAGGCGGCCGGGGTCGATCTCACCGTCACCGACGCGCAGAACGACGCCTCACAACAGGCCAACCAGCTCCAGAACTTCACGAGTTCCGGAGTGAAGTCCATCATCGTCAACCCGGTGGACTCGGACGCGGCCGGCCCCGCCGTACGGAGCGCCAACAAGGCGGACATTCCGGTGATCGCCGCGGACCGGGGCGTCAACAAGGCGAAGACCGCGACGCTCGTCGCCTCCGACAACGTCGCGGGAGGCAAACTCGCCGCCGCGGCGCTGGCCGACAAGCTCGGTGGCAAGGGCAGCATCGTCATCCTGCAGGGCACCGCGGGTACCTCCGCCAGCCGCGAGCGCGGCGCGGGCTTCGCCGAAGGGCTCAAGGCGTACCCCGGCATCAAGGTCGTCGCCAGGCAGCCCGCGGACTTCGACCGCACCAAGGGCCTGGACGTCATGACCAATCTGCTCCAGTCCCACCCCGGTATCACCGGTGTCTTCGCCGAGAACGACGAGATGGCGCTCGGCGCGGTCAAGGCACTCGGCAGCAAGGCAGGTAAGTCGGTGTCCGTCGTCGGATTCGACGGAACTCCGGACGGGCTGAAGGCGGTTGAGGCAGGCACGCTGTACGCGTCCGTGGCCCAGCAGCCGAAGGAACTGGGCAGGATCGCCGTGCAGAACGCGGTGAGGGCCACAGAGGGCAAGAAGGTCGACAGCATGGTGAAGGTGCCGGTCAAGGTCGTCACCGAGAAGAACGTCGCCGACTTCTCCTGAGCGGGACCTGAGCAGTGTCCGACCACGTAAGGCAGGAACAATGCACGAGAACGACCACTACCGGTACGACCTGCTGGTCGTGGGCTCGGCCAACGCCGACCTGGTCATCGGTGTCGAACGCCGCCCCGCACCCGGTGAGACCGTGCTCGGTTCCGATCTTGCCGTCCACCCGGGCGGCAAGGGAGGAAACCAGGCGGTGGCCGCAGCCCGGCTCGGGGCCGTCACTGCCCTGCTGGCCCGGGTCGGCGACGACGCCCACGGCCGCCTGCTGCTGGAATCGCAGCGGGCGGCGGGCGTCGATACCAGCGGCGTCCTCGTGGGCGGGGCACCGACGGGAGTCGCGCTGATCACGGTCGACCCCTCGGGCGACAACAGCATCGTGGTGTCCCCGGGGGCCAATGCCCGGCTGACCCCGGAGGACATCAGGGCGGCCGGATCCCTGTTCGGGGCGGCCCGGGTGGTCTCCGTACAGCTGGAGATTCCGCTGGAGACGGTCTCCGAAGTGGCCGGTGCAATGTCGCCCGGCACCCGGCTGGTCCTGAACCCGTCCCCGCCCGCACCCCTGCCCGACCAGGTGCTGACCGCCTGCGACCCCTTGGTGGTCAATGAGCACGAGGCGCGCTACATCCTGGGCGAAGCCGCAGGCACCACGCCTCAGGAGTGGGCGCGAGCACTGATGGAGCTCGGCCCGCAGTCGGTCGTGGTCACGCTGGGGGCGGCGGGCGCACTCGTCGCCGACAGCCGCCGGGACGACGTCGTACGCGTACCGAGCCCCAAGGTCGAAGCCGTGGACACGACCGGGGCGGGTGACGCGTTCACCGCAGCCCTGGCCTGGCGGCTCGGCCTGGGCGAGGAGCTCAGCGAGGCTGCCGCGTTCGCCGTCGGGGTGGGCGCGGCGGCCGTCACCAGGCAGGGCGCGCAGGCGTCCTTCCCGACCGCAGAGGAAGTCTTCGCGCTGTGAAGAAGGCAGGAATTCTCAACCGCCATCTCGCCGGGGCACTGGCCGAGCTGGGCCACGGCGACGGGGTCCTGATCTGCGACGTGGGCATGCCCATCCCGGCCGGCCCCCGGGTCGTCGACCTGGCCTTCCGGGCCGGCGTCCCGTCGTTCGCCGAGGTGCTCGACGGACTGCTGGACGAACTGGTGGTGGAGGGCGCGACAGCGGCGCAGGAGGTACGGGAGGCCAACCCGGAGGCCGCACGCCTCCTGGACGAGCACTTCCCGGGACTCGTCCACGTACCGCACGAGGAGCTCAAGGACCTTTCGGCGGGCGCCCGGCTGGTGGTGCGGACGGGGGAGGCGCGGCCGTACGCGAACGTGCTGCTGCGGTGCGGGGTCTTCTTCTGACCCGAGTGGGATGGCCCCGGAGCCGGTGAACAGGAGTCCGGCCATTCGCAGCGCCGGTGTGGGGGAACAGGTCCCCCGTCAGCCGAAGGCCCCGATGTGTGTCGCGGCGCAGGTCGAACGTTCAGATGTATGTCGCGGGCGCGGTCCTCGAAGCGACGTTCGCTGTCAGACATCTTCCGGGTCCGCTCCGTCCTGGCCCGCTCCCTCCTGGTTCCGGCACCCGCCCTCGACGTCAGCTCCGGGCGGCGTACACGATGAGGTTGTCCACGGGGTGGCCCTGCGCGTCGAAGGCGCCGTCGCAGGTGATGAGACGCAGGACGCGCTCGTTGGTGGCGCTGTAGACCTTCTTGGTCGGGAAGGCCTTCTTGCTGACGGTCTCCGTGCCGGTGACCCTGAAGTGGATCTCCGCTCCCCGGTCGTTGCGGATCGCGATGTCCGCACCCTTGCCGATCTTCTTCAGATCGTGGAAGACGGCCTTCCCGAAGCGGGTGTCGTTGTGCCCGATGAGGACCGCGGCGCCACGCTCGCCGGGGGCGGCGCCACCGGTGTACCAGCCGACCGTCATGCCCTTCTCTGCGGGTGGGACCTGGACGGTGCCGTCCTCGTTCAGACCGAGCCGCATCAGTGAGCTGTTCACCCCGATCGAAGGGATGCTGACATGGGTGGGGCTCGCCGCGGACTTCGGCTTCCCGGACTTCTCCGTCCCCTTGGGCCCCGTGTCCTTCGGGGAGTTGACGGAGCCCGGGACGCTGGATGAACTGCCGCTGCTGTGCTGGGCGGCGGACGAGGAGTCCACGGCGTCCGAGGAGCAGCCGGTGAGGGCGAGGCAGGCGAGCACCGGAAGTGTGACATGCCAAAGCGACATGGGTGTACGGGACATGGGGGCTCCAGAACGGGACGGAGATGGGCAGTGGCGCCGCCCGGGACGGGGCGGCGCCACGAGGAAAGGTCAACTGCTCTGCACGGTCAGTTGTCGTGCGCGGTCAATTGCCTTGTATGTCAATTGCCGTGCATGTCAGTTGCTGTGAAATGACTGTCGCGTCGGCGGCTCAGCGGCCCTGCTGTGCGGCGGAGCGGCGGCGCAGCACGACCGTTCCCGCTCCCGCGAGCAGAAGAGCGGCTGCGGCCGACCCGGCAAGGGCGGTGGTGCTGTCGCCCGAGGTCCCGGCCGGTCGCTCGCCCGCGGCGACGCCACCGCGCGGAGCGGCGGCGGAACGCTTGCCCGCGGCCGAACGCTCGACCACGGCCGGGGCGGGACTGTCGCCCGCAGCAACACCGCCACGGGGCGTCACCGACGGCTCCGAGCCCCGCGTGGGCGTGGCGGTGGCACCGCTCCCGGCGGGTGCGGCGGACCGCTCGACGGACGGGGCCGAAGGCGCGGGCGTGCTGTCGGCGAAGGCCGCGGCGGACGGGACGAGCACCGCCCCGGCCGCGACAGCGGCAAGGACGGCGGTACGCAGGGACAGACGGTGGTGCATGGGCATGGCTCCATTCCAGGTCGGCCTCGGTGGTGCCCGGAAACCGGATCGCACCGGGCGCGAGGCATGCCGACAGGCTGGCGTGAAGTTATGAAGAAGCTGTCAGAACGCTGTGGTCATCGCATCAGGCCGGGCTCGCACCGCTTCCGCGGCCGCCCACGGCACGCTTCTGTCCGCCCGCACTGCTCCCGCGCCCGCAGCCGCCTGCCGAGCTTCCCGACACGCCCGTCGAGGCTCCGCCCGGCCCGATCGGCCCGCCCGTCGAGGCCTCTCCCAGCCCGCACGCCTCGCCCGACTCACCCGGCCCCGTTCGCGCAGGGTCCGCCGGCAGCCGGAGCGTGAACACCGAGCCCTGTCCCTCGACGCTCACCGCACTCACCGAGCCGCCGTGCGCCTCGACGAGTTTCCGTACGATCGCCAGACCCAGCCCACTGCCGCCGGTGCGGCGGCTGCGGGACTTCTCGGCGCGCCAGAAGCGGTCGAAGACATGGGGCAGATCATCGGCCGAGATGCCGATGCCCGTATCGGTGACATCCACCACGACCTGGTCCGCGCACTCGGAGCCGTATGTGTGCAAGGTGACATTTCCGCCCGCCGGAGTGTGACGCACCGCGTTGGAGACCAGGTTGCCGATGGCCTGATGCAGCCGGACCGGGTCGGCCGTCAGCTCGGGACAGGGAGCGCCGGCCGTCGCCGTGAAGACGGCCAAGGTGACTCCCGCCGTCTCCGCCCGCCCCTGGTGGGCCGCGGCGACCTGGCCCAAAACGTCCTCGATGCGTACCGGCTCGGGGTGCAGCCGCAACGCACCCGCGTCGGCCGCGGCCAGATCCTGGAGGTCGTCGATGATGTGCTGCAGCTGCACGGCCTCCGTGTGGAGCGACGAGATGAACGCCGGGTCAGGATCCGCCAGACCGTCCTGTGCCGCCTCCAGCCAGCCGCGGATATTGCTCAGCGGGGTGCGCAGTTCATGGGCGACGTCGCTGACCATGTCCTTGCGCTGTCCTTCGAGGCGGGCGCGGTGGGCGGACATGTCGTTGAAGGCCGCCGCGAGCCGCCCGATCTCGTTGTCGTCGGTGACCAGCACGGGCGCGGAGTCCTCCCCGTCCCGCATCCGCTGTGCCGCACCGGTGAGGGCATGCAGGGGCCTTACGAGCCGGGCCCCGGCCAGCACCGTCGCTCCGACCGTGAGCGCCAGAACGAGCGCCGCGGTACCCGCGATCTTGGCGGTGTTCGCGGGGGAGAGATCGAAGCCGGGAACGGTCGTGCCGCCCTCGTCGCCGATGAACAGCAGTGCGGGCGAGGCTACATAGGAACTGAGCTGCTCGCGGCGGGCCGTGCCCACGCAGGAGGCGGTGGCCCGGTCGTCGTCGCCGGTGCGGACGCTCGGTTCGGGGGCGGCCGTCGGGCCGTCGGCACGGGTGCTCGGCTCCGGTGCGGAACCGTCGCCCCAGGACAGGTCCAGATTGAGCTGTACGCCCGTGCGGTCCTGACGTTTCAGGCAGGCATTGGCGAGCTGATTGAGCGTTCCCAGGGCCTTTCGCTCGGTCGCTGTCGGTTCGTTCAAGTTGTCGGACGCGCACCTGGTGCCCTGCGCCCGGTCGGGATCGTTGCCCACGACCTCGATACGCGGGCGCCCACTCGGGCTCTGGACCACATCCGCCGCGACCCCGGATCGATTCAGGCACGCCACACTCCGGTCGGCGGCACGCAGCAGCGCCGTACGTTCGGCCCTGGGAAGCAGGAACGGACCGACCGCGCGCGGGTCGACACGGTCCGCCGTGGTACCGGCGCGGCCGACCGTCTGGGACAGGGCCGTGTCCACGGACAGCGGATCGACGATCGCCGATGCCTGGGGCGGCAGAGCGGGCGGGGATGTCCGGGTGGCGGAATCGGCGAGGGGCCGGTGCTGCTCGGTGGTGAGGGCGATCCGCCGGCCGGACTGCTGTGCCAGCTCACGCACGGTGCGGTCGACGCCGTCCCAGGTGGGGTGGGCCGCCGCATATCCGAGCAGAGTGTTGTAAATGCGGGCGTCGGCGGTGAGATTCTGACCCTGCTCCTGCTTGATGGCGCCGGAGGTGGTCTGGACGGCAAGCCAGGCGGTGGCGGCCACCGAACACGCCGCCACCAGCGCCGATACCGCCAGCAGACGACCGAACAGACTCTTGCGGAGCGGCAGCCGCGCCCGCTGTTCACGACGAAGGGGCACGCCACGCACCCGGCTACGACGACGCACGCGAAGCATTCCTCGCCGGGTCCGTCAGCTTGTAACCGACACCGAAAACGGTGAGCAGCCGGGCCGGCCGACGCGGTGCGGGCTCGATCTTCTTGCGCAGGTTCATGATGTGCACGTCGACGGTGCGAAAGCTGATGTACCGGTCGAAGCCATGCAGTTCCTCCAGGAGCCGCTGCCGGGTGAAGACCCGCTCGGGCTCGGCCGCCATGGCGGCGAGAATCCGGAACTCACCGGGCGTGCACTCCACGAACCGGCCCTCGACCGACACCTCGTGCCGGACCGGGTCGACCATGAGCGCACCCACCGCCAGTACGTGATCCGCGGCCGGATCGGTGCCTGCCGCAACCCGCCGGGTGCGACGCAGCAGCGTCCGTACCCGCGCCATCAACTCACGTGGGCTGTACGGCTTCGTCACATAGTCGTCCGCACCGAGATCCAGACCCAGCAGCAGATCGTCCTCGGTGCTGCGAGCCGTCAGCATCAGCACCGGAAACTCCCGGTGCTCGGCGCGCAGCACACGTACCACGTCCAGACCGTCGGCCCGCGGCATCATCACATCGAGCACCAGCAGATCGGGCTCCCGGTGCCGGACCTCGGCGAGGGCAGCCAGGCCGTCCCCGACGACCGTGACCGCATGGCCCTCGTGTTCGAGGTAGCGGCGTACGAGTTCGGCCTGCTTCTCGTCGTCTTCGGCGACTATGACGTTTGCGCACACACGGACGATCGTAGATGAGCTCACCCCGGACCCCTCATGGCGGCGGACTGCCGGGTTCTTCGACACGGCCGGGGTGTCGGCCGGGTTGGGCCGAGTACGTCAGCAAGGACGCAGCGCCGCCATGGATCCGGTACGCGGTTCAAGCGGGCCACGTCTCGGTGATGGGCTGTCTCCTCACCCTGCCAAGAGGCGCGTGGCCGGCCGGTGCGGGGGAGACCGATGGTTCCGGTTCCGGTGCTCCGGCTCTTGTCGCAGGCCCCGCCACCTGGTCTTGTGTACCGCGGGCACCGTGGGTGATCCGTGACGAGGTCCGCGGCCGGGCTACGCGCATCCGGCGCACAGACGCGGTCGAGGCGGGGAGAAACGTGGAATCTGTGACCGGACATGACGTACGAGGCACGCTGCCCGAAGGGCTCGGCGAGGCGATACGCGCCAGCGCCGAGGAGATCGCCGCGGTGCTGCGCGGGGTTGCCGACACGGGCGTTCCGGTGCCCGGCTCGGAGTGGACACTCGGGCAGGCGGCAGCGCATCTGGCGCAGGCGAACGAGCTGATGGCCGACATCGCGGCCGGGCAGGAACGCAGCTACGGCGACGGAACGCCGCAGAGTCTGGCCGAGGCGAATGAGCGCGCGCTCGCCGGCTTCGGGGAACGGGACGCCGATCCGCTGGCCGGGATGATCGTGACGCACGCGGACGCGTACCTCACGGCGATGGACCGGTGCACGACGGACGAGAATGTGGTCACTCCGTTGGGCCCTATGAGCAAGGCGGTGCTGGGGTCGTACCTGCTGACGCACATGCTCGGCCACGGTTACGACCTCGCCCGTGCGGTGGGCCGCCCGCACATGATCGACCGCACCCGCGTCGAGTTGTCGCTGCCGTTCATGATGACGGCGATGCCCCGGGTGACCGACGCCGCTGCCATCGCCCGGCTGACCGCCCGCTACACGATCCGCCTGTGGGGCGGCGCCCGCTTCGGCGTCACCTTCACCGACGGCGTCGTATCCGTCACCCCGCAGCCGCCCACCCGACCGGACTGCACCATCCTCATCGAGCCGGTCACCTTCCTCCTGATGGCGCTCGGCCGCTGCAACCCATGGGGAGCCATGGCCCGCGGCCGTGTCCTTGCCTGGGGCCGCAAACCCTGGCTCGCTCCCCGCTTCCCGGAGCTGTTCAAGGCGCCCTGAGGGGCGGGCGGATTTCCCGCGTCAAGCCAGGACGATCATCATCGCCATGTCCAAGGGATATCGACCCGTCTGACGCTAACGTTGATCCGCAGGGTGGCAGCGGCGGTGCCGGGGAGGGCGCATCGCGCGGAACACCGGGAACGAGGAGTGCGCGACATGCTGGATCCCACTTCGGTGGCGGCTATTTCGGCGGTACTCGGCGCAGTTGGTTCGGGGATGGCCAACGAGGCCGGCAAGTGGGCCTGGGAGTCGACCGGCGGCGTCGTACGGAGAATCGTCGGCCGGGAGGTCCCTGCGCCCGTCGCCCCGGAGGAACGGGACGACGTGGCCCGCATGGTCTACGAGCAGATCCGTACGAACCCGCAACTCGCAGCTTCCTGGAGCGCGTTCGCGTCAAGAGTGCGCGGCGGACCGAATTCGGCCCGGGCCGTGCGGTCACATCTCCCCGCCTCCATAAGGTTCTTCACGGACCGCAAGGAAGCGATGAAGCAGCTCCAGCGCGAGGCATCCCGCCGCGCGGACGGAAGGCCCCGGCTCGCCCTGGTGCACGGCCCGGACGGCATGGGTTCCAGCACGCTCGCCGTACACTTCGGATCCAAGCCGACCCGGCTCTTTCCGGACGGCCAGATCTATGCCGACCTCGGCGGCGGGGGCGCCGGGGGCGCACGCGACGTCGGTACCGTACTGCGCACACTGCTTCGCCAACTGGGCGTGCGGGACGAAGAGATGCCGACCGCTACCGACCGGCTCGGTGAGTTCTTCCGCCATTGCGCAGCGGACCGCAAACTCCTGGTCGTGCTCGACCACGCGCACTCCGCGGCGCAGGTCAGGCCGTTCCTCACGTCGGCGCCCGGGGTGTTCACGATCGTCGTCGCCCGGACCCCGTTCCCCGGCCTCGACGCCGTACGGGTTCCCGTCGGTCCGCTCACGGACAGGGACGCCGTGCGTCTGCTCACCGACATCACCGACAAATCCACCGTCGCCGCGGCCCGCGCCGCGCTGCCTTCGCTGCTCGCACGATGCGGCGGATCGCCGTACGCCCTGCGCGCCGCAGCGGACCGCCTCTCCGCCCCCACGCTTCCTCCGCGTCGTGCCGCGGCGGACAGCGACCCGGTACAAGGGGCGGCAGAGGACACCTACCAGCTCCTGACGCCGGAATCCGCCAAGCTGTACCGGCTGATGGCGCTGCGCGGCTGGCCCGCCTTCGACGCCGCGACGGCCGGAAGGGCCACCGGCCAGGACCCCGCGGTCACGGCGGAGCTCCTGGCGGATCTCGCAGACAGGATGCTCCTGGAGCACAGCCGGAGCGGAACCGACAACGGCCGCTACCACTACCGTCCCGGAGTCCGCGCACACGCCGAGGCGACAGCGATCCGCGAGGACGGAATCGCGGCCTGCTCCGCAGCTCTCACCCGCACGCTGCTCGCCTATGCGGATCTGGCGGCATCGGCGGCCCACCAGGCACTCCCGGAGAGCTGGCGCGTCCCGGCACCCGCCGATGACCGGATCGGGCAGAGGTACGAAGACCGGGGCGCCGCCCTCGACGCGCTGCTCGCGGAGTTGGGCAACCTGGTCGAGGCTGTTCGCTGCGCCGAGGAGTCCGGCGACCCGGACACCGCCGTACGCCTGAGCCGTTCCGTGTGGCCGCTGCAGCTCAAGGCGGGCCACCACGAGATGCTGCTGCCGGCGCTGCGCATCGGAGCGCGTCTCGCCGACACTCATCTCCCGGGAAGCCTCGACGCCGGAGCGCTCCACGCTCAACTGGCGCACTCACTCACCGAGTTGGGGCGTTGGGAGGAAGCGGAGACGGAGACCCTGGCAGCTGCCCGGGACGAGGAGTCGGCCGCCCACAAGCGAGGCCACGCCTCGGCCGTGGAGTTCCTGGGATTGCTGAGGCTTCGTCAGTGGCGCTACCAGGAGGCGTACGAGTGCTTTGACGAAGCGGGCGGCATCCTGAGCACGATCGGCGCACACGACGAGGGAACCGCTGACCAGCCGCGCGCCCAGGCCCTGTTGGAACGCCATCGCGGACGGGCCCTGCGCGGGCTCGGACAAGGCGAGGAGGCCCGCGAGAGGCTGGAGAGCGCATTGCGCCACTTCCGGGCGAGCGGCGATACGTACAACACGGCCCGGACGCTCACCGATCTGGCCGAGACCTGGTTGGACGAGGAGGACACCGAAGCGGCGCTGCCGCTGATCGACGAGGCGATCACGACACTCGACGGCCAGCGTGCGGAATATCACCTGTCACATCTGCGACGCATGCGCGAACGCTGCGTCACCCCGTAACTCTTCCCGCCGCTGACACTCCCCTCATTCCGGGAGTGTCAGCGGAACAACCTGCACCCGGTGAAGCCGAGTGCCTGTCCGCACGCAGAGCCCGTCGGCCTTCGCTTGCGCGAGCCGCTTGTCGGCTGCGGCCGCGGCGGGGCTGCCCGTAGCAAGCCAGGCGTACAGGGCAGAGGCGTACGCGGCGGGGTCCACACCCGACACGCCTCCCGCATCGGCACTGGGCGCCGCGACTACCCGGAGCGGCTCTTCGCCCCGTACCCGGACCACACACGCGGACGGCCCGGTCACATAGGCGGCAAGGGAACAGCCCTGATAGCGCCGGAGCACCTCGGAGGTCCAGACCGACGGGGACCCGAAGCGCGGATCGTCGGGTGCCCCGTCCCGGAAGATGACATCGGCCAGATCCAACCGGTCCACGTCACGGGTGTCCTCGTGCACGGCGATATGCAGTTCCCCCTCGTGATCCGGTCCCACCATCGGCCGCGGAGCCGCCGCCCGGCGACTGACCGCGACCTCTCCCGGCCCGAGGACCTGCGACAGTACGTGAAAGGGGACGGTGGCCGTTCCGGCCTCGTAATCGGGCAGCGGGAGAGGCTTCAGCGAAGCCGGCCAACCGGGCTCCGGCGCACCCATCATCGAGTAGAAGAGCCGACGCAACCGGACCGCGGATTCACCCGGCACGGACGTGGTGAACTCGGCAGGCCCCGACAACGGCCGGTGACGGCCGATGAGTCTCTCGACCTGCACCGCCAGCGACGCGTCGGGATCGAGCTGCGGCGCCTCCCGCATGAACGCGGATATCGGCGCATCGGGATCGAGGGCGTCGAGCGGCGCGGCCCCCAGGAGCACAGGAATGCCAAGGGCGGCCGCGTAGTAGGTGACGGAACCGTGGTCCCCGATCACTGCATCGGCAGCCAGCAGAGCCTGCCGCCACCCCTTCAGCGGATCGATCAGCGCCAGCCCGCCGCGCCGCGCGCGATCGAGCCAGGCACGGATCTGACCGGGTCCGTGGCCGTGCCAGATATTGGGGTGCAGTACGGCGGCGAACCGGTACTCGTCCACGGGGAACTCGGCAGAGACCCGATCCAGCAGGGCAGCAACGACATCACCGCCGCTTCCGCCGTCACCGAAGAGCGACTCGGAGTTCCACGTCGAATTCAGCAGGACCAACTGCTGCCCAGGCCGCACACCCAACGCACGGCGGAAGCGCTCGCGATAGGGCCGGGCGGCGAGTATCCGGTCGAAGCAGGGGTCGCCGGCGAGTACGGCGGTCGGCGCCGCCTCGGGACAGGCGATACGCAGCCGTTCGTACTGCTCGGGATGGGAGAGGACGAGCGCGTCCGCGACGGGAGCACCGCGCGACAGAAGCCACTCCGGCGCAAGCCCGAAAACAGGCGCAGGCACCGCCGCCGCCCCCGACCCGGTGTCCGGTGTCCGGTGTCCGGTGTCCGGTGTCCGGTGTTGCCAGCCTCTTAGTATATCCAACACCGTGCGAGAGGATGGCCAACTTCCCGGAAAAGAGGTCCAGTTGACCGCCGAAACTGGCGGAGACGACCAGATCCACCTGGCTCTCGGCCGCCTGCTCCCACGGCAGGACCGGCACCCCGGTGTCGGCCAGCAACTCGGCCGTGCCGGCCGCGAACGCCGAGGAGCCCGTACAGGTCACCAGCAGCTGGACGCGCCAATCGTCGTCGAACAAGGGCAGCACATCGAGCAGCCGGGTCGCGGCGGTCACATTGTGCACGACGACGAGGACCCGCAGGCACTTCCCCCGGGTCGCCCACCGCGCCGCATCATCCCCCACCGGCACCCGCACCCACTCGGCCCGCCCGTACTCCATCCGCACGCCCCTCATCCGCCCCGGCCCACCCGTGGGACCCACGCCGCCCACGCGACCGGCCAGGATAGTCAACCAGTGCGATCGCCGCGCCGACCACGGGGGCGGAGCAGGCTGAAGCGGGATGACGGAGCGACGCGCACACGACGCCCCAGGACGTCCCTCACGCAGCCATCGCAACCGCAGCCTTGCCCAGCGAGTCATCGCGCGAAGGGGTCTGCTTCCGGTCGCCGAACACGACAACCCGCAGCAGCGCGAACCGCCCGACCCCCGCCAGAGCGGACGCCGACAGATAGACCGTCTGCTCGACCAGGGCCGAGGGCTCGGGCCGGACGGCGTACAGACAGAGCAACGCTCCCGTCGTGAACGCATAGCTCACGGCGACCGTCACCCCGGACTGAAGATGGACCCCCCACCCCTTCCGCTCGCTCCGGAAGGAGACCCGCCCGTGCAACTCGGTCGCGATCACGGTGGAAACGATGGTGACCAGAGCGTTGGCAACAGCCATCGGTATCCGGTCGCTGAGCAGTACGAGCGCCCCGCTCGACGCCAGCCCGACACCGCCACCACACACGACGAACCGCACGAAGGCCGCGACGAGCGGGTGAAGGGTGCGCGTCTGTCGGCGCGATGGGGCGGTCACTGGGGGGCCTCCGTAGGCTGATGTGTGGAGTGGTGTTTCGATTCCACCGCAGAACCTACGGAGCCGGCATCGTCCGAGCGACCGGATAAACCCCCGACTTCAGTGCGGGACAACCCCGAGAGAACCCTGGGTCCGACACCCGAGGACAGAGACAGAGCACGGGGTCGTGCTGCCGCGCCAGGGCCTTGAACAGCGCCCCCAGCGTCCGGAACCAGCGGCAACAACATGGACGTACAGGTAGGTTGTGGCCATCGTTTGATCGTTTGTGGGGCTTGGAGGTCTTCTTGAGTGAGCAGCAGCAGCCGTCCACCAGTCGGCTTGCCACGCCGGTTTCGGACCGGATCGACACCACCAGGCCGCACTCCGCCCGGGTGTACGACTGGTTTCTGGGCGGGAAGGACAACTACCCCGTCGACGAGGAGCTCGGCAACCAGATCGCCGCGCTGTCGCCGGACACGAAGCGCATTGCGCGCCACAATCGGTGGTTCATGCACCGTGTGATGCGCTGGCTGGCGGGTGAGGCGGGGATACGGCAGTTCCTCGACATCGGTTCCGGTATTCCGACCGAGCCCAATCTGCATCAGATCGTTCAGGGTGTGGTTCCCGATGCGCGGGTCGTGTATGTGGACAACGACCCCATTGTTCTGGCCCACGCGGAGGCGCTGCTGCGTGGTACGCCTGAGGGGGCGACGGCGTACGTCGATGCCGATGTGCGGGAGCCGGAGAAGATCCTGGAGCTTGCCGCGGACGTCATCGACTTCGGCCGGCCCGTCGCGTTGTCTCTCATCGCATTGCTGCACTTCGTCGGCGACGGCGACGGTGGGGGCGAGGGCGAGAACGAGGGAGCGTACGAGCTGGTGGAACGGCTCGTGGCGCGGCTTCCTGCCGGGAGCTGTCTCGTCCTGTCACAGCTCACCAGCGACTTCGACCCCGAGAACGTGGAGAAGGGGGTGGCCTCGTACGCGGCGGGCGGCGTGACGCTCGTCCCGCGGTCGCTCCGCCGCTTCAGCCGGTTCTTCGACGGGCTGGAAGTGGTGGAGCCGGACGTCGTCCAGGTCGCCGACTGGCATCCGGAGCTCAACCTCGGCGAGCTTCCGGTGCAGACGCAGCCGGTACCGATCTATGGGGGCGTTGCCCGCAAATTGTAGGGCGGGGCATGTGTCAGGGGCCGTCCGGAGACGGCCCCTGAGCTGGTTCCTGCCAGGTGGTGGTGCCCGTTACTTCTGCAGCTCCACCGTGAAGCCGCGACCCGTGGACACGGATGGCGTCTTGATCTCCGTGACCCCGGTAGCGGGGTCGGTGAACCAGCCGGACTCGGCTGCGGCGAACTCCGTCGCCGAGTTCAGCCGGTGCAGGCGGCTGTGGTCCATGACGACCTGCGACGGGACATTCTTGCCGTGCACGGTGACATGGTACGAGCGGGCGGACGGCTTCCCCTCGTAACTGCCCACGCTCGCACCGATCTTGATGGTGGTGCGCCCCGCCTTGCCGTGGGTGGGTGCCTGGACCCGTACGTGCTGGGTGGCCGAGGCGCCCTGTGTGAACTTCCTCGTCACGCCGTCGTCCTCGTAGAGCGTGTAGTCCGTGGTGCCCTGCGGGTAGATGTCGTAGTCGAGTTGGCTCTTGTCCCGTGATTCCCAGGAGAGGGTGCCCTTGGGCCACATCGGCACGATCGATCCGCCCTTGACGAACAGCGGCAGGGTGTCGAGCGGTGCCTTGTAACCGTTGACCGTGGTCGGGCCCTGGTAGGTCTTGCCCGTCCAGTAGTCGGTCCAGGTGCCCTTCGGCAGGTAGATGCCGTCGCGGACGTCCGTGTCGCTGTACACCGGTGCGACCAGGAAGTCCGGTCCGGCCAGGAACTCGTACTTCGCGTTCGGTCCCAGTGCCGCCGGGTCGTCGGGGTACTCCAGCGAGAGCGGTCGGACCGCACCGACGCCGGTCTTCGTGGCGTCCTTCGACAAGGTGTACATGTATGGCAGCAGCCGCTCCTTCAGCTGCAGGTACTTGCGGTTGATGGAGGTGTACGGCTCGCCGTCCAGCCACGGCTGCTGGTCGTGCGGCTTCTTGGTGGTGATGTCGCTCGCCCAGCCGTCCATGGTCATGATGGCCGGAAGGAATGCCTTCCACTGCAGGTCACGGGTGTACATCTCGGGGTCGTGCCGGTAGATGCTGCCGACGTCACCCGTGTTGTACGCGATGCCGGACATGGTCGCACCGGCGTACGTCGGGATCTGCCAGCGGATGTAGTCCCAGGACAGGCTCTGGTCACCGCTCCACAGCACACCGCAGCGCTGTGCGCCGGCCCAGGAGACGGGCAGCCAGACGAAGCCGCGGGCGTCGCTGTTGTCCTCGATGCCGGCCTTGGCCTGGTCGCAGGCGTCCAGCGCGAAGCCGTAGCCGCCGCCGACCCAGGCGACATCGAGCTTGCGGACGCGGACGCCGGCCTTGGCCTCCTCGGTCTGGTCGGGCAGACCGTTCTGCGTCCAGAGGCCGAGCTGGGCATGGTTCTTGTTGAGGCCCACGCCCGACTGGGGAAGGTTCTCGTAACCGCAGCCGTAGCCGTCGTTGACGAGCATCCAGCCCAGCGGCATCCCATTCTGTACGTAGCTGTCGGAGACCTTCAGCGCGTCCAGGGTGTGGCGCTCGCCCCGGTTTGCGTTGTGGAGGTAGCAGTCGGCGGAGCCGGGTTCGAGCCCGTACACCGGCGGCATGAACGGCTTCCCGACCAGAGAGGTGTACTTGCCGATGACCGACTTGGTGTCACCGGTGAAATAGTAGGCGTCCAGGCGCCGTTCCTGCTGGCCGGTCCGTACCGGTGAGTTGAAGTCGTAGATGCCGGGGGTCATCGTGTTGCGGAAGACGCCGTAGCCGGCGGTGGAGATGTAGAACGGCTGGGAGTTGTTGTAACCGCCCTCGTTCCAGTTGGTGTTGTTGCCGACGTTCATGACCTGATCGCGGTGCGAGAAGCTGCCGTTCTGCTCACCACCGCCGAAGAACTGTTCATCGGCGCCGCGCTTCAGGCTCTGCCGCATGCCGCCGCCGGTCCAGCGCAGCGGGTCGGCCTCCTGCCAGATGGCCGTGCGGTTGTCGGCCTTGTAGAGGCCGAAGCGCAGCGGCTTCTTGTAGACGCGCATCACCACGTCTTTGGAGCGGATGCCGTAATAGGTGCCCGCGTCGAAGGACTTGGTGTGCCGTTGGGCCGTGGGCTGCTGCCGGATCATGTGGCTGTCCTTCGGGTCGGCGAGGACGCCGTCCGGGGATGCCTGCAGCCGCAGTGTGTCATCGGTGAAGAACTCGGCGCGGGCCTTGAGCGCGCCGGCCTCGATCTCGTACGTACCGTTTGAGCCGCTGAAACCGGTGAGGTCTCCGGCGTCGGTGGCCTCGGGGAGGTACGCTTTTCCGCTGAAGGAATTGTTGTGCACGTCGTAGGGGACCACGACCACGTGGTACGTACCGGAGGCCTTCGGGATGACGGTGGCCTCGGGGTCGGCTGTTCCCGCGCTGGACGCCACCTGCTTATTGGCCGAGTCATAGATGTACATGTCGAAGTCGTCGCTGGGCGTCTCCCATTGGATGGAGACGGGGACGCCGCCCTCGGGATTGTCGTCCCACTGGCCCGCGGGCGGGTTCACGGTCAGGTCGAAGCGGGCGCAGACGGCGTTGTCCGGGTCGTCGGCGGCCGCACCGCACTTGGCGGGCGAGTCGACGGTGCCCTTGGCGTAGACCGGGCTCTGCCATGTCACATTCTTCGTGGTGCTGTCGAGGGTGCCCGACGGCGTTGCCGCGGCCTGTGCCTGCGTGGCCGGGACGGTCAGGGCGGTGAGCGCGAGGACGATCACCGACAGCGAGCCGACCGCCGCCTGGCTGGAACGGTTCTGAAGGATCCGCAAGGAGTGTTCTCCGTTCGTACCGAACATTGAAGTAGGTGATGTCTGCGCAGACATGCTTGGAACATTGGAGATTCGCGCATCAGAATTCACCGTACGGCCGGTGCATGTCAACGTTCCGGGTCGGTGCTTCGTGTCAGTCCTTCGCGTCGGTGCTTCATGCCGGTGCTTCATGCCGGTGCTTCATCCCTGCGGGGCCCGTGCGCTGGATGGGGGCCGAATCGGCCGACTTCCGGCTCGTGGTGGGCTGCCGTGGCTGCGGCGCGGCGCATTTCTGCCTTTATGGTCAACAATGTACCGAAAACGGGCTCAAGTGATCGTATAAGTGGTGAGAATGGTCGTGATTGGTGCCGAAGGGCTCACCGAATTTCCCTATAGTGAAGCCGCGTTGATCGTCAGACCGCAACGCGCGAAGCCTTCCGCACAGGAGAGTCCGTACGATGACGACGCCCGCATCCGCCGTGCCCGAGCGCTCGTCCGCTTCGGCGTCCGGCGGAGGCTGCCCGGTGCGCGCCGGTGCGTCCGCCGTCCCGCTCGGCGGCCCCGAATTCCATACCGAACCCCACGTCGTCTACCGCGCCATGCGAAGCGAATACGGGCCTGTCGTGCCCGTCGAGCTGCCGGGCGGGTTCCCGGCCTGGCTGGTCATCGGATACCGCGAACTCCACCAGGTCACTACCGACGGCGAGTTGTTCCCCAGGGATGTCGGGCTGTGGAACCAGTGGGAGCACATCCCGGAGGACTGGCCGCTGTTGCCGATGGTCGGCCGGCCGATGCCGTCCATCTACTTCACGGCGGGGGCCGAGCACCGGCGTCACGCCGCGATGGTGGGGGAGGCCCTGGAAGAGGTCGAGCCGTTCGAACTCCGCGGGCACTGTGAGCAGTTGGCCGACCGTCTCGCCGATAGGTTCTGCGAACGCGGTACGGCCGATCTGATCGCCGACTTCGCCGTACCGCTGCCCGTGCTCGTCCTCGCCCGTCTGATCGGCTTCCCCGATGAGGACGGGGCGCGGATCGCCGAAGTGCTCAGGGATCTCGCCGACGGGGGACCGGGTGCGCAGGAGGCTCATCAGCGGTTCGGGGAGCACATGCAGCAGCTGTTGGCGGCCCGCCGGGCCGTGCCGGGGAACGATGTGACCTCCCGAATGCTGGCGTACTCCGGTGAGTTCACCGACGAGGAGTACGTGCTCGACCTGATGGCCATCACGGCCGCCGGGCACCTCACCACCGCCGACTGGATCGGCAACTCGCTGCGGCTGATGCTCACCGACGATCAGTTCGCCGTCGCACTCTCCGGCGGGCGGCACAGTGTCGCCGAGGCCATGAACGAGGTGCTCTGGGAGGAGGGTCCGACACAGATCCTCGCCGGTCGCTGGGCGGCCCGTGACACCCGGCTGGGTGGCAGGAGCATCCGCGCCGGAGACATGGTGCTGCTCGGTCTGGGTGCCGCCAACGCCGATCCCTACATCCGGCAGCATCTCTCGACCTCGGCGGGGACCTCCGGCCAGGGCGGCAACAGCGCGCATCTGGCGTTCAGCCACGGCGAATACCGCTGCCCCTTCCCTGCCCAGGAGATCGCGGAGATCATCGCCCGTACCGGCATCGAGGTGCTGCTCGACCGGCTGCCCGACCTGGAGCTGTCCGTTCCCGCGCAGGCGCTTGTCCGGCGACAGTCCGCCTTCCTGCGCGGGATGACCGCACTGCCCGTCCGGTTCACCCCCGTACGTCCGACAGGAGACTTCTCTTGAACTGCCCGCATGCTGCTGCCCACGAGGCCACTTCAGGTGGCGGGGCCGTCGTCATCGACCCGCTGGTGCAGGATCTCGACGGCGAGACCGCGCGGCTGCGTGACGCCGGTCCGCTCGCCAGGATCGAACTGCTCGGCGTTCCGGCCTGGACCGTCACCCGGCATGCCGTGGCCCGTCAACTGCTCGTCGACCCGCGCCTGGTGAAGGATCTCGACGCCTGGGAGCTCTGGCAGCGCGGGGAGGTCACGCATGCCTGGCCGCTGATCGGCATGATCGATGCCGGGCGTTCCATGTTCACCGTGGACGGGTCGGAGCACCGACGGCTGCGCACCAAGACCTCCCAGGCGCTCACACCGCGCCGGCTGGAGGAGATACGCCCGGAGATCGAGAAGTTCACCGAGGAACTGCTCGATGCACTCGCCGAGCAGGGCGAGAAGAACGAGGGCGGTGTGGTCGACCTCAAGTCCGTGTTCGCGCAGCCGTTGCCGATGCGGGTCGTCGGCATGCTGATGGGGGTGGACGAGGCCGAGCACCCCATGCTGATGAAGCGGTACAAGGCATTCTTCTCCATGCTCACACCGCAGGAGGAACGCCTGGCGCTGCTGGCCGAGTTGGACGTCTTCTACGCCGCCCTCGTACGCGAGAAGACCGCCCGGCCGACCGACGACCTCACCAGCGCGCTCATCCTCGCCGAAGAAGGCGGGGAGCCGCTCACCGAGGAAGAGGTGGTGGGCAATCTCAAGGCGATGGTGGCCGCCGGGCACGAGACCACCATCGGGCTGATCCTGAATGCCGTACGCGCCCTGCTCGGCCACCCCGAGCAGTTGCGTAAGGTTCTCGACGGCGAGATCCCGTGGGAGACGGTCATCGAGGAGACGCTGCGCTGGGACACCCCCACCACACATCTGCTGATGCGGTTCGCCACCGAGGACATTCAGGTCGGCGACGACGTGATCGCGAAGGGCGAGGGCGTGGTGATCTCCTATCGCGCCATCGGCCGTGACATCGAGCAGCACGGGCCGGACGCCGACGCCTTCGACATCACCCGGCCGGCCCCGATCCGCCACATGACCTTCGGCCACGGTCCCCACATCTGCCCCGGAGCGGCGCTCTCGCGGGTGGAGGCCGGCATCGCCCTGCCCGCACTGTTCGGGCGCTTCCCCGGGCTGCGGCCGGCCGTCGCGGACGAGGAGATCCGCAAGCTGCCGGTGATGACACAGAACGACATGGAAGCCTTCCCGGTCCTGCTGCACGGCTGACGCGTAGAGAAGAGACGCCGAGGGCCGCCCGAAACGTCCGGGCGGCCCTGCGGCCTGTCCGGAGGATGAGGGCGGACAGGCCACCGCGACCGCGCCCGCCGCGCCGGTGGCGCACCAGTCCGCCGTGCCGGTCGTGCACCGCCCCGCCGACTGCTGTTCGGCGGATCGCCACCGTGTCCACACCGCGTCGCTCTTTCGCGGCCCGGCGGACTCTGGAACACTCCAGTCGTTTTCGCCCCACACCTCCTCACCCCACAGAGGTCCTCACCCATGGCTGAACTCGACCGACGCCGCTTCATGCAACTCGCCGGAGGCGCAGCCGCCTTCACCATGCTGTCGAACAGCATCGCCCGCGCCGCCTCCCTCCCGGCGAAGGGCGCCACCGGCACCCTTGAGGACGTCGAGCACATCGTCGTGCTGATGCAGGAGAACCGCTCGTTCGACCACTACTTCGGCACGCTCAAGGGTGTACGCGGCTTCGGTGACCCGCGCCCGGTGACATTGCCCAGCGGCAAACCGGTGTGGCACCAATCGTCCGGCACCAAGGAAGTGCTGCCGTTCCGGCCCACGGCCGACAACCTCGGGCTCCAGTTCATCCAGGACCTCAACCACGACTGGGCGGGCGGCCACCGGGCATTCAACAAGGGCGCGTACGACCAGTGGGTGCCCGCCAAGTCGGCGACGACGATGGCCTACCTCACCCGCGAGGACATACCGTTCCACTACGCCCTCGCCGACGCGTTCACCGTCTGCGACGCGTACCACTGCTCCTTCATCGGCTCCACGGACCCGAACCGCTACTACATGTGGACGGGTTACACCGGAAACGACGGCACCGGCGGCGGCCCCGTGCTCGGGAACGACGAGGCGGGGTACGGGTGGACGACGTACCCCGAACGGCTGGAGAAGGCCGGGGTGTCCTGGAAGATCTACCAGGACATCGGCGACGGGCTCGACGCCGCAGGGTCCTGGGGATGGATCAGCGACGCGTACCGGGGGAACTACGGCGACAACTCGCTGCTCTACTTCAACAATTACCGCAACGCCAAGCCCGGTGACCCGCTCTACGACAAGGCGCGCACCGGCACCGACGCCAAGAACGGCGACGGGCTCTTCGACAGGCTCAGGGCCGATGTGAAGGCCGGAACCCTTCCGAAAATCTCCTGGATCGCCGCCCCGGAGGCCTTCACCGAGCATCCCAACTGGCCCGCGAATTACGGTGCCTGGTACATCGCGCAGGTGCTGGACGCGCTGACGTCCAACCCGGAGGTGTGGGGCAGGACCGCCCTGTTCATCACGTACGACGAGAACGACGGATTCTTCGACCACATCGTGCCGCCGTACCCGCCGTCCGGGGCCGCGCAGGGGCTTTCCACCGTGGCGACCTCCGCAGACTTCTTTGCAGGAAACGGAAGTTACGCCGCAGGCCCGTACGGTCTGGGGCAGCGTGTGCCGATGCTGGTCGTCTCGCCGTGGAGCACCGGAGGGTTCTCCTGTTCCGAGGTCTTCGACCACACCTCGATCATCCGGTTCATGGAGCGTCGCTTCGGGGTGAAGGAACCGAACATCTCACCCTGGCGGCGCGCCATCTGCGGCGACCTCACCTCCGCGTTCGACTTCGGCCGTAGGGACACCGCCCCCGTCGCCCTGCCCTCCACGGCCGGGTACCTGCCGCCGGACCGCAACCGGCATCCCGACTACGTGCCCGTCCCGCCCGCCGTAGGCAGCGTCCCCGAACAGGAACCGGGCTCCCGGCCCACCCGGCCGCTTGCCTACGCGCCGTTCGTGGACGGCTCGGCGAATCCGGCGACCGGAAAGTACGGCCTCACCTTCAGCGGCGGCGCCGCTGCCGGGGCGCAGTTCCTGGTGACGTCCGCGAACCGTACCGACGGACCGTGGACGTACACCACCGAGGCCGGCAAGTCGCTCACCGACACCTGGAACACGGTCTACTCGAACGGGGCGACCAACCTCAGCGTGTACGGGCCGAACGGCTTCCTGCGCACCTTCAAGGGGCCCGGCAAGTCGGCAGGGCCCGAGGTGACCGCCCGCCACAACGCCACAAATGGCCAACTTGACCTGACGATGACTCATACAGGTTCTGGCGACGCTCATTTGACGGTGAGCGACGCATACGGCGGATCTGCCCAGACGTTCACGGTGCGCGCGGGCGCGACCGTGACCCACTCGGTGGACCTGCGGGGGAGCAGCCGCTGGTACGACATCTCGGTGGTCTCCGACACGGACACCACGTTCCTGCGGCGCTTCGCCGGACACGTCGAGACGGGCCAGGCGGGTACGAGCGATCCGGCCCTGATGGCAGACTGAATCGGAGGGACCGGGGCGGGGGCAGGTGTACGTGCCCTCGCCCCCCTTGACTGGTCTGGGCATCTGACCGCCCGTCGGCCACTGCTGTCCGTGGGATACAGTTCTCGTAGGTCATGAGTTCCAGTGCACAGCCCCGGCTAACTGGACGGCACCCCGCTCCGCTGCGGGTGCTCCGGGTGACGACCTGCCCCGTGCTCGACGCACGGGGAACAGCGGACCATAGGGGCAGAGCACCTGGGGTCCATGATCCCAGGAAGGCGAACGACCATGCTCCCCCACCTCATCCAGAACGACGAATGCCCCAGCCACGGTCCCGGCCACCACGTCCACTGGATCCACGCCAAGAAGTGCCACCAGGAGCCCGGCCAGGCCGTGGAACTCCTGCTCACCTCGGGCGACGTCAGCGCCGACGGGTGGATCGAGCTGCGCCCCGCCTTCGACCTTGCCGAAGACCTGCCGAAGGTGTGGACTCACGCGCCGGGACTCCTCCATGAACTGCTCGCCGGGCACCGTGGCCGCGTGTTCTGGCTCCCGCGGTGGCATGCCTTCAAGCTGGTGGACTCCGGCGGCCGGGCAACGGCACTGGTCAATGCCGGTTTCGAGGGCGGCCCGGTGTGCGCGACCGAGGCGCCCGACCCGCGGCGGACCATTGGCGGCACGACGTACGGCCTGTAGCCCACCGGTCCGCCTATGGTGGACGCACCGGTCCAGCCCGGGGCGCAGCCCGGTCCTGCCGCGGTGCAGGGTTGGTGGAAATGATCGGCAGAACCGTGTCGAAGCGCTTCGACAGTTCTCTGGACAGGCCGTACGGACGGGTTTAGGCTCGGATTCATCCGTGCATGTCACCGACTGATTCGGTCGAATTCGAAGCGCTTCGCCCAGCCGGTCGGTACGCGGCGGTGTGTGGTCCGGTACCCGAAATTCGTCCCGTGATGGAGAGCCCTGAATGGTCACCCTTGCCGAGGTCGCCCAGCATGCCGGAGTCTCCGCGAGCACGGTGAGCTATGTCCTCAGTGGGAAGCGGTCCATCTCGGTGTCCACCCGGGAGCGGGTGGAACAGAGCATCCAGCAGCTCGGATATCACCCCAATGCCGGTGCGCGGGCGCTCGCGAGCAGCCGGTCGAACACCATCGCGCTCATGGTGCCGCTGCGCACCGACATGTATGTGCCCGTGATGATGGAGATCGCCATCGCGGTCGCCACCACGGCCCGCACGCACGGCTACGACGTCCTGCTTCTCACGGGAGAGGAAGGGCCGGCCGCCGTGCGACGGATCGCGGGCAGCTCGCTCGCCGACGCCATGATCCTGATGGACGTGGAACTGCACGACGAGCGGCTCCCGTTGCTGCGCGAGACCGACCGGGCCACCGTGCTCATCGGTCTGCCCGCAGAAACGGGCGGGCTCACCTGTGTGGACCTCGACTTCGAGGCGACCGGGGCGCTCTGTGTGGAGCACCTTGCCGCACTCGGGCATCGCGAGATCGCGGTGATCGGCGAAGCGGCCGCCGTCTACGATCGCCACACCGGATTCGCCGAACGGACCGTCGACGGTGTACGGGCCAAGGCGCAGGAGACCGGTGTGCGGGTCCTGCACCGGCCCTGTGAGGGCGGGTATGCGGCGATGGCCCAGACCCTGTCCCGGATCTTCGACGAGCGGCCGGGTACCACGGGATTCATCGTGCAGAACGAGTCCGCCGTGGAACCACTGCTCAATCTGCTGCGCCAGCAGGGACGGGCCGTGCCGGAGGATGTGTCGGTGGTCGCCATCTGCCCCGAGCAGGTGGCATCGCAGGCCTCGGTCCACCTCACCTCGGTCGCCATTCCGGCGCAGGAGATGGGGCGGCGCGCCGTCGAGCAGGTCGTCGCGAAGCTGGGCGGTCGCGGAACGGATGAAGTCGAGCTGCTGGCTCCGGAGTTGACGGTCCGGGAAAGCAGTGGACCGGCGCCCGTCGGCTGACCGTCGTGCGCACGAGCCGGCCCCCGTGCGAGGGCCGGCTCCTCCTGGCTCCGGGCGGGTCAGCCGGACGAGACGCTGAATCCGTTCGTCGTGAAGTCCAGGCCGCCGGGCGACGACGTGATCTCGTAGCCGAACTGGACGTCACCGATGGTCTCGTTGCCCCACCAGCCCTTGGTGTCCTTGATCCACTTCAGGATCGGCAGGATGTCCACGGTGCCCGATGCGGAGTCCGAGGTGCGCAGGAACGAGAAGACCTGGTTGGACCCGTTGTCACCCTTGTAGACCGTCCAGGTGTGGCCGCCGCGCGTCAGCGTTCCCTGCGAGGTGCCGAGCGCGCCGACGTCACCGTTGTAGTTCACCCAGAGCATCACCTCGTAGTCGTAGTCGGTGTCCCAGATGTCGTACGACGTGTTGTAGTCGCCGACCGACGGGACAGTGACGTTGTAGCTGCTGGTGAGCGATGCCAGCGACGTGATGGACCTGCCGACCACCTTCTTGGCGTTGGGGTACGACTTGATGCCGCCGGTGTCCGGGTGATCGGCCCGGACGCCCCAGTTGCTCGATGAGTTGGCCCAGATGGACTGCGAACCCGCGCCGGAACCCCAGATGTTGTTGTAGAGGGTGTAGCCGTCGGAGGTGGTGTAGTTGCCCCACTGGTCCGAGGAGGACCAGATCGCGGCCTGGGCGGGGGCGGCGGCGAAGCCGATGAGGGCGGCCAGCGCGGCCAAGACGGACTTCGGCGAGCGCGTCCCCACCGACGTGGTGTGGCACGACGGCTCGGATCCGGAGCGGATGCACAATTACTACGCGCAGATCTACAACCGCACGGTCTTCGAGCTCCTGGAGAAGGAGCGCGGGCACGGCGAGGCGGTGCTCTTCGCCCGCTCGGCCACGGCGGGCGGCCAGCAGTTCCCCGTCCACTGGGGCGGCGACTGCTTCGCATCGTTCACCGCGATGGCCGAGTCACTGCGCGGCGGTCTGTCGCTGAGCCTGTCCGGCTTCGGCTTCTGGAGCCATGACATCGGCGGCTTCGAAGGTACCCCCGACCCGGCCGTCTTCAAGCGATGGCTCGCCTTCGGCCTGATGTCCTCGCACAGCCGGCTGCACGGCAATGTGTCGTACCGCGTGCCCTGGGCGTTCGGCGAAGAGGCGGTCGACGTCGCCCGCAAGTTCACGCTGCTCAAGCACCGGCTGATGCCCTACCTGTACGGAGCGGCGGCCGAGGCGCACCGAATCGGCATCCCGGTGATGCGCCCCATGCTGCTGGAATTCCCGGACGACCCGACGACCCGGATGCTGGACCGCCAGTACATGCTCGGCCCCGACCTGCTGGTCGCCCCGGTCTTCGCGCAGGACGGCCGGGTCGAGTTCTACGTCCCGGCGGGGACCTGGACGTCCCTGCTGACCGGTGAGACGGTCACCGGCCCTGCCTGGCGCCACGAGACCCACGGCTTCGACAGCCTTCCGGTCCTGGTCCGTCCCGGCGCGGTCCTTCCCTGGGGCGCCGACGACCAGCGCCCGGACGGTGACTGGCTGGACGGCCTCACCCTGCGGGCCTTCGGCCCGGCGACCGCGACCACCGAAACGCTGGTCACGGTGCCGGACACGACGGGTGAGCCCGCTGTGACATTTCATGTTGTACGGGACGGGGCCGCCGTGCAGGTCACGGCCAGAGGCACGGACCGCGTGATCCTGGAGGACACCGGGGCAGCGGGGGAGGGGGTGGGGACGGTGCGGGTGGGGTGAGTGGGGTGAGAGTGCGGCGGGCTTCCCGCGGACTGTTTCGGGCCGGACGGTCGCCCGTCCCGCAGACCCTTCGAGTGGGACGGGTGCCCGTCCCGCCCGTCAGCCCAGCGCGTCAGCCAAGGCGCTGTCCGCCGCGGCGCGCGACTCCTGCCACAGCGTGGTGACCGGCACCCACACATGGACCCCCCTGGGCATGCCGACGGTGGCCGCACGGAAGGTGACGCCCAGGTGGGAGGGGTCGGCCGAGACGGACAGGCTGCCGACGACGTGTCCTTCGGTTGCCGCCGGGTCCGCGGTGCGGACGGCGGCGTACGCTCGCTCACCCCGTGAGAGGACGTACGGTCCGCTCTCGGCAGGCGGCACGGTCTCGGCGGAGCCGTCCAGGCCCCGGAAGGTGATCGTCGGGACGCGGTCCACGACGCAGGCCCGGCCGCCATGGTTGGTGACGCTGATACGGGCAACGTTCCGCAGCCCGCCGGGTGCGGCACGCACATCGAGGGCCTTCTCCGGACAGATTCCGGGGCGGCTCACGGCTCCGGCGGATGCGGTGCCGGTCGTGGCCGACGCTGTGGTGGCGGTCAGCGTCAGTGCGGCCGCGACGGTGAGGGCGTAGGCGAGAGCGGAGCGGAGACGCATGGTGTTTCTCCCGTTGGATCGACAGCCTGCGGATACGGCCGGACGGCCCGGCGGCCGGTGAGGCCGACATCGCCAGTGTGACCGGTATGCCCCGATCTTCGCGACAGATCAGACATATCGGTTCGATATATCTGGCGACGGGATGGAGCCCGGGGCCTCGCGACTGCGGGGCGGGAGTGCTACGCCGTCTCGGCCGAGCTGTCCCGCACCGTACGGCTGCGGGCACGAAGGACAAGAGCGGTCACGATCAGCGCCCCCATGACGAGCGCCGACAGGAGGGCCACGGCCCACACCCACGCGTAGTGCTCATAGGCCCAGCCGCCCGTTCGGTCATGGTGCTTGCGGCTCGGGCCCATCATCTCGACACATGCCGCGCCGAGCAGCATCAGCAGTGCGAAACAGAGCACCGCAACGCCGATCCTGACCGCTGAGCGGGCCTTCCCTGCAGCCCGGTTCAGCCTGCCGAGCGATATCGCCCCGACGGTGAACACCACCGGTATCAACGCACCGACCGCCACGGCGAAGCCGTAACCCCCGCCCGGGAAGCTGTCGCGCGCCCACCTCCACAGGCCGGGGCCGCCGAGCGTGGACCCGATGGCCGGGACGACGATGCCGAGGACGACGGCCACCATGCAGCCGCAGCCGAGGACGGTGTCCCGGCGGCGGCCGGACGGGGCGTCGGACCCGCGCGGCGGGCGCGCGGTGTACGCGAGTGAGCCGGACGCGGCCCTTCGTCTGCGGGGCTTCCTGGAACCGCCCACGGTGTCATCCTCCTCGGCCGGGGAACGCGCCGACAGCGGTGGCGTACGGCGGTTCGCGTCGCAGCAGCCTACGGGGCGGGGGTGTGGGGGACCGCCGCGGCCACCCCACCCCGTACACCGCTACCGCGGCCGGACCGTGGCCATCACTTCGCGGTCCGGCTGCAGCGTCAGCGTCGGTACGGGGTTGACGGTGCCCGGGTCCACCTCCAGTTCGAAGCGGCGGGCCAGCACGGCCAGGATCAGCACCGCCTCGACCATCGCGAACCGTGTGCCCAGGCAGACCCGGGGGCCGCCGCCGAACGGGAACCAGGCGTACTCCGCGATGTCGTCGCCCTCCTCCGGATCCCAGCGCTCGGGGCGGAACTCCTCCGGCTCGGGAAACCACCGCTCGTCGCGGTGCGTCGCCCACTGGCTGGTCCACACCCTGGTGCCCTCCGGCATCGGCACACCGCCGATCCGCGCACCCTCCTTGGCGACGCCGGTCACCAGCCAGATCGTCGGATAGAGGCGCAGGGTCTCCTTGACCACCGACTGGGTGTATGTCAGCCGGGCATAGTCGTCGAACTCCGGCTCCCGGTCACCGAGTACCCGGTCCAGCTCCTCCGTGAGCGCGGCGCGCGCCCGCGGGTTGCGGGACAGCAGATACCAGGCCCACACCAGAGTGGAGCTCGTCGTCTCGTGCCCGCCGATGTACAGGGTGACCGTCTCGTCGCGTATCTCCTGGTCCGTGAGGTGCGCACCCGTCTCGTCGACCGCGGTCAGCAGCCGGCTCAGCAGATCGGGGCGATCGTCCCCGCCGTCGCGGTGACGGGCGACGACCCGGCCCACCTCGGCGTCGATGACGGCGGAGGCCTTCCTGATCCTGGCCCGGCCCGGTGTCGGCACCCAGTCCGGCAACAGCGCGCCGATACCGGCGAACTCCTTGCCGATCTCCTGCTGTGCCACATCCATCGCCCGGCCCATCGCGTCGGCGTCGGCCGGGGTGTCGACGCCGAAGATCGTACGGACCGCGATCCGCTGCGTCAGCGTCGCCATCTCCCGCTTGATGTCGATGCGTTCACCGCCGGACCAGGTGTCCGCCAGCTCCACCGTGCTGCTCGCCATCGTCGCCGCGTACGACCGCACCTGCTTGGGGCGTACGGAAGGCTGTACCAGCGACCGCTTCCGCCGCCAGTCCGTACCGCGGGCGACCACCACACCGTTTCCCATCACGGTGCGGAACGCGATACCGAGTGCGGGCTGGTCGAAGGTGCGTTCCGTCTCGGTGAGCAGCTCGCCTATGCACTTCGGATCGGCTATGTACACACACGGGTTGGGGCCGAATCGCCAGCCGACCATGTCGCCGTGACCGCGCAGTCGCTCGAAGAAGGCGAGGGGATTCTTCGCGAACTGTGGCAGGCTCCCGAGGAACGGCAGCCCTTTCGGACCGGGCACGAGCGTGTGGCCTCGCGGCTCGGCATCGACGGCAGGGCCGGTCTCCGTGGACATGAAAGTCTCCGCTCCCTTGTGGCGCACCCGACTTGGTGCGCAGCGACCTGATTTCAGCGGTACCACACGGCACGGAAGACGTCATCGGCCTTGTGCGGTACGTGAGTTGTCGAGGGTAGCGGCCGCCGCGCCGGGAGTGTGCGGGCGGCTGGGCGGTCGAGGGGATGTGTCCGCCGTCGCCGGACGGGCCCGGGTCCTGAGCCCGTCCGGCGGTGCGGTCCGGTGGGCTCGTGGTCCGGAGCCCGCCCCGCGATGTGCGGGTCAGACGCCCGGCGGGACCCGGGACGGGCGGCCGTTGCCGCGCGTGAGGGAGTAGCCGAAGACGGCCGCGAGCGCCCCCAGTACTCCGCCGCCGACCGTCCACAGCCAGCGGTCGGTCCACCAGCCGGAGGCCCAGCCGTCCTCCGGCTCGCTGCCGAGTGCGACCTTGGCCGGCGCGTCATCGCCACTCGTGGCCGAGGCGCCCCCGGTGTCCGAGGCCTGCTCGACGGAGGACACGCCGGGAACCAGCGGCTCGGCGAGTGTGCCGTCCACATCCCCGGCGCCGCCCTTGTCGGCCGCCGTGACCTCGACCTCGGTCTGCACCGGAAGACCGAGGTCCGCCGAGGGCAGGTCGACGACCGTGAGGCGTACGTAGTAGCTGCCCGGCAGCGGGTCGTTGGCCCACGGCTCGGACCAGGCGCGGACGGTCCGCAGCACGCAGGTCAGCTCGACCGTCGACGCGTCGGCCGCCGCCTTCCCGGTCTGGCGGCCGTACATGCAGGCCTGACGGCGCCGCAGCCCGTCGTACACATCGACCTGCCAGGTCGACGCACCGTGCCGGGCGGCGCTCTCCGGCAGGGTGATCTTCGCCTTGACGGTGGCCCGCTGGCCCGCGTCGGCGGGGAACACCCAGTACAGGTAGTCGCCCGTGGACGCCCCGGCGGTGGCGCGCTGGTTCTGCTGGATCGCCGTGGCCGTACGGAAGGTGGTGCCGGCCTCGGTGGGGCCGGACCCGCTGTCCGAGGCGCTCGGGCTCGGGCTCGCCGACGGGTCGTCGGCCGCGGCGGCGCCCGCCGAAGTCAGCAGGGCGAGGCCGGTCAGCAGCGCACCCGCGAGTACACGTGTCGTACGCATCAGTTGGTCCTCCAGACGGCGACGCGCCAGCGCGAGATCCAGCCGGTCAGCAGACCCGCGACCAGTCCGGTGAGCACCAGTACGCCCAGCAGCCACCAGCCGCGGCCGAGACCGAACGCGGCGACATCGGCCGCGTCGTCCGGGGCGTCCACCAGGTCCACGGTCAGCTCGATCGGCATGCCCGGCGCGGTCTTGACCGAGGCGGGGGCCGAGTAGGAGTTGCTGACCTGGAGGCACACGGTCTCGGCAGCGGGTTTGTCGCCGCTGTCCGTGTCGTCCTGCTCGGGCTTCGGGTAGCGCAGGCCGGAGGAGATCGCATCGGTGCGGCCGGTGCCCGATTCCGAACCCCGGACGATTTCCCGGCCGTGTACGGTCACCGCCCGCAGCAGCACGCCGTAGTCATTGTTCACGGCACGGTCCGCGAAGACGCTGACCGAGGTGCGCAGCTCCTGACCGGGCTGCACATCCACCCGGTACCAGCGGTGCTCGCCGAACTTCTCCCGGTCGGTGTACAGACCCGCCTTGAGCCGGGGCGCCGTGGAGCAGCGGTCCGCGCCCTCGGTCGCCACCGGTGTGACGACGGGATCGGCGGCCCGGTCGACCAACTGTTTGACGCGGCCGGAGAGTTCATCGGCGTGCTGGACGGCGGTGTAGGTGCCGCCGGTGGCCTCGGCGATACAGGTCAGCTGCTCGCGGATCTTCGCGTTCGGCACCAGGCCCAGCGTGTCGATGACGAGGTGGATGCCACGGGCTGCAATGTCACGTGCCACCTCGCACGGGTCGAGCGGGCCGCAGGTGTCCTCGCCGTCGCTGATCAGCACGATCCGGCGGGTGGAGTCGCCGCCTTCGAGGTCGTCGGCGGCGCCCAGCAAAGCCGGGCCGATCGGGGTCCAGCCGGTGGGGGCCAGAGTGGCGACCGCGGTCTTCGCCTCGGTGCGGTCCAGCGGGCCGACCGGGTAGAGCTGCTTGGTGTCCTTGCAGCCGACCTTCCGGTCATTGCCCGGGTAGTCGGCGCCGAGCGTCCGGATACCGAGTTCCACCTGCTCGGGCACCGCGTCCAGGACCTCGTTGAACGCCTGCTTCGCCGCGGCCATCCGGGACTGGCCGTCGATGTCACGGGTCCGCATGGAGCCGCTGACGTCGAGCACCAGCTCGACCTTGGGGGAGGCTTTGGTGGGGGTTTCATCGGCTGCGGCGGGGAGCGCCGAACCGAGCCCGGCGGTCAGGGTGGCGAGCAGGATGCCCACCCCGACCGTCAGCCTTCTTCTTATGATCATCGCCGGATACTAGTGAAGATCGCTTCGCTTCCCCAAACCGGTCCGGAGACGGCCGGGGGGCCGTCACCCGGGCCGGTCGAGGGGAAGTGACAGCCAGTCAGTGACCCTTGCAGGGTGTGTGGGGCCGGCTCACGGTGTGCAGGGCTGTGCAGTGCGGCGCAGGGGTGCGGAGTGTGCTGGGTGTACGGGTGTCAGGCCCCGCCCATCAATGGCCCCGCGGCCCGCTCCAGCGCCGAGCCGACCCGCTTCCATGTCGTCGAGTCCCGCTGGACGGCGGGCAGTTGGGTGTCCTCGCCGGTCTTCCATCCGGTGGCGATCGCGACCGGGTCCTCGCCGGTTGCCGCGGCGGCGGCCAGCGCGGCCGCGCCCAGAGCCACCAGTTCGCCGCTGCTGGGCACGATCACCGGCCGGCCGGAGAGCCGCCGTACCGTCTCCACCCAGGTGCGCCCCTGGGCGCCGCCGCCGATCAGGCGCAGCGGCCGGGTGGCCACCTCCGGGTCGGCCGGGTCGAGGCCGCAGGCCCGCAGGAGTTCGTCGAGGGCGCGCAGCACGGTGAAGACCGCGCCCTCGTAGGAGGCCCCCAGGAGTTGCTGCGGGGTGGTGTCGTGCCGCAGCCCGGTGAGCAGGCCGGAGGCGGTGGGCAGATCGGGGGTGCGTTCGCCGTCGAGGTAGGGGAGGAACACCGCCTCGCCGCCGGGGGCCGTGTCGTCGCGCTCCAGGCCGAGCAGTGCGGCGACCTTGTCCACGGCGAGCGTGCAGTTGAGGGTGCAGGCCAGCGGGAGGTACGTACCGTCCGCCGCGGCGAAGCCGGATAGCGCCGTCGACGCGGGCCGGGTCCGGGAGGCGGCGAAGACCGTTCCCGAGGTGCCGAGGCTGAGGACGGGGTGGTCCAGCAGTCCGGCGCCACCCAGTCCGAGGCCGATGGCGGCGCTCATGTTGTCCCCGGTGCCCGCTGCCACGGCGACCGAGGCGGGCAGGCCGAGCGCGTCGGCGGCTTCGGCGGTCAGCGAGCCGATGCGGGCCGCGCCGGTCTCGGCCACCCCGGGCAGCAACGCGGCGTCCAGGCCGATGAGTTCGAGCAGCTCGGGGTCGTACGCGCCGGTCGCGGTGGAGTACCAGCCGGTGCCCGAGGCGTCACCGGGGTCGGTGACGGCGGTGCCCGCGAGGCGTTCGGTCAGGAAGTCGTGGGGGAGGCGGACGGCCGCGGCAGCGGCGGCGTTCTCCGGTTCGTTCTCCCGCAGCCACTGCCACTTCGACGCGGTGATGGAGGCCACCGGCACGGATCCGGTCCGCGTGGTCCAGGCCTCGGCCCCGCCCAGTGCCGCGGTGAGGGCGGCGGCCTGCGGGGCGGAGCGGGTGTCGTTCCACAGCATTGCCGGGCGCAGTGGACGTCCCGCCCGGTCGAGGACGACCAGCCCGTGCTGCTGCCCGGCGACCGCGATACCGGTCACGGTGGAGGCGGCGACGCCGGACTCCTTCAGCCCGGCGGCGACGGCGTCGCACAGCGCCTGCCACCACACCTCCGGGTCGCTCTCGCGGGCACCCGCCTCGCCGGTGACGACATGCGGTGCCCGGCCGACGGCGAGCAGCCGACCGGTCCCGGCGTCGACGAAGGCGGCTTTGGTGGACTGGGTGGAGCTGTCCACACCGATGACGACGGTACGCGGCGGCATGGGTGACCTCATTCCTGTGCTGCGGGGAGATGGCTGTGGGGAGATGGACGCGGGGAGATGGCTGCGGGGCGTACATCGCTTCGGGGCGTAGCTGCTGGGGTGCCGCCACGGATATTTGATCGTACGGAAAACAAATTACGCGATCGAGTCCGCCGGGAACAGTGATCTCTCCGGATTTCTGGCTATGGGGGGTTACGTGCCGGGCGTGCTCGGTGCATGATTAGTCATGACAGTAAACAAATAGGGTTCGGCCACCTCGACCGGTCATGGAACCCGACAGCACTGAAGGCGGCCAGACCATGACGGAACGCTTCACGCCCACCCCCGAGGACAAGTTCACCTTCGGACTGTGGACGGTGGGCTGGCAGGGGCGCGACCCGTTCGGCGATGCGACCCGCACGGCGATCGACCCGGTCGACTCCGTGCAGCGGCTCGCGGAGCTCGGTGCGTACGGTGTGACATTCCACGACGACGACCTGATCCCGTTCGGCTCGACGGACACCGAGCGCGAAGGGATCGTGAAGCGGTTCCGGCAGGCGCTGGACGCGGCCGGACTCGTCGTCCCCATGGCGACGACGAACCTCTTCACCCACCCCGTGTTCAAGGACGGCGCGTTCACCGCCAACGACCGGGACGTACGCCGCTACGCCCTGCGCAAGACCCTGCGCAACATCGACCTCGCCGTCGAGCTCGGCGCCACCACCTATGTGGCCTGGGGCGGCCGTGAGGGCTCCGAGTCCGGCGCCGCCAAGGACATCCGGGTCGCCCTCGACCGTATGAAGGAAGCCTTCGACCTGCTCGGCGACTATGTCACCGAGCAGGGGTACGACCTGAAGTTCGCCATCGAGCCCAAGCCGAACGAGCCGCGCGGCGACATCCTGCTGCCGACCATCGGTCACGCCCTCGCCTTCATCGAGCGTCTGGAGCGCCCGGAGCTGGTCGGAGTCAACCCGGAGACCGGGCACGAGCAGATGGCCGGGCTGAACTTCCCGCACGGCATCGCGCAGGCACTCTGGGCGGGCAAGCTCTTCCACATCGACCTGAACGGTCAGTCCGGCATCAAGTACGACCAGGACCTGCGCTTCGGCGCGGGTGACCTGCGCCAGGCGTTCTGGCTCGTCGACCTGCTGGAGACGGCCGGCTACGAGGGCCCGCGGCACTTCGACTTCAAGCCGCCGCGGACCGAGGACTACGACGGTGTCTGGGCCTCGGCCGCGGGCTGCATGCGCAACTACCTGATCCTCAAGGAGCGCGCCGCCGCCTTCCGCGCCGACCCCGCCGTGCAGGAGGCGCTGCGCGCGTCCCGGCTCGACGAGCTGGCCCGCCCGACTGCCGAGGACGGCGTGGCCGGGCTGCTGGCCGACCGGTCGGCGTTCGAGGAGTTCGATGTGAACGCGGCAGCGGAACGGGGCATGGCGTTCGAGGCCCTGGACCAGCTGGCGATGGACCACCTGCTCGGGGTCCGCTGATCTCGGCCTGCAGTGATGCGTTGCCACGGGTGTGGGCCGGACACCAGGTGTCCGGCCCACACCCGTTCGCGTTCGCATTCCAGTAGACCGGCCGGCTGCCCGGCTCGCACCCGGTGCGGGCGGATCAGGCGGTTGTCCGGCCCGTACCCGCGGCTCGGGCGGATCGGCCGGTTGTGCGGCCGGTACCCGTGCGGGCGGATCAGCCGGTTGCCGGCCCGCACCCGCACAGGGGTGGATCAGCCGGTTGCCCGGCCGCCCGAGTACGCCACCGGGTCGGCCAGTACCCCCGTCATCACCAGCGCCGCAGCGCCCCGCGCCGCGTCACCCGCGACCGACGAGGCGCGCAGACGGCCGCTCCCGGGGGACCAGAGCCCGGACACCACCCGGCCGGTCAGCTCCTTATCGGCGGGTGGTGACAGCCACGGCATCAGGTTCCGGTATATCCCGCCGAGCACCACCGCGTCCGGGTCGAGCAGATTCACCGCCCCCGACAGCACCCGCCCCAGCATCCGGCCGGCCTCGGCGACGGCGGCCACCGCCCGCTCGTCCCCGGCCCGGATGCGCCGCTCCAGCTCGGCCACCCCGACGCCGCTGCCGGATTCCTCGATCCCGGCCGCCCGCAGGAGCGCCGCCTGTCCCGCGTACTGCTCCAGACAGCCGCGCGAGCCGCACCGGCACTGCGGTCCCTCCGCGTCCACCACCACATGCCCGATCTCCCCGGCGAACCCGTGCGCACCGCGCAGGAGCTCACCGTCGATGACCAGGGCACCACCGACGCCGATCTCGCCCGTCAGATAGAGGAAACTGCGGACCGCGTCGAGTCCGCCGAACCAGAGCTCGGCCAGCGCCGCCAGATTGGCCTCGTTCTCCGAACCCACCGGAAGCGCCTCGCGACCGGGTCGCTCGGCGGCGAGCGAAGCGGCGAAGAGTTCCTCGGCCGGAACCTGGTTCCAGCCCAGGTTGGGCGCCTGGCGCACCGCACCGCCGGAGACCAGACCGGGCAGGGCGAGCGCCACCCCGACCGGGAACAGTTCCTGCTCGCGCGCCGACTCCAGGGTGCGCGCCGCGATCCCGGCCGCCCGCGCCAGTACCTCCGCGGGCGGTGCGCCGCGGTTGTCGAGGTGCTCGGTGAGCCGTACCCGGCCGGTGCCCGCCAGATCGACGACACACACCGACACATAGTCGATGTTGACCTCCACACCGAGCCCGGCAGGCCCCGTGCGCGCCACTTTGAGCGCGGTCCCGGGGCGGCCCGCCTGCCCGCTGAAGGTCTTGCCGGACTCGGTGAGGAACCCGATGTCGATGAGCTGCTCGACGAGCGAGGACACCGCGGCCCGGGTCAGCCCCACCCGCGCGGCGACCCCGGCCCTGGTCGCCTCGCCCTCGTCACGGACGGCCCGCAGCACCAGACTGAGGTTGCTCCGGCGCACGGTGTCCTTGTCGGCCTTGGGCCCCAGCGGTGTGAGGTTGCTCTTCATATCGGTGCTGAGCCTATGCGATGCCGTACGTCAGTACGGTCCCGCTGCGACCGGGACCGGCGCAGCGGGACCCGGCCCCCCGCTTCAGCCCTGCGCCGCCCCGCCCGCGCCCGCGGGCCGGGTCAGCACGACCTCCGTACCCGCCGCCCGCAGCGCCGCCACCAGGGTGCCGTCCGCGGTGTCGTCCGTGACCAGGGTCCACCCCTCCGGCAACATGGCCCAGGCGTGGAAGGGGCTGCGCCCCAGCTTCCCCGCGTGGGCCAGTACGTACACCCGGTCGGCGCGACGGGCCATCAGTTCCTTGAGCCGGGTCTGCCGCAGGTCCGCCTCGCAGATGCCGCATTCGGGGGAGACCCCATCGGTGCCGAGGAAGACCCGGTCGTAGGTCATCCGCTCCAGTGCCGCCTCGGTCAGCGGGCCGACGAAGCCCTGGCTCAGCGGGCGCAGCGTCCCGCCCGGACCCGCAGCCGCGGCCGCACCCGTACCCGTACTTTTGCGCGTACCGCGAAAGGAGCCTGAGTCATGACCGATGCACCCCTGCTCCAGGTCGAGGACCTGCAATCGAACTGATCACCGCACACGGCGTCGTACGTGCTGTGGACGGCGTCGGCTTCACCGTGCACCGTGGCGAGACCGTCACTCTCATCGGCGAGTCCGGCTCAGGCAAGTCGACCACCGCGATGGGTGTTCTGCGGCTGCTGCCCGAAGGGCTCGCGGTGCTCTCCGGCAGCGCCAGGATCGCCGGCACGGACGTCGTCGCCGACCCGGGGCCGTATGCGGGTTGCGCGGCCGGACCGTCTCGCTGATACCGCAGGACCCGATGACAGCGCTCAGCCCCGTCCACACCGTCGGACGTCAGCTGGGCGACGCCCTTCGTCTGCGCCACCCCGGACTCTCCCGGGCCGAGGTCAGGGAGAAGGGCATCGCCCTGCTCTGCCAGGTCCACATTCCGTGCCCGGAGACCCGCTGGAAGGCGTACCCGCACCAGAGCGCCGCCAAGCGGCTCGCCGAGGGCTACACCTTCGCAACCGTCTCCGGCGACCTGGTCCACCTGGAACAGGCGGCGAACCAGCATCTGAGCGCCGCGCGCGGCGCTCAGGACGCCGGATGACGCCCGCGCCGGAGTCCGCCGTGCACGGTGCCCGGGCAGTGTCGGACGTGGGCGATGCGCGCCCGGAGGCAGCCGCGGACGGTGTGGTGCGCGCCCGGGCCGGCCTGCCGGGGCGCGCCGAGGCCCGGCTCTGCGCCCCGGCCGTGCAGAACCACGCCGCGTTCTGGGGTGCCCCGCGGGCGCCGCTCACCCTTGCGTTCTCGTCCGACGGCGGGCGCACCTGGCCCGTGCGCCACGATCTGGAGTCGGGTGACGGGTACTGCCTCAGCAACGATTCCCGCAACGGGCTGAATCGCGAACTCCCCTACCCGACGATCGCGCTGACACCCGACGGGGCCCTGCACATCGCATACACCCGCCACCGCCGCACCATCGCGCATGTGCGGCTGAGCCCGGACCGGCTCGCCTCGCACACCCGCTGAACGCGTGACTCCCCCGGCCGGAACCGGCCCGGGGAGTCACACAGGCAACGGCTGCCCGGAAACCTCTGGGCTCAGGCCGTCGAACCGCGCTCCTTGAGCATGTCCGCCATGAGTGCGATCTCCGACTGCTGGCCCCGGACCATGCCCGCCGCAAGATTCCTGATCTCTTCGGTCCCGGCCGCGGTGGCTGCCGCCTGCGCCATCTCCGCACCGGCACGGTGGTGCGCGGTCATCAGCTTCAGGTACAACACCTCGGCGTCCTTGCCCTTCGCCGCCCGCAGTGCGTCGAGTTCGGTGTCGGTCGCCATGCCCGGCATCAGCGAACCGTCGCCCCTGGGCGTGACGGTGTGCCCCATCCACTCCATGGGAGGAGCGCCGGACGACTTCGCCCGGCCCCACATCTCCAGCCAGCCGAGCATCATGCCGCGCTGATTGGCCTGGGTGTTGATGATGTCGTACGCGAGCCGGCGCACCGCCACGTCGGACGTACGGTCCCGCACGATGAACGACATCTCGACCGCCTGCTGATGGTGGATCGACATGTCGCGTGCGAACCCGACATCGGCCGACGTGTCCGAGGGCGCGGCCGCCGGAGCGGCGGACCCCGCGGAGGACGACGGCTGTACGAGCATCAGCGCGACCAGGCCCAGCGCCAGCAGCAGCACCACACCGCCCGCCATCACCATCGGGCGCGAGGAGCGGACCGAGGACATCACTGGGCGACCCCGCCGGTGCAGGCCGCGCCCGGCTCCGGGGTCTGCGGCCCCTGCACGTACTTGGTGAAGAACTGCGCCACGCGTGTGTCGGTGGCACTCGTCACCGTCACCTGCTTGCCCCAGGCGCTGAGCATGAGCGGGGCGGCCTGGTCCTCGACCGGGCTCATCAGGGAGTAGGGCGTCGACTCGATTCGTTCGCCGAGCTTCTTGATGTCCGCTGGCTTCGCCTTGCTCGTGTATGTGACCCAGACCGCGCCGTGCTCAAGGGAGTGCACGGCGTTCTCCTTCGGTATCGCCTTGGTGTAGACATCGGCGTCGCAGTTCATCCACACCGGGTTGTGATCGCCGCCGACCGGCGGGTTCATCGGGTAGTCGACCTTCTTCTCGACATGGTTCTGGGAGAGCTTGTCCCAGGTCCGCTCGCCCCGCACGGGCGCGGACTTGGCCTCGACCTCGGCCTTTTCCTTGTCGTCGGCGGCGGACATCAGATAGCCGCCGCCCGCGACGAGTGCGGCGATCACGGCGACGGAGGCGGTGAGGGTGATGATGCGACTGCGCCGCTCGCGGGCACGCTCCTTGCGGCGGGCCTCCTCCAGCTTGGCGCGGCGTGCGGTGGCAGGGGTGTTCTGCTTCTTGGCGGAAGCCATGGAGAGTCGTCCTTCGGTTCAACAAGACTGACGGAGTTGAGGGCATGCGGGAGAACGTCCTCGGTGTCCCGAGGAACGGGCCCTGCCTCTAGATCCGTTGAACCTGCAGACGGAGACGGTCGACTTCCCGCACGGCGTCGTTGGACGGACCTCGGATCGCGGCGGCGCCGGTGAGCGGGGCGACGGGGGCTGTGGCTGTCGCAGCGGGAAGGGCCACGGGTCCGCTCTGGCCGGGCAGTACGACGGGTGTCGCATGCTCGGAGGTTCCGTGGCAGGAACTTCCGATGCCCCGTTCCCCCGGGGCATCGGCCACCACGGTCCGTACGACCATGGGATGCGCGGGTGTCATGGCCCGGGCAGCGGCTGCGATGTGGGCGCCGGACCGGTGCGCGGACGAGCCCGGGGCCGCGATCGAGCAGCACGAGACCATGGCGAGCAGTACGAACAGCCAGCCGAGAACGGCCGACGCGTAGGCGCTCTGCCGTCGTCGGTGCGTCCGTTCGCTCAGCCTGTTCATCCCCGACATCGTACGCGGTGTGTGAAGTTTCAATGAGGGGCGGATGCCGTGGATGTGCGCGATGGAGCCTCCGTTGTCGGAGGGGCGGGATAGTGTGCCCCGGTGACAACGCACTCGAACGTATCTGCGGGCTGGTATCCGGATCCGCACGGCGCGCCCCAGTTGCTGCGCTACTGGGACGGCTCCCAGTGGACCGAGCACACCAACCCGGCCGGCGGCCGGCAGCCCCAGGTCGCGGCCCAGGCGCAGGCGATGCCCGCCCAGGCACAGGCACCCGCTCAGCCACAGGCTCAGGTACCGCCGCAGCAGGCCGCGCAGCAGTATCAGCAGGCCGCCCAGCAGTACCAGCAGGTCGCTCCTCAGCAGCAGGCCGGCTATCAGCAGGCGGGGGTTCCGTCCCAGCAGGTCGCCCATCAGCAGCCCGGGGTTCCGCCGCAGCAGGCGGTCCAGCCCCAGCAGGGCGGCGCTCCCGGCGCGGGCTCGCTCTTCAACCAGCAGGTCCTGGTCGTGAACCAGAAGGCCAAGCTGATCGAGGTGACGAACGAGTACAGCGTCTTCGACCAGCACGGCAACACCGTCGGCTCGGTCGTCCAGGTCGGCCAGAGTGCCCTGCGCAAGGTGCTGCGCTTCCTGACCAGCATCGACCAGTACCTGACCCACCGCCTCGAAATCCGTGACGCGTACGGTCAGCCGCAGCTTCTGCTGACCCGCCCGGCGAAGTTCATCAAGTCCAAGGTCATCGTGCAGCGCCCCGACGGGCAGCCGGTCGGTGAGATCGTCCAGCAGAATGCCATCGGCAAGATCAACTTCGCGATCATGGTGGACGGTCAGCAGATCGGCGCGATCAAGGCGGAGAACTGGCGCGCCTGGAACTTCGCGATCGTCGACCACAACGACGCCGAGATAGCCCGGATCACCAAGACCTGGGAAGGCCTCGCGAAGACGCTGTTCACCACGGCGGACAACTACGTGCTGCAGATCCACTACCAGCTGCCCGAGCCGCTGCTGAGCCTCGTCGTCGCGACGGCGCTGACCGTGGACACCGCCCTCAAGCAGGACGCCCGCGGCCTCGGCTGACGCGGGTACGCGGGAGCCCCCTTGCGCGATCTTCCGCACAAGGGGGCTCCCGCGTACCGCCGGAACGGTTCCGTCCCCGTGCGAAGATGCGTCCATGCCGTACTTGGTGCCGCCCCTTATCCCTCCGGGGCGCCTCGCGGACTCCGTGCAACCCGCTCTGCCTGTCGCCGACGACCTGCTCCTGCGGCCGTGGCGGTACGCGGACGTGCCGGCCGTCCTCGCCGCCTTCGCCGACCCGGCCATCCAGCGCTGGCATCTGCGCCGGGCCGACTCCGAGGACGAGGCGCGCGACTGGATCGACCAGTGGCGAAACGCCTGGTACTCCGAGACCGGAGCCCACTGGGCCGTCGTCCGCCCCGGGAGCGCGGCTGACGGAGCCGGGGAAGTGCTCGGCCGGGTCTCGCTCCGCTCTCTGACGCCGGCCATCGGCCAGGCCGAATGCGCCTACTGGATGCTGCCGGCCGCCCGCGGACGCGGCGTCGCGCCCCGAGCCGTCTCGGTGCTGGCGCGCTGGGCCTTCGACGAGATCGGGTTCGAGCGCCTCGAACTCGCCCACTCCGTGCTGAACGAGGCCTCCTGCCGGGTGGCGGTCAAAACGGGCTTCGCCCTGGAGGGCACCAGGCGCCGGGGCCATCTGCATGCCGACGGCTGGCACGACATGCACATTCATGCCCGGATCCGTGGGGACGACGTCCCCGGCTGACCATGCGCCGGGCGGCCGTGCTCGCCGCCACCTGCATGATCACGACGCCGAGGACGCCGGTTCCGCCGGCCCATCGGGGAGGGCGGTCATCCGCGGTCCAGTGCACGGTCGGTGAGGGGGCCCGCGCAGCCGGTGTACCGGGCGGGATCGGTCAGTTCGGCCAGATCGAGACCGGCGAGTTCGGGCTCCTCGTCCAGCACATCACCGAGGACGTCGGCCAGATCCGTGGTCTCCGCACGGGCCCGGGCGGCGGCGCTCACCAGGACCTCCCTGGCGCGGTTGCGGCCGATCCGGTCGGCGAACACGGCGGCCAGCCGTTCCGAGACGATCAGCCCGTCGGTGAGCTGGAGATTCTCCCGCATGGCGTACGGGACGACGCGCAGTCCGCCGGTGAGTTCGGCGGCGTCGTACGCGGCCCCGCCGACGAGCCGCAGCAGCTCCCGCAGCGGCTCCCACTCGGCGTGCCAGGCCCCGGCCGGCCGCTCGTCCTCGGCGACGAGCGAGCCGTACAGCGTCGCCGCCAGGCCGGGGGCGCGACGGGCCGCCGCCGCGATCAGCGTGGCCCGCACCGGGTTGGACTTGTGCGGCATGGTGGACGAACCACCGGCCTGTCCCTCGGTGACCTCGCCGATCTCGGTACGGGACAGGGTGAGCACATCGGCCGCCAACTTGCCGAGCGCGCCTGCCGTGAAAGCGAGCGCGCCCGCCAGATCGGCGATCGGGGTGCGCAGGCAATGCCACGGCAACAGCGGTTCGGCCAGGCCGAGTTCGTTCGCGAACGCCTGGAGCAGGGTCAGCCCCGGTCCGTCGTCGTCCGTGTCCTCGACGTCAGCCCTGTCGGTGGGCGCGAAGGCTTCGAAGGCGGCCAACGTTCCCGCCGCGCCGCCGAGTTGTGCGGGAAGCGATTCCCGTACGGCCGACAGCCTGTCCCGTGCGTCGAGGATCAGCGCCCGCCACCCGGCCGCCTTCAGCCCGAAGGTGGTCGGCACGGCGTGCTGGGTGAGCGTACGGCCGGCCATCGGGGTGTTGCGATGTGCGGCGGCGAGCTGTGCCACTGAGTCCGCGGCCCGCGCCAGATCGTCGAGCACCAGTGCCAGGGTCCGCGCGGCGACCAGCATGGCGGCCGTGTCGAGGATGTCCTGGCTGGTGGCGCCCCGGTGCACATACGGCCGGACGTCCGGCTCCACCGCGGCGGCGAGGTCGACGACCAGCGGGATGACCGGATTGCCTCCCGCACGTGCGCGCAGCGCCACATCCCGCACATCGAATCGGCTCACGTCGGCCGCTGCCGCGGTCACCGCCCGCCCGGCCCCGGCGGGGGCGAGCCCGCAGTCGGACTGGGCGCGGGTGAGCGCGGTCTCGGCATCGAGCATCGCCTGCAGAAAGGCGCTGTCGCCGGTGGCCGTCTCGGCGGGGGAGCCTGCCCGCCCGGGGGCGAGCAGTCCGGCATCGCTCTCGTACATCAGCTGAACTCCAGGAAGGCCGTTTCGTCGTCCCCCCGCGGGCGGATGTCGAACCGGTGGGTAGGCGGGTCCGTGGGTGTCGCGATCAGTGTGGCCCGCCGCTCGGCGTCCAGCGGCCTTCTTCGGCCTGCTGCGCCGGGTGTCGGACGAGGCGGAGGGGCTCCGCAACCCTGAGGACCCCCTCCGCCTCGTCCGAAACCCGGCTCCGACGACGGACCCTAGCCCTCGTCGCCCGCCCGGTGGATACCGAACACCGCGCCCTGCGGATCCCGTACCACCGCGATCCGTGGGCCGTCCGGAATGCTCGTCGGCGGCATCAGCAGTTCGCCGCCCGCCCCCTGCGCGATGGCCGCCGTCGCGTCGACGTCCGTCACGGCGAAGTACGGCAGCCAGTTGGGTGGCGCCTCCGGCGGGAACCTGTCGTCCATGATCAGCATGCCGCCGAAGTCCTCGTCGGCCACGCCCCACTGCGTGTAGCTCTCCGAAGCGTCGTTCACCGTCCATCCGAAGACCGCGGGATAGAAAGCGAGCGCCGGGTCGGCCTCACGGGTGACGAGTTCGACCCAGCCGAGAGCGCCCGGGTCGTTCAGTCGCTCGGCGCCGGCGAAGGCGCGGCCCTGCCACAGCGAGAACACCGCACCGGACGGATCCGCCACCACCGCGAACCTGCCCTGGTCGAACACGTCCATCGGGCCGACCAGGAGCGAGCCGCCCGCCGACTTCACCTTCTCGACCGTGGCGTCCGTGTCCTCGCTGGCGAACGAGACCGTCCAGGCGGGTGGCTGTCCAGGCTGATAGACCGGGCTGAGTGCGGCCACACGCGCATCTCCGAGGTGCGCCATGGTGTAGCCGCCCGCCTCCTCACGCGGATCGGTCTCGGAGCGCCAGCCGAAGAGTGCCGCGTAGAACGACTTGGCAGCCGGGATGTCGGGGGTGCTCAGCTCGATCCAGCAGGGACCGCCGGGCACCGGTTTGGTGAGCTTCATTTCGGTTTCCTTCGTGGATGCATGGACGCGTGACTGTCTGGCCTCGTGCAGTTGAACGCTATGGGTTCGCGGAGGGGGCGGCCATCGGTGCTGCAGCAGCGGCATCAGCGGGGAAAATGTTTTACGAGTGTAACATCTGCTAAAGTATTTGGGTGAGTGATACAACCATTCGATTCCGGCAGCCCTCCGTCCGCAGACTCCCGCTGGCGGCCCCCCTGCGCCTCGCCCGGCCCTCGGACATGTGGTTCAAACCGGCACTGAGCGTGGTCGCCGCCACCGCCGTACCGGACCTGCTGCTGTTCGCCGTCGACCGGCTCGACCTCGTGATGTACACGATGGCCGGTTCGCTCTGTGCGCTGTACGGCCACAACCTGCCGTACGCCCGCCGCGCCCGAGCGGTCGCCGGAGTCGTCATCTCCATGGTCATCGGCATGGCGATATCCCTCGTCGCGGCCTCGCTCACCGGATCGACCGCTGTGCTGATCGCGGTGGGCGCACTGCTCGCCGCCGGGCAGAAGACGCTCTGCGACGCCACCCGCATCGGCCCGCCCGGACCGGTGATCTTCACGTTCGTCACCTCGGCCGCGCTCTTCGCCCCGCAGCACCTCGGGCAGGTGCCCGGTCACCTCGCGCTGACCCTGGCCGCGGGCGTGATCTCCTGGCTGGTCACGGTCGGCCCCGCGATGATTCGCAGGGAGGGCCCGGAACGCCGGGCGACCGCCCGCGCCCTCGACGCAGCCGCGGCATACGTCGCCGACCCCGGACACCGCACCCGGCGCGCCGCGGTCGCGGCCGTGCACGCGGCCTGGCAGGCCCTGCTCGCCGCCGGACGCCCCACCCCCGTACGCCAGGCGCTCGAACGCCTCGTCGTCCATGCCGAAGCCGCCCTCGCCCTCGGCGCCTCCCCGGCCGCCTGCGACGCCGCCCCCGCCTCCGGCCCCGAACAGCTCCGCGCCTGGGCCCGGCAGACCCGTGCCCGCGGACCCGTCCCCACCCCGCCGCCCGCCCCCGGAACGTCCGAGGAACTGTTCGGCATCGACGCCGAACGGGCCGCCCGGCGCACCGGAAGCCGCCGCGACCACCGTCGCGCACTGCTGCGCAGCCTCGCCCCGGGCTCCCCGCTGCTCCCCATCGGCGCCCGCGCACTCATCGGCTGCGCCCTGGCCGGATATGTCTCCCAGGCGGCCGGCGTCGGGCGCCCCTACTGGGCGATCGTCACCGCCGCCTCCCTCTACCAGGCCAATGTGACATTGTCCTGGAACCGGGCCCTCCAGCGCACCCTCGGCAATCTCCTCGGTGTCCTCGTCTTCGCCGCCGTCCTCCCGGTCAGCCGCACCGGACCGCTGGCCCTCATAGGCTTCTGCCTGTTCTTCGGCTTCGCGGCCGAGGCCCTGATCACCCGCAACTACTGGCTCGGCTCCATCGCCGTCACGCCGATGGCCCTGCTGGTCATGGAGTTCGGCGGCACCCACCCGGCCGGTGAGCTCATCGGCGACCGGGTCCTGGACACCGTGATCGGCGCCGGGGTGGGCATCCTCGCCGCCATGCTGGTGACCAACCGCCGGGCCGCCGGACGCCTCGAAAAGGCACTGGCCGCCACCGACCGGGCCCGCGCCCACGCCGTACACGCGCTCGCCGCCCCGCAGCCCACGCCCGCCGCCCTCGACGCCGCCCGCCGCAGGCTGACCGGATCTCTTGTCGAGCTGCGCGAGGCCGATGACACCGCAGCGGGCGAATGGTGGCAGCGCGCCCTGCCCCAGGAGCAGGTCCTCGCGGCCGAGCAGGCCGGACACCGTACGCTCGCGGCGACAGCAACACGGCAGGGGCTGATCGCCCCCGCCCAGGAGAACGGAGCGGTGTGACCGACGACATCGTCGCCTCGGTGGTACGGCAGTGGCAGGCCGTCAACCCGGAGCTGGACACCGGACCGATGGAACTCATCGGCCGTATCAACCGCTGCGCGGCCCTGCTCCAGCAGGCGGAGGACGCCCCGCTGCGCGCCGCCGGCCTGACCCGCGCCGAGTTCGACCTGCTCGGTGCCGTACGCCGTACCGACCGCGAACTCACCCCCGGCGAGCTGGCCAGGGAGACGTTCTCCTCCGGCGCCGCCGTCACCAAGCGCCTGCGGGTCCTGCAGGAACGCGGTCTTGTCGACCGCCGCAGCGACGCCCGCGACCGCCGCGTCGCCCATGTCCGCCTCACCGAGGAGGGCCGCGACCTGGTCGACCGGCTGCTGCCCCGGCAGCTGGCGTACGAACGCACGGTGCTGTCCGGCCTCGACGAGCAGTCCCGTACCCGGCTCAGCGCCCAGCTCAGCGAGTTGCTGGTGCAGCTGGAGGGACGGATCGGCGGCGTCCGGCGGTGAACCGGGGCAGGCACCGGAGGGCCGGAGGACGGGCAGCACCGGAAATAAATCCCGCGCGGACATCGGTACGTCGCTGCTAACGTCCGCCGCATGAAGCGCGCTGCCATGACGACGACGCCGGAGAGTGTCCCGGCGCGCTGACAGCTGTTCAGTCCGAAGCCCCGGGGCGAGTGCCCCGGGGCTTCGCCTTGCGGTCACTCGTCCGACGACCGCGAGGAGACCGCCATGCATGACCACCGCAAGCTCGGCCGCGAGCTGGATCTGTTCGACACCGACCCGCTGATCGGCGCGGGACTGCCGTACTGGCTGCCCGACGGCGCAGTCGTGCGCCACGCCCTGGAGGAGTACATCCGCACCGCCGAACGGCGGGCGGGCTACCGGCACGTGTACTCGCCGGTGCTCGGCAAGCGGGAGCTGTACGAGATCTCCGGGCACTGGTCGCACTACAGCGACGACATGTTCCCGCCGATGGACCTGGGCGGCGAGCAGGTCGTGCTGCGGCCCAGCCTGTGTCCGCACCACGCCGTCATCTACCGCTCCCGCTCCCACAGCTACCGCGAACTGCCCCTGCGCATGGCCGAGCTGGGCGGCATGTACCGCTCCGAACTCTCCGGAGTGCTCGGCGGACTGACCCGCGTGCGGGCCATCCAGCTGAACGACGCCCACATCTTCTGCACCCTGGACCAGGTTGCCGAGGAAGCGCAGGCCGCGCTGGAGCTGATCCGCCGGGCGTACCGGGCGCTGGGCATCAGCCCGGCCCGCTACCGGCTCTCCCTCCCGGGCCCCGGCGGGAAGTATGTCGCCGCGCCCGAGATGTGGCAGCGGTCCACCGCCCTGCTGACCGAGGTCCTCGGCCGCTCCGGCCTGCCCTACGAGGCAGCCGAGGGAGAGGCCGCGTTCTACGGCCCCAAGATCGATGTCCAGGTCACCGACAGTGCGGGCAGGGAGTCCACCCTGTCCACCGTCCAGGTCGACTTCCACCAGCCGGCCCGGTTCGACCTGCACTACATCGGCCCGGACGGCGCGAAACACCGGCCGGTCATGATCCACCGCAGCATCATCGGGAGCGTGGAGCGAGCCGTCGCCCACCTCATCGAGGAACACGGTGGGGCGTTCCCCGCCTGGCTCGCCCCCACTCAGCTGGCGATCCTCCCGGTCTCCGAAGCCGAGCTGCCGAATGCCGAGGCGCTCGCCCGTCGGTGCACTGGCCTCGGGCTGCGGTCCGAGATCGCCGGACCGGAACGCGGCACCCTGGGCGCCCGCATCCGGGAAGCCCGCCTGGTGCCCTACCAAGCCGTCATCGGTGCCAGGGAGGCCGCCGACGACCATGTCGCCCTGCGCCTGCGCGACGGACGCCGGCACGATCCGCAGCCCGCCGGCGACGTCCTCGCCCACATCGCCTCCCTCATCGGCGCCCACAGCACCGAACTCTGGGACTGAGCCCCGGCGCAGGCCCTCAGGCGGCCTGCGCCATCCCCTGGTAGTGGTGACGAAGAGCAGCACCAGCGACTCCGCGGTGGTGGTACGGGGCCGGCGTCAGACCGTGTCCAACAGCGCCGCGGACCGGCGCAGTTCCTCGGCGCGACGGACGAGCGCCGCGTCGTCGCCGCGGTCGGCGGGCGCCGATGCCATCAGGGCGAACCGGTCCCGTCGGCTCGCCGCGGTCGGCGGGACGGCGACGGCGTTCATCGTCCGGAAGCCCTTCAGTCATGAATGTGCTCCTTTCGATCCACTTCGATCACATGTGCGCTTGTCCCTTGCTGCGGGACGTAATGGATCACTTCCGGGGTCGAGTCGTTCGGTCGCGTCCGCAACCACCGTGCTTCTTCGCTGAAAGCGTCCTTCTCTGCGGTACGCAAGGTGTCACGCCTCATGAAACCCCCTCGCCCGTTACTCCCCGCGCACGTTCGAAGGCGGTGCGTGCAAAAACTCGTGAGTGTATTACCGCGGGAGCGCTCGCGCAGAGGGTTGGGTGAATGTGCCGAAGCGCTGATTCGATCTGACTAAGCTCACGCGCAGCGAAGCCGAGTTGATATGAATTCGAGCGCTTGTTCTCAAGTGTCCTACAAGCGCGTATACCTCCCGAATCAACCGCCAGAGGTTTTAGATGGTTCGTGTTGAATCACCGCCGATCGAACGAGAAACCCCCGTCGTTCGCGCCATGTTGCTGCCCGTGCTCCTGATGGGCGGCGCAACCGCCGCCGCGGTGGCGCTGGTTTCCGCGGCCGCGCGGATACCACTCGTCTGGTGCGGCGCGCTCGCCACCGTCGTGGTCACCGCACTCACCGTTCAACTCGCCCGCCGGGCACGTGATCTGCGTACCCAGCGCGCGGTGTACGAACGGCGCTTCGCCGACCTGGAGCGGCGCATCGCCACCCACGACGACGAGACCGTGCGGATCAGCAAGGAGCTCCTGCCGGCCGCCATCCACCGGCTGCGCGTGGGCAATTCGCCCGAAGAGGTGCTCCGGGACGTCGTCGACGCGGACGAGCTCCACCGCGACCTGCCGGACGCCCAGCGCACCCTCGTCTACACGGTGCTGAACATCATCGACAACGAAGAGGCGATGCGTGACTCCGCGCAGCGCGCCTTCGTCAACGTCGCCCGGCGCGTCCAGGCGATCGTCCACCGCCAGGCGAGTGAACTGCGGGAGATGGAGGAGCACCACGGGCGCAACCCCGACGTCTTCGACGACCTGCTCCGCATCGACCACGGCACCGCGCTGATCGGCCGTCTCGCCGACTCCATCGCGGTTCTCGGCGGCGCCCGACCCAGTCGCCAATGGCCCAAGCCCGTACCGCTGTTCAGCGTGCTGCGCGGCGCCATGTCGCGGATCCTGGAGTACCCGCGCGTCGATCTGCACTCGATCGCCAAGGTCGCCATCATCGGCACGGCCGTCGAACCGCTCATCCACGCCTGCGCGGAGCTCCTCGACAACGCCACCCGCTACTCGCCACCGCAGACCCGGGTGCACGTCACCGCCGTCGAGGTGCAGACCGGCATCGCCATCGAGATCGAGGACGGCGGCGTCTCGCTCAGCGAGGAGGCCCGCGCGCGGGCCGAGAACATGCTCGCCAGGGCCCAGGCCGGCTCCAGCATGAACGACCTCGGCGAGTCCCCGCGACTCGGCATGGCAGTCGTCGGACGGCTCTCGCGGATGTACGACCTCCAGGTCTCGCTGCGGCAGTCCGCGTACGGCGGTGTCCGCGCCGTACTCATCGTGCCCCGCGCCATGATCACCACCGGACCCGCTCCCGGCATCGCCCACGGCATCGGCGCCACGTCGAGGCCCACCAGCGACATCGACCAGGAGGCCATGAAGCACGTCGTGCCGGCGCGACGCAAGCCCCGCACCCCCGTGGCCCAGCGCCCCGCCACCGGACCGGTTGCACCCGCCACCCGGCCGGCCGCACCCGTCACCCGGCCGGTCGCACCCACGGCGGCCATGGAGGACGACGTCCCCGTGGTGACCGAGTGGACCGCCGGCGGCCTCCCGCAACGCCGCAGCCGCGGCCGCGCCCCCCTGGGCTCGCACAACCTCCCCGCACAGGCTGTCGACCCCACCGCAGGACAGCGCAACGGCCACACCAACGGCCACGGCCCGGGGAACGACAGCGGCAAGGAACAGCCCCCCGGACTCTGGCTGGAGGCCTTCACCAACGCCGTCAACGGCGTGGCGCGGGATCCGAAGACCGACGAAGACTCTGACGACGCCTGGGACAAGGGAGACCTGAAGTGATCCAGCAGCGCGGGAATATGGACTGGATGCTCAAGGAACTGGCCGACGACGTGCCGGACATCCACCAGATCGTGGTGCTCTCCGCCGACGGTCTGCGCATCGCCCGGCACGGCGGCGACCCCGATGTCGCCGACCGCCTCGCGGCGGCCTGCGCCGGACTGCAGAGCCTGGCCGCCGCCGTCGCCTCCGAAATCCCTTACAGCGACGGTCTCATGCGCCTGGTCGTCATCGAAGTCACCGGCGGTTTCTTCTACTTGATGGCCGCCGGAACCGGCGCCTACCTCGCGGTCCTTGCCGGTGAGACGGTCGACGCGGGGCTCGTCGGGTCGCGGATGCGCGACATGGTCGTCAGGATCGGTGCCCACCTGACGAGTCCGCCGCGCCATGACGGGCAGGCCGGATGAATTCTCCCCGACGAGAACGCCGAACGGCCGATCCGGCACTGAGCGACCCGGAACGGCTGTACGTGATCACCGGCGATCCCGACGGCAGCGAGCGGGCGCCGCTCGACCTGGTCACGATGGTCGTCGCGAAGGCCCAGCCGACGCCGACGGTCCAGCCCGAGCAGGCCGTGATACTGCGGCTCTGCCAGGCGCCGTTATCCGTCGCCGAGATCTCGGCGTACCTCGGTCTGCCCTTCAGCGTGGTGACATCGCTCCTCACGGAACTCCTCGCGACCGATCTCATCGAATCGCGCGCGCCCATCGTCCGCGCCACTCTCCCGGACAGGTCCCTTCTCGAAGCGGTGATGCATGGACTTCAGAAGCTCTGACACGATCACCGGCCCCCGGAGCGAGGACGTCCTTCCCACCACGGCGACAGCCGCGGTGAAGGTCGTGATCGTCGGAGGGTTCGGGGTCGGCAAGACGACCATGGTCGGATCCGTCAGCGAGATCCGGCCGCTGACCACCGAAGAGACCATGACCCAGGCCGGTGTCGGCGTGGACGACAACTTCGGGGTGGAGAGCAAGACCGCCACCACCGTCGCCATGGACTTCGGCCGGATCTCCATCAGTGAGGAACTGATCCTCTATCTGTTCGGCACCCCGGGCCAGGAACGGTTCTGGTTCCTGTGGAACGGCCTGTTCGAAGGCGCCCTCGGCGCGGTGGTCCTCATCGACACCCGCCGCCTCGAAGTCAGCTTCGATGTCATCGGGCGGCTGGAGGAGCGCGGTGTGCCGTTCGTCGTCGCCGTCAACACCTTCCCCGACGCCCCGAAACACCCTGTCGAGGCGTTGCGTGCTGCCCTGGACCTCCCCGAAGAGGTACCGATGATCGACTGCGACGCCCGGCTGCGTGCCTCCAGCCGCGACGTACTGATGACGCTGATGCGCTATCTGCACAGTCTGGCCCTCCCGCTCGCCTGACCGACCGCAGTACACACCCCCCGCGCGTCCCATCCGTCTGGTCCTTGGAATCCTGATCCCTGGAGCGATCGTGACAACCCCATTCCACTACGAGCCCGGAGCGGCCCAGGGGCCGGTACCGCCCCCCGAGTGCCCGGCCCACGGCCTCGGTATCGGCCCCGGCGGACTACGCCGGTTCTATGGCCCGGAGGCCGAGCGGGACCCCCACGGGCTGTACGACAAGCTGCGTGCCGAACACGGCAGCGTGGCCCCCGTACTGCTGCACGGAGACGTACCCGCCTGGCTGGTCCTCGGGCACAGCGAGAACCTGCACCTGACCCGTACCCCCTCGCAGTTCTCCCGCGATTCCCGGCGGTGGCGGGCCCTGCAGGACGGCACCGTCGCGCCGGACCACCCGCTGGCCCCGATCTTCACCTGGCAGCCGGTCTGTGTCTTCGCCGACGGCGCCACCCATGAACGCCAGCGCGGCGCGGTCACCGACAGCATGGGCCGCATCGACACCCGCGGGGTGCGCCGCCACGTCAACCGCTACAGCAACCGGCTCGTCAACGACTTCTGCCAGGAAGGCCGCGTCGACCTGGTCAGCCAGTTCGCCGAGCGGCTGCCGATGATGGTGATGTGCGCGATCCTCGGCATGTCCGAGGAGTACAACGACCGGATGGTCCAGGCCGCTCGCGACATGACCCGGGGCACGGCGACCGCCGTCGCGAGCAACGCCTACGTCGTCGAAGTGCTGAACCGGCTCGTCCAACGCCGCCGGCGCGAACCCGCGGAGGACTTCGCGACCTGGCTCGTCGAGCATCCGGCAGGAATGAACGACGAGGAGGTCACCGAGCATCTGCGGCTGATCCTCATCGCCTCCTACGAGGCGACCGCCAACCTGATCGCCAACGTCCTGCGCATGGTGCTCACCGACCCCCGCTTCCGGGCCAGGCTCAGCGGCGGCCATATGACGGTGCCCGAAGCGGTCGAGCAGACGCTGTGGGACGAACCGCCGTTCACCGCGGTCTTCGGGCGCTGGGCGGTCGGCGACACCGAACTGGGCGGTAAGCAGATCAAGGCGGGCGACGCCCTGATCGTCGGCATCGCACCGGCCAACACCGATCCGGTGGTACGGCCCGACCTGGGCGCCGACATGGAGGGCAACCGCGCCCACCTCGCGTTCAGTGGCGGCCCCCATGAATGTCCCGGGCAGGACATCGGACGCGCCATCGCGGACGTCGGTGTCGACGCCCTGCTCATGCGGCTCCCCGACCTCGAACTCGCCGTCGACGAGAGCGAGCTGAGCTGGATCGGGAACATCATGGGCCGGCACCTGGTGGAGCTTCCGGCGGACTTCGCCGTGCGTGCGCCGCAGGACGACAAGGAACCGCCGTCCATGGGGAGGCCGAACCCGCCGCGACAGGACTGGGAGGTGCAGTCCACGGTCCGGCACACCGCCCCCACGCCCGGACGCACGCCCGGTGCGGCACCGGCGCCTGCCTCGATGGGCGCGATGGGCGTGACCGGCGTGACCGGCGCGACAGACGCGCCCGGTGCGACGGTCACCGACGAGTCCGGGGGCACGCCCGCAGGGCAGTCCGCCGTCGGCCGGATCCCGCAGCAGCGCAGCGAAACCGCACCGGCGAGGCTGTGGCGGGCCGTCTCGCGCTGGTGGAGCGGCAACTGATTCGACCCGGACCCGCCCGTCGGGACGGAGGCGAGACGAATCACCGGCCCGGTGGCCGTGGACCCGCAGGTCCGCGGCCACCGGGCCGGGTGCTGTCGGCGCCGGGGGAGAGCCGCCGTCCGGAGTCGCTCGGGCCCCGCCCGGGCCGGCCCCCGTACCATGCGGAAGCGTGAAGCTGACAATTCTGGGCGGCGGCGGATTCCGGGTTCCACTCGTGTACGGGGCGCTGCTCGCCGATCACGCCGAGGGCCGCGTGTCCGCGGTCACCCTCTACGACACCGACGCCGACCGGCTCACGGCCATCGCCCGGGTGCTCGGCGAACAGGCCGCGAACGTCCCGGACGCGCCCGCCGTCACCGCCACCACCGAGCTCGACGAGGCGCTGCGCGGTGCCGACTTCGTCTTCTCGGCGATCCGCGTCGGCGGACTGGAAGGACGGGCCGCCGATGAACGGGTCGCTCTCGACGAGGGTGTACTCGGCCAGGAGACGGTCGGCGCGGGCGGCATCGCGTACGGGCTGCGCACCGTGCCCGTCGCCGTCGATCTCGCGCAGCGCATCGCGCGGCTCGCCCCGCACGCCTGGGTCATCAACTTCACCAACCCGGCCGGTCTGGTCACCGAGGCCATGTCCCGTTACCTGGGCGACCGGGTCATCGGCATCTGCGACTCCCCGGTGGGCCTCGGCCGCCGTATCGCCCGGGTGCTCGGTGCCGACCCCGACCGGGCCCGGATCGACTACGTCGGCCTCAACCACCTGGGCTGGGTCCGCGGACTGCAGGTCGACGGCCGCGACGAACTCCCACGGCTGCTGGCGAATCCGGAACTCCTCGGCTCTTTCGAGGAGGGCAGACTTTTCGGCGTCGACTGGCTGCAGTCGCTGGGCGCCGTCCCCAACGAGTATCTGCACTACTACTACTTCAACCGGGAAGCCGTACGCGCCTACCAGGACGCCGAGCAGACCCGAGGCGCCTTTCTCCGCGAGCAGCAGAAGGGCTTCTACGCCCGGGTGAAGGACCCGGCCGCCGCCGCGCTGCCGGCCTGGGACCGCACCCGCGCCGAACGGGAAGCCACCTATATGTCGGAGAACCGGGAGGTCGCCGGGGTCGGCGAGCGGGACGAGAGCGATCTGGAGTCCGGCGGATACGAGAAGGTGGCCCTCGCCCTCATGCGGGCCGTCGCCCGCAACGAACGGACCTCGCTCATCCTCAACGTCCGCAACCGCACGACGCTTTCCGTGCTCGACGCGGACGCCGTCATCGAGGTGCCGTGCCTGGTCGACGCGAACGGCGCCCGTCCCGTAGCCGTCGACCCGCTTCCGTACCACGCCATCGGTCTGGTCACCGCGGTCAAGGCCGTCGAGCGCGCGGTACTGGACGCGGCGGAAAGCGGCTCACGCGCCACCGCCGTGAAAGCCTTCGCACTGCACCCGCTGGTCGACTCGGTGACGGTGGCCGGACGTCTCCTCGACGGGTACATGAAGGTTCATCCCCGGCTCGCCTATCTGAACCGGCCCTAGACGGGTGCTGACGCGGCCACGAAGTCCGGTTGGGAGGACCGGAGTTCGCTGCTGACCAGGAGGTGGAGCTGGGCGTCCAGCCACGCATCGGAACGGGTGGCGATGCCCTCCTCGTTCGGCGCGGCCCTGTCGTCCAGCGCGTCGAGGAAGGCGCGCAGCAGGGTCGCGGCACGGGTCAGGCCGGTGCGTGACAGCGCCGTCGCCGCCTCGTCGATACGGGAGCGGGCGGGGCTGCTCAGATGGCGCAGTCCGCTGTGCGCCGCCGCCGACATGGCGGATATCGCCTCGTCCAGCACCGCCGTCAGCGGATCGGACGGACGGCGCACCGCCGCAGCCAACGCGGTGGAACCGTCACCGGGGGCGAGATCGGGCACGATCACCCCGGCCGGGGTCAGCACCGCGATCGGATCGATCCGGATCCCACCGCCGGAGCGGTGCACCGAACCACTGACATGCGTGGCGCCGCCCTCCAGCGCATCGGCCAGGGCGTCCAACGCACCGGGGCACTCCGGCCGGTAACCCGACGTCACCAGCGCAGGGATCCCCGAGGCATCGCGCACGACGGCTTCGAGGCGCTGCTCGGCGGGGTCGTAACCGACGCTCTCCACCTGTGACAGCGCGACGACATGGACCGCCTCCGCCTCGACCCGTGGCCGGATCAGCCGGGGTGGCCTGCCCTCCCAGCCCGCCGTCAGCGCGGACAGATCCCGTACGAGCAAGGGTTCCGGAAGCTCCGTCCAGGCGGCGCCGACGGGCGTGATGGTCGTCGTGCCGAGCCGGCCCCGGGCGATCGTCAGGGCGCGGCTCGCGGTGCGCCGCACGCTCTCGCTGACCAGACTTCCGGCGGCCAGTGAGCTCAGGGGCGTGGCGAGGACGCGGCGGGTGGACAGCCGGTGACCGGTGAGCTCCTTGCCCTCGGCGGCCGTCCAGGTCTTGCGGAGGACGAGGACGGTGCCCGCACCGGGATGAGCGAAATACACCTCGGAGATCAGGGACTGCGGTGTGCCGTGGACGCGGCAGCCGAGCGACATGAGCCGGACCCGGCGCAGCGGGGTGTCCCCGGCCTCGCGGGTACCCAGGACGCCGGGGAGAGCGGCGGCACGGCGCCGGGCGTGCAACTCGGTGAGCAGGGCTGCGACCAGCTCCGGGCGGTAGTCGGCGTTGCGGTCGGCGTACGCCGTGAGCTGGTCCGTCAACTCGGCGAGTGCACCCGCGGGCCAGTGCAGCGACTCGGCGGTCAGCCCGGCACCGGCCCGTGCCAGGGCTCCGCCGTGGACCGGTCCGACATGGGCCACGCCCTCCGCCAGCAGCTCATCCGCCAGCTCGACGGCCGCGTCGAGCGCGGGCCCGGCCGTGGACGGGGCGGTGGTGCGTCCGCCGACCTGGACGGGGACGGACCGCTCCTCGGTCCCCGTCGCGTCGGCGGCCCGGAACGCCCAGACCGCGAGCGCCACCACCTCGCCGCGCAGCGCGGCGGCCGCGTCCGTCAGCGCGTACGCGATCTCGCCGGGGACCGGGAAGCGCACCGTGCAGGTGGGGAGTTCGACCCGGGGCTCGGGACGGTCCGGGGACGGGCGGTGCACCAGGGCGGTGTAACCCCGCTCGAAGGTGCGGCGGGCCGCGGCGAGCGGACGGGCGCCGACGGCTTCGGTGAGGGCCGTGTCGCCGGTGCTGCCGGGGGACCAGTCGGTGACTGGGGCGGGGGCGCTGTCCGTCTCGGCCTCGGCCCCGCGCTGATAGGCCAGCACCAGGGCGAGGAGGTGGCGGCACACGCCCGGTGCGGCGCAGCTGCAGTCGCCGTCGTCCAGACCCGTACCGGGCGGCAGCGCCGTCGTGGTGCCGTCGTCGAAGCGGGCTCGCACCGTGGTGTCCGGGTCGGTCGTGAGAGCGGGCACCGTGCCCGCGTCCAGCTCCTTCGTGGCCCGTTTGACCAGGCCGCGGTTGGCCAGTGCCGCGAGCGTGTCCGGAGTCAGGGCGAGCAGATCGGGGCGCGTGGTGACGGCGCCGCTCAATGTGTCGGTCATCGGCCCAGCCTCTCGGCGACGAACTCGGCGAGGCGGCCCGGTGTCATCGCCCCGATGTGTGCCCCGGCCGCGGCGAGCCGCCCGGCCAGCTCACGGTCGTACTCGGGGCTGGCGTCCTCGTCGAGCGCGGCCAGCCCCAGCACGGTGGTGCCCTGCTCGACCAGTGCCCGCACCGTGCGCAGCAGCCGGTAGGGGTCGCCGCCCTCGTAGAAGTCGGTGATCAGCGCGACGATCGTGCGCCGCGGATTTTCCACCAGACCTGCACCGTATTCCACGGCCCGGGCGATGTCGGTGCCGCCGCCCAGCTGGACCCGCATCAGCAGCTCCACCGGGTCGGTCACATCGGAGGTCAGGTCCACCACCTGGGTGTCGAAGGCGACAAGGTGCGTCTTGAGGCCGGGCAGGCCCCACAGACACGCGGCGGTCACCGCCGAGTGGATCACCGATCCGGCCATCGAGCCCGACTGGTCGACCAGCAGGATCAGTTGCCACTGCGTCACATGGCGTTGGGTACGGGAGTGGAAGTGGGCGCGCTCGATGAGAAGGCGCCGCTCGGCCGGCTGGTAGTGGGCGAGGTTGGCCCGTACGGTCTGCCGGAAGTCGAAGTTCCTCGCCAGCGGCACCCGGCTGGGCTTGCGGGAGCGTGTGCCGTGGAACGCCCGGCGGATCTCCGGCTGGAGCCTGGCCAGGAGCTGTTTCACCACCGACTCGACGATGCGCCGGGCCAGTCGTAGCACCTGCGGGTTCATCAGATGCTTGGTGCGCAGCACGGCCCGCAGCAGCGTGGGGCTCGGCTCGACCCGCTCCAGCACCGCGGGATCGGTGACGATCTCCTGGATGCCGTACCGCTCGACGGCGTCCCTCTCCAGGCGCTCGATGGTCTCCTTCGGGAAGAGCCGGTGGATGTCCTCGAGCCAGTCGACCGCGGTCACGGCGGACGGGCCGTCACCTCCCGTACGGGGGGTGGTGCCGGAGCGGCGCACACCGCGTCTGGCGAGGTCGGGGTCGCGGCCGTAGAGCCAGTCGAGTGCGGCATCCCGGCCGGCGTTGCCCGGCCCCAGCGGACCGGTGTGCCGCTCGGCGGCGGAACCGAGGACCAGCCGCCACCGTTCCAGCCCCGCGTCGGGAGCTGCGCCGGGACCTGTGCCGCCGTCTTCCCCGGGCGTGGGTGCCCGGCCGGGTACGTGCGCGGGCATGGTCATGGGGTGGCTCCCAGTTCATAGCGGGCCAGCAGTCGGGACACGGACTCCTCCAAGGTGCGGGCCCGGGCGATCAGCAGCGGGTCCTCGGTGGTCCGCAGCAAGGAACGCGACGAGCCGCGCACCCCGCGTCGTTCCAACAGGCGACCGGCGATCCGGTCGCGTTCGCGTGGCGGAAAGAACGCGAAGGCCTGACGCAGTGCGGGCACACCCGACAGGAATTCGTCGTCGGGCAGCGCACAGACCAGGCTGTCCAGCACATCGATCAGCGACTCCGCTCCACTGCCGCCCTCGTCCCCGCCCTCGTTCCCCACCGCGCCCGTCACCTCGTCGCGGGCGAGCGCGAACAGTCCCGCCAGCCAGTCGCCGAGCGCATCCGTACCGGCCGTCGCCACCGTACGCACCGCCTCGGCCGGATCCCCGGAGGCGCCCGGGACCTGCGCCAGGGCCCGGTGCAGTCCGAACGCGGCCCCGCGCAGATCGATGGGTGCCTCCGGATCGCCGCTGATCCGCCACGCGATCGCGGCCGCCGCCTCCCGCGCGACGGAGAGCAACTCCGGTGCGTGCAGCAGCGCGTCCCGCACCGCGACCACGGCCAGCAGACGAGGGAAGTCCACCCCCGACGCACCGCGCGCCCCCTCCAGAAGCCACAGCAACCGCCCCGTGGCCCCGTCGATCACAGCGGCGAGCAGCGGACCGTGCGCCACCCCGTACACCCGGTCGTGCCGCCACAGCCCCAGGGCCGTGGAGAGTATGTCCCCGAGCGATCCGGCTTCCTTCAACTCGCCGGCACGGGAGGCAAGTTCACCGAGCAACTGCGCCGAGAACCCGTCCATCCCGCACAGCACGGCGTCGAACAGCGCCCGGGCCAGGTCGCCGGCCTCCACCGCCGCGTCCTGCGTCCGCTCGGTGAGCGCGGCGGCTGCCGCCTCCGCCAGGGTCGCGCCGTACGCCCCCGCCTCCACCAGCGCGGCCTCGCGCCCCGAGACGGACTGCGCCTCCCAGCGTTCGGTGAAGACCGGGTCGATTCCGTGCTCGGGACCGGCCATCCGCCCATAACCGGGAATCCGCATGACCCGCAGCCGGTGCAGCACCCGGCTGCGCTCCAGATCGGTGGCGTCCGTGAGATCCAGGCGGTACGAGGCCCCGGGGCCGCCGACGAGCGCCAGCCCGGCCAGCTGCGCCGCCACATCGTGAACCAGGGGCGGCGCCGGAGTGCCGGGATGGAGTTGCCCGGTGCGGTCGCCGCTGCAGGCCGCCACCATCTCGACGACCGCGGGATGGGCACCCGTGGTCAGCGTGCCCCGGCTCGTCCACGGGAGCGGGCGGTCCAGGTCGTCCGTGATCAGGGCGCCCGCGAGACCGTCCAGCACATCGATCCTGGCGGGGCGCGGATGGCCGCGCAGCGCCGTGAGCCCCTGGGACAGACTCCGCGCGGCGATCAGATCGGCGGTGGACACCGGGAACTTACGCGCCCGCAGCCGCTCGACGACCATGCGCAGCAAGCCGTCCGCCGCGGCTTCGGGGCCCGCCTCCCACACCTGCTGGTAGTAGCCGGGCGACGGCATCCCCGACTGGTACCCGGCAAAGGCGTCCAACTGCCGGAAGGAGTACGGCACGAGGAAACTCCCGGCCATGGCCCCGTCCGGCGGGGCGGGCACCTGCGGCCACCCGTCCACGCCCCGCTCCCAGTCGTCACCGCTTGCAGCGCTCTCGCCACCGGATCCGGTGAGCGCACGGAGCGCGGGCTGGTGGAAGCCGCCGGTCACCACCAGCACCGGCCGGTCCCCGGTCATGGCGAGCGCCGCCCGGACCCACGCCGCCATGTACGTCTCGCGCGCCCGGTCGCCCGCATCGGCCTCCGCGTCACCGCGCACCAGCGCGAAGTACGCATCGAGCCGTTCGGCGAGACCCTCGTCGGGCTCGACCTCGAACAGGCGGTCCCACAGGGCATCCGAGGAGTCCACCGCGAAGTGCCGGCACAGCCGCTCCGTCGCCTCCGCGTAGCGGACCTCCGCATCTGCATAGCGGTTGGTGCGCTCGGCGAACGCCGGATGCCAGGCCGGCAGATCGATGAAACGGACCTCCGCCCCGGCCGCCCGCCCCGCCCGCAGCGCGACCCACTCGGGCGAGTAGTCGCAGAGCGGAGCCCAGGACGTCGCGGAGCGCTGCCCGTCGCGGTAGTGGCTGAACACCGCGACCGGCAGCTCATGTCCGAGCAGCAGCTCGTCCAGCCGTCCGTTCATCTCGGCAGGACCCTCGACCAGCACCTGGGCGGGCCGGAGCTCCGCGATGGTCCGCTCGACGAGGCGCGCGCACGCGGGGGAGTGGTGACGCACCCCCAGGAACACCGCGGACATCAGTCGGCCAGCAGATGGCGTGCGTCGTACAGAGCCTTCCACGCCGGGCTGCGCCGGCGCGGCACCTGCTGCTCCAGATAGCGGCGCAGCCGGGCCAGGTCCTCCGGGCTGTCCTTCGCCGCCGTCCCCGCCAGACACGCCACCACATCGGCGGCACTGCCCGGCTCGCCGCGCAGGAACCAGCCGCGCACGCCCACGGCATGGGCGACCGAGACGGCCTCCGCGGTACTCATCACCGCCGAAGGACGGTCGGAGACCCCACCGGGTCCGCCCTTCTCGCCGGCTCCCGCACGCAGCTCCCGGAACGTACCGACCAGGACCTCCAGCACATCCCGGTCCGGCGGCGGCTCCACTCCCGAACGCCGCAGCAGGGTCGTCACCTCCGCCTCGACGAGGGCGAGTTCGGTGTCCAGGTCGGGGATCGGGAACACCGTCTCGAAGTTGAACCGCCGCTTGAGCGCCGCGCTCATCTCATTGACGCCCCGGTCCCGGGTGTTGGCCGTCGCGATGACATTGAAGCCCTGCCGGGCGAAGACCATGCCGTCCGGTCCGGTCAGCTCGGGGATCGCCACCACCCGCTCGGAGAGCAGCGACAGCAGCGAGTCCTGCACCTCCAGCGGACAGCGGGTGATCTCCTCGAACCGCACGAGCCTGCCCTCCGCCATGCCGCGCAGCATCGGAGCCGGGACGAGCGAGCGGGTGGAAGGCCCCTCCGCGACCAGCAGTGCGTAATTCCAGCCGTACTTGATCTGGTCCTCGGTGGTGGCCGCGCCACCCTGCACCGTCAGCGTCGAGTCCCCGCTGACCGCGGCCGCGATCAGCTCGGACAGCAGCGACTTGGCGGTGCCCGGCTCCCCGACCAGCATCAGCCCACGGCTCGTCGCCAGCGTCACCAGCGCCCGGTCCACCAGCGAGGGATTGCCGACGAACTTCCGGCTGATCCCTTCGTCCGCGTCACCGATGACGAAGCGGCGCGCCGCGCGCAGGCTCAACTCCCAGCCCGGCGGCCGTGGATCACGGTCGCCGGCCCGCAGCGCGGCCAGCTCCTCGGCGTACCGCACCTCGGCCGGTGGCCGCTGCACCGGAGCCGGGCCGCCGTCCGGTGTCTCGACGCGCGTCTCGTTCCGTACGGTCATGATGCGACGCCCTCGGTGAGTTCCGCCAGGTCGCCGAGGAGTTCGGACACGGTCAGCGCGTCCAGGTCGGCGAAGCGGTGCGGGTGGCTGCGACGGTCCCAGTGATCATTGGGCTGGACGTCGAGCCAGACCGTTTCGAGGATCTGATCGGGGAACATGTCGACCACCCCGACCGCGATGCCCTCGTACAGCGCGATCACCAGATAGCAGTCGTCCGTCAGCCGCTTGGAGATCCAGCGCTCCACTCCGGCGTCCTGCGGCACACCGCGCTCCCAGCCGCGCCGCTCCAGCCCCAGGACCTTCCCGGTCGGCACCTTGAGCCCCTCGAACCTGGTGAGCCGGTACCCCGCCGTCTCCTCCTCGGACAGCTCGAACACGGTGCGCCCGAGCTGCGCGAACGGCTGAAGGATCTCGTAGTCGGCGAACACCTCGGACCAGGTGGTCAGCTCCTCCCCGAGATGCAGCGGGTGCGCGAGCCGCACGGTCGCGTCGTCGGCCAGGGCGAAGACATCGTCCTCCACGTCGGCGAACGTACGGTCCTCCGCGACCCGGAACGCCGTGTGCACGCCGTCGGCCTTCTCGCTCAGCCATACCAGTCGGCGCACCAGATGCCACAGCAGCGGATGACCGACGAACAGCTCCTGGAACTCCTGGGCCGTCCAGGAACGCCCGGTCACCATCGCGGCCTCCAGCCGGCGCACCTGGTCGGAGGCGATCGTCCGGACGTCCTTCTTGAGCGCCATGAACCGCTTGCGCTCGGCCGGGGCGAGCTCCGCGTCGTCCCGGGCGCCCGGCTGCGGCAGATCCTTGCGGCGCTTGCCGTCACCGTCCAGCACATAGGGCCGCAACTGCTCGTCGAAGCCGACCGTGAACGATCGGGTCCCGTAGTCGACGACTGTCGAACCGTCCGCGTCCAGACCGAAGTCCGGCACCAGACGGTCGGAGAGCTGTTCCCCGGTCAGCCCCAGCCCCGCGGCGACCTCGGCGATCTTCTCCTGGGCGCGTGCCTTCAGCGCCTTGAACTTCACCCGCTGCGAGATGCCGTGCAGATGCAGGAGGGCGACATCGGTGCCGATGGACGCCAGCACATCGAGACCCTCCACTGCCCGGTGGTGCGCGCCGTCACCGGGCCAGGCACGGATGACGGGTGTGAGCCGGCGGACCGTCTCGTCGTCGCCCAGCAGTCCCAGCGCGTGCAGTGCCCACGACTCCTTCGCGGGCAGACCGGCCAGCTGCCACTGCTCGAACAGGGCCCAGGCGAACTCGGCGAGCGAAGCGGCATCGGCCGTCTCGACGAGCGAAGCGACCCCTGGGTACACCTCGCCGGGCTTCGACAGCGCCAACATCGTCAGGGCATGGCGCACCGACTGCACTGGCAGCGCACCGCCGGACCGGACCACGACCTGGGGCAGCAGCGAGGGCTCCGCCCAGCCCGGCAGTACAGGCAGCTTGGCGGGCAGCGCCCGCTCCAGCGGGTCCGCGGCCAGCAGCGTGTCCACCGCGGCAACCGTCTCCGGGCCGTACGTCCGGGCGGCATCGCGGACCACGGTGTCGCCGTGCACCGTGGCGATCAGCGTCAGTGCCTGTTCGGCGGCGCGCCGTGCGGCGCCCGCCTTGCCCACGGCGTCCGGCACCAGGAGCGGGGCGGCCGCGACGCCGTGCCGGGTGAACCAGGAACGGGCGGTCACCGCAGTGGACTTGAGGCGTGCCGCCCAGTTCGCCATGTGCCGGGCGACCTGCGCGTCGACGAACGGGAGCAGCAGTGGGGCGAGCGCGCCGGGCTGCCGGGGCACGGCGCGCAGCAGCAGTGGCAGCGCGGCGAGGCCGAAGCGGGCGGCGATCGGTTTGAGGGTGTCCTCGCCGTCCCACAGGTCGGTCGGATCCCAGGTGGCGAGCAGCGGGGCGACCAGTTCCTCGGGCCCGTGGACGAAGACCCAGGCCGGCCGCAGACCGCCCGCGGCCAAGTCGTGATGCAGGGCGGCGGTGTCCTTTTCCCAGTCGCCGTTGCTGTGCCTGGTCGTGTACCAGGAGGAGCTGGCCGCCCATGCCGCCTGCTCCTCGGGCAGCCACTCCAGCGAGGGATCGGACACCGCGGCCAGTCCCGTCACGACCGGGGGCTTGGCATTGGTGCGGGGCCGGGACCACGGCGGCGCCGTCAGCACGGCCGGCAGGGCGTCCACAGATGCGTCGGCGATCAGGTCCGCCGGGTTGAGCAGCGGTTCGACGATCTCCACGATCTCGGCGTCCAGGTCCCCGAGCGCGAGCGAAACCAGTTCGTGGTGGGCGCCGATATGACCGCGCAGCAGTTGCAGCGTCCGGCTGGACGACGCGGCCGAGCTGCCGCGAACCTCGGCGGCCAGCAGTCGCACCGCACGTACCGGATAGCGGCGCATGGCGTCCAGGAGAGCGGGGCGGACATGCTTCGAGTCCGCATGGGCCAGCAGGCCGAGGAAGGCCTCGTCGGTGGGAAGCTCGACCAGGGAGTTGGCGGCGAGCTGCATGCCGTCGGAGTAGTAGTGGTTGCCGTTGAGTGAGTCGGCCAGCAGGGGAGCGATAGCCGGTCCGATGCCCTCGGCGACCGTCGCGATGAACGCGACGCTGTCGGTGAAGCCCGGCCGGTGGGGGAACCGCGCCATCTGGTCGGCCGAGTTCAGCGAGCTGAACACCATGGCGCACAGGGTATGGTCCCGCTCCCCGCTTACTTCGGGGTCTGTGCAGAGGTCGTCGATCCAGTCGGTCTCACTCGGTACCAGATAGGAGACGATGATCTTGCGCAGGGCATCGGTGCGGCACTTGCCCAGCGCCTCGACCGTCTCCCGGTATGTCTCCTCGTCGGCCACGGCGAGCAGCGCACGGACCCGGTCCATCGGCAATCGGCGATCCCTCGCCCAGTACGCGTGGCGCGGGCCTGCGAGCGCCTCCAGCCGGGGCGCGCTCCGTCGGTGGCCGCTCTGGTGCCAGTCGGCGTCGACCGAGAACAGCTCGACCGCGGCCCGTGCGGCGAACGGCAGACCGTAGCGATCGGACCAGTGGTCCGCCCACGCGGAGTCGGGCACAGGAAGGCTGACGACCGAGGCCAGTACGGCCGCTCCGACCGGCGAGGGGCTTTGGGCGGCATGTGACCGCAGATGGTCGGCCAGCCCGGCATCCGAACGCGGCGCGTCCACGAACTCCTGGATCCAGGACGCCTCTTCGACGATCCGGATCTCGACCTTGTCGAGCGTCTCCTTCCGCGCCCTGCTGGGCACCCGGCGCACCCCGCCCCGCCGAGGGTGGAGCATCCGCCGCCAGTTGGCGGGAAGAATGAAGGTGTCCTCGTCGGGCAGAACAAGAGCGTCCGCTTCGGGAAGCGCAGGAGTGTCCGCTCCGGGAACCGCGCCCGGCGCGGTCGCAGTCGCCGCGGCAGCCCCCGTGGCCGTTGCGGCGCCCGCAGTCGATCCCCCCACCTCGCGGTACCCCTTCTTCTCCTTCTCCGCGATCGTCTTGAGGACCTGCGCCGACGCGCCCTCGGCCGACGCGTACTCCTTCGTCTGCGTACGCCCGTCGCTCCCGCACCGCCCGTAGCGCACCGTCACCACGGCACCCTCGGCCTCGGTCTCCCAGAACTTCGAGGCACTGCCCTCGACGTACTCCCAGCGACGCACAGTCCCGCCCCCTTCACACCCGGACAGCCCGCTCAGCCGCGGGCTTCTCGATCAGTGGTTCCACAGTAGAACGGACCACTGACAACGCAGCGAGACCGGGGTATCCGTCGGGTGAAGCAGCAGGTCAACCGCTATGTGAGAGCTCTTCCCTGCGCACGGCACGAGTAAATGACAGTCCCGGGACCAGCCGTTGCACCTCGTCCACCGCCGCACTCCCGAGCCGTTCCAGCTCATTGCCGAGCGAGCCCGTCAGATGCGGCGTCAGGGAGGCGCCCCGCAGGTCGAGAAGCCGACTGTCCGGCGGCAGGGGTTCCGGATCGGTGACGTCGAGTACGGCGCTGATCCGGCCGGCCGCTGCCTCGTCCGTCAACGCCACCGTGTGGACCGGCGCCCCGCGTGCCGTGTTGATGAGAGGCGGGGTTCCTGAGGGAAACCTCCGCCCCCTTTCCCGGCTGCGTCAGGGAGCGGAGACGGCGCGTGCGCCGCCGGACGGTGCCCACGACGGCGTCACACCGGTGACCTGGCACACCATCAGGAAGAGCGGGATGGGCGGGGTGTACGGCGTGCGGTTGTCGGGCTGGTGGATCAGCCGGGGCCGTGCCGCCGGAACGTAGGCCCCTTTCGCATAGGCGGCCTGCGCGGGCCAGTCCAGATCGAGGTCGGAGCCCGCAGGCACGATCCACCACCAGCGATCGGCATCCGCGAAGACGCAGCCGGTGCGTGGCAGATGAGACATCAGCCGGAAGCCGTACCGGGACGGCACCCCCACCGCGTCACAGCCCAGGCTCGCCGACAGCGCGGGCGGCAGCGGCAACTGCACCGTGCCCGTGCCGGTGGCGCGCCGGGGCTCACGGGAGCGGCGCGCTCCGAGCAGATGGGACATTGCGTTCTTCAACATGACCGCTCCGAGCAGTGCGGCAGTTCTGCCCAGACGATGCGGCCCGAGCCGTTGCCCGCGTCGCGGGAACCCCAGGAGCTGCTCATCGCGTCGACGAGCAGCAGGCCGCGTCCGTGCTCGTCATCGGCGGTACGGCACAGCTGCGGTCCGCCGGGCTGGTGTCCTTGGTCCTGCACGGCTATGCGCAGCCGTCCGTCGAGGCAGCGCAGCTCGCACACGACGCGAGCGCTCACGGTGTGCACCACCGCGTTGGTGACCAGTTCCGAGACGATCAAGATCGCCGCCTCGTGCGCGTCCTCGTCCAGCGGCCACTCGTCGAGCCGATCTCTCGTCAGCCGCCGTGCACCGGCCACCGACTCGGGGTGCGCAGGCAGCGCGAAGCAGTATCGGAGCGCTTCCGTCCCGGGGCTGAGGTCCATGAGCCGGGGGACAAGCGCACTGCCAGGTGCCACAACCGATTCCTCACAGTGGGGGCTGCGTCACGCTCCGCGATCCCACGCAAATGAGGGCGGCCGTGACTACGTGAACTGGTTCACTCACCAACTCTCCCCCTGTCGGGAACACTTGGCAAGGGGCACTCTGAAAATTTCAGAGTGGCTGTGTCTTGGACGGCCTGCACATGGCACACTGCTGGCAATCAGTGCATCGGGAGGTCTGAAGTGAGCGAACCGCGGTCCGCCCCGACCGTGGGTCAGGTCGTTCTCGGCAAGCGCCTGCAGGATCTGCGGGAGCGTGTCGGCCTGAGCCGTGACCAGGCTGCCAAGGTGCTGCGGGTCGCACCTGCGACGATACGCAGGATGGAGACCGCCGAGGTCGCTCTCAAGATCCCCTATGTCCAGCTGCTGCTGAAGGCGTACGGGATCGCCGACGGCGAGGCCGACGCCTTTGTGGAGCTCGCCGAAGAGGCCAATAAACCCGGCTGGTGGCAGCGCTTCCACGATGTGCTGCCCGACTGGTTCAGCATGTACGTCAGCCTGGAGGGCGCCGCGAGCCTCCTGCGCATGTACGAGCCGCACTTCGTCCCCGGACTGCTGCAGACCGAGGACTACGCGCGCTCGGTGATGCGCACCGGAGCCGTCGGCCAGACCAGACCCGAGGACATCGAGCGCCATGTGGCGCTGCGGATGCAGCGCCAGTCCCTGCTGGCCAGGCCGGACTCCCCGAAGCTGTGGGTGGTGATGGACGAGACGGTGCTGCGCCGTCCCGTCGGCAGCGTCGACGCCATGCGCGGGCAGATCGACCGGCTGCTCGAAGCGACCGAGATGCCGCATGTGACGCTGCAGATCGCGGAGTTCTCGACCGGCCACCATCCGGGCACCTACGGCCCCTTCGTCCTCTTCCGCTTCGGCGTCCCCGAACTTCCCGACATGGTTTACAGCGAGTACCTGACCGGAGCCGTCTACTTCGACGCGCGCCCCGAGGTGGCCTCCTACCTCGAAGTCATGGACCGCATGGCGGCTCAGGCCGCAACTGCACAACGCACGAAGGAAATCCTCCGGGACTTCCGCAAGGAGCTGTGATGGAACCCATATACAACGGCATGCCGGCCGCCGAACTCGGCTCCGAGGGCTGGTACAAGCCGTGGAGCGGTGGGAACGGAGGCAATTGCGTCGAAGCCATGAAGCTGTCCGACGGCAGAGTCGCCGTGCGCCAGTCCGCCGATCCCGACGGCCCCGCCCTGATCTACTCCCACCGTGAGATCGCCGCTTTCATCCAGGGGGCCAAGTCCGGCCAGGCGGACTTCCTTCTCACCTGAATCCGCGGCCCCATCCCCTGATTCCGCAGCGCCGGAGCCCGTCTTCGCCCCACACTCTTGTTGCTCGCCGACCTATGGACCCATGGAGCACGCTATGACCGGGCACGAACCCCAAGCCATCGCGATCGACACCAGCAAGCCGCATCCCGCCCGGATGTACGACTGGTTCCTCGGCGGCAAGGACAACTACCCGGTCGACGAACAGATGGCCCGGCAACTGCTGGCCCTCGACGCCAGAGGGCGCGACATGGCCCGCGTCAACCGGGCCTTCATGCACCGGGCCACCCGGTGGCTGGCCGAGAACGGCATCCGCCAGTTCCTGGACATCGGCACCGGCATCCCCACCGAGCCGAACCTCCACCAGATCGCCCAGCGGACCGCTCCGGACGCGCGCATCGTCTACTGCGACAACGACCCGATCGTCCTCGCGCACGCGGCGGCCCTGCTGCGCTCCACCCCACAGGGCGCCACCGAGTACATCCAGGCCGACGCCCGCAAGCCGGAAGTCATCCTGGAGCAGGCCGGCAAGGTCCTCGACTTCGACAAGCCGGTCGCCCTGTCGCTGCTGGCTCTGCTGCACTTCCTGGACGACGAGGACGGTGCGGCCGAACTCGTCGACCGCCTGGTCGAGCGGCTCCCCTCCGGCAGCTACCTGGTGCTCTCGCACACCACCGGAGACTTCGATCCCGAGGGCGCGGCGCAGGCGTCCGCCATGTACAAGGCCCGCGGGATGACGCTGCGCCTGCGTTCCCACGCCGAGTTCACCACGTTCTTCGACGGACTCGAACTCGTCGAGCCCGGTGTCTCGCTCTCCGCGGACTGGCACCCGGAGCTCGGCGAGGTCATCGACGTCCCCGGCGGCGAGCCGATCCCGGGCTACGCGGGCGTGGCCCGCAAGGCCTGACCGCCCGGCCGCGCCGTCACTGACGGCTGACCGACCGGGTGATGCCCGCGGCGATCGTCGTGGCGAGCAGCCACCCGGCCGCGATCAGCAGATACGACACGTACTGGTACCAGCCCTGCGGGTTGAACGCCTTCTCCTGCCCGAAGTCGATGATCGGCAGCAGCAGATCCAGGGTGTAGAAGAAGGCGCTGAACGGCGGGGCCTCACCGGCCTTCAGCGGTGGCGGGTGGTGCAGTCCGTACGCCAGCGACCCGATCAGCAGCAGCGAGAAGAGCCAGGCCGCCGCCCGCACCGGCCGGAAGCCGTACCCCACGGTGACGTCCTGCAGATACCCCCACACCCTCGCGTATCCCGGCATGGTGGAGCGATGGGTGCGCTGTTTGGCGAGCAGCACGGTGCGTGCCGCGCCGTCATCACCGATCCGCCGGTACGCCGCCGTCAACTGCTCGTACGCGTACGGAACGTATCCCTCCTCCTCGCGTTCGAGCAGCGGCAGCCGCTGCTCGGCGGGCAGATGGGGGAGCAGAGCGGTGTACGTCAGCCCGTCGAGGTGGACATCGCGCGGCCAGACCGCCGGGTCGGCGTGGATGAGATCGATCTGCGCGCGGCGCAGATTCACCCGTCCCTCGATCGGCGCGGCCTCCCGGAGCCACAGCTCGCCGACCACGCAGCTGCTGGCACGCACGGCGACACCGCCGGGGTTCGACAGCCGCGCGTGCGCGAAGTTGAACTGCCCCGGTATCCGGCTGCCGCGCACATTGGTCCGCCCCTCGACCCGGATCCGCATCGCGTGCACATCGGTGCCGACCGTGAGCGTCTCCGCCTGGAGGGCGGTGGCCCCCGGATTCAGCAGCTGGGCGTCGTTCAGCAGGATCTGCCCGGTGACGGCGGCGCCGTCGAGCCGGGACTCGCCGTGCACGACGAGTCCCGGCATCCACATGTCGTCCCCGGCGGTCACATGATTGAGCTGGAGCACCGCTTCGTCGCTGTCCGCCGTCGAGCCGTCGGCGTTCACCCCGATCCGGGTGCGGTCGAAGAACAATGCCTGGGTGATCTTCGAACCGCCGAGCCGGACCGGGCCGGAGATCCGGCAGCCGGTGAGCCTCAGCACCCCGTCGATCCGGATGGTGCCGGCGGTCAGGCCCGGCAGTACCGAATCGCTGAGGTTGAGCTGGCGCAGCTGCGCCCCGTACAGATTCGGCGCCTGCTCGAAGTGACAGCCGGCCAGCAGCACCGCGTACTCGGCCGTCGCGTACCGCACGTTCAGGGCGCCCGAGATCCGCGCACCCATCACACGCAGCGCCGCCACCTCGCCGTCCTCCTGCCGGCCACCGACCAGCAGGGCTCGCAGCACCTCGCCGCGTACCGTGCGCTCCTGCCCCCAGCCGGTCCCCGCCTCCGGGTCGTCCTCGGCCGCCACGCCGGTACGGAAGTCGACGGGAACGCCACGCGGGAAGGCATCCCATATGCGGCGTTCGGCGGGGGTCAGCTCGGTGATCTCCATCGGCGGGACTCTGACCCGCGGCTCGTCACAGTGTCAACCCCGCCGGGTCAGCGCCGTGTTCAGCTCCCCAGGGCATGGCCGATCGTCACATCCACATGGCCGGGGACCTTGTCGTGCCGGTCGCCCACCGACGGGGTACCGGACGGCTCGAAGAACAGGACCGAGGCCCCGCCGTCGGCGGACGGCTTGTGCCAGGTCCCGCGCGGGACGACGAACACCGCGCCACGGGCGAGAGTGACGGTCCGCTCCCCGTCCGTCTCACGCAGCTGGATGTCCAGCGTGCCGTCGAGGACGAGAAAGAACTCATCGGTGTCCTCATGGACGTGCCACACATGCTCACCGCGGACCTTGGAGATCCGTACGTCGTAGTCGTTGACGCGGGCCACGATCCGCGGGCTCCACAGGGCCTCGAACGTCTTCAGCGCATCGCTCAGCAGGATCGGGCAGGGTGCGGTCTTCGTCGTGTCATCGCTCATGATCCCCATCCTCGGCCTTGGCCCGGGCCCCCGTGAGTGCTAGGAATCGCATATGGCGAAAGAATCCTCGCACCGGGTCGTGATGATCGTCTCGGCCGGCTCCAACCCCTTCGAGATGGGTGTGGCCACCGAACTCTTCGGGCTGCGCCGTCCCGAGCTGCCCGTGCCCTGGTACGACTTCGAGCTCTGCGCCGAGACCCCGACCGTGCGCATGCACCACGGTCTCTTCCAGCTCTCCGGCGTCGCCGGGCTCGATGCCGTCGACCGGGCCGACACCGTCATCGTGCCGAACCGCCCCGACCCGGAGACCCCACCCGATCCGGCCGTCCTCGACGCGATCAGATGTGCGGACGCCCGGGGAGCCAGGCTGGTCAGCTTCTGTACGGGTACGTTCACACTGGCCGCCGCCGGAGTGCTGGACGGCCGACGGGCCACCACCCACTGGCGCTGGGCCGACGCCTTCACCGCCCGCCACCCGCAGGTCCACCTCGACCCCGATGTGCTGTTCGTCGACGACGGCCGGGTGATCACCGCAGCCGGCAGCGCCGCCGCCCTGGACACCGGCCTCCACATCATCCGCTCCGACCACGGCGCGGAGATCGCGGCCGCCGTGAGCCGCCGCCTGGTCTTCGCGGCCCACCGCGACGGCGGCCAGCGCCAGTTCGTCGAGCACCCCCTGCCCGACGTCCCCGACACCTCGCTCGGCCCGCTCCTCGTCTGGGCCGAGGAACACCTCGCCGCGGACCTCACCGTGACCGGCCTCGCCGCGCGCGCCGCCGTCAGCCCGGCCACCCTGCACCGCCGCTTCCGCGCCCAGCTCGGCACGACCCCGCTCGGCTGGCTGACCGAACGCCGGATCACCCTTGCCTGCCGGCTGATGGAGCGCGGCGAGGAACGCCTCGACGTGGTCGCCCGCGCCAGCGGACTGGGTACGGCGACGAACCTGCGGACCCAACTGCGCCGCCGCACCGGACTGGCCCCCAGTGAGTACCGTCGCCGCTTCACCCCGGCCCGCTGAACCGGCCCGGCCGCGGGTGACAATGGACGCATGTCACGACGCACCACACGACCGAGGCGGTCCGCCACCGCCGGAGCGCGGCCTTGCGCGATCACCGCGGACTCGCCGTGCCCGTGCGGCCTGCCCGCCACCTACGCGGGCTGCTGCGGCCGCCTGCACGCCGGGACCATGGCCGCGCCGACCTGCGAGGCGCTGATGCGCTCCCGGTACGCCGCGTTCGTCGTACGGGACGAGGCGTATCTGCTCCGCACCTGGCACCCCGACACCCGGCCGCCCGCCGTCGACTTCGATCCCGGGATGCGCTGGGTACGCCTTGAGATCCTGGAGACGACGGACGGCAGCGCGTTCCACACCACGGGAACGGTCACCTTCCGCGCGCACTACACGGACAACGGGCGGCCGGACTCGCTCCACGAGAAGAGCCGCTTCGGCCGGTACGAGGGCGCCTGGGTGTACTCGACCGGGGTCTTCGCCGACTGACCCGGCCGCGCGGTGACCGGGCCCGTTCAGACGGCGGCCCCCACTCGCGACTTCTCCGGCGAGAGATCCTGTGTCAGGTCCTCCGCCAGCAAGCGCTTGGCGATCACATCCACCGCCGCCCGCAGCTGCCGGTTGTCCGGGCGTGTCCCGTTCTCGTCCAGGCGCTCGTTGAGCCACCGCGCCCACGCGTCGTTGATCGCCGCGGCCTCCCGGCTCCCGGCGGCCGTATGCGTGAACAGATGACCGTCGCCGGTGAGATAGCCCTCCTCGATCATCCGGTCGAAGACCGGCACCAGCACTTCCGGCGGAACCCGGTGCCGGGCCGCGATCAGGTTCAGACCCGCATGGCCGACCATCCGGGTGAACAGCTCGACCTGCATCACCGCCCAGGCCCCCGCCATGTCCAGCCGTGTGTCCGAGTCCGCGACGATACGCCGGGCCGTGTCCCGGCCCGCTCCGTGCAGGATCTTGGCCACGGCGAATTCCAGGAGCTTGGCCGAGTCACCGGCGCTGGGCTGGGCGAAGCCCTCGCCCATGTCCGTCGAGCCGACCCGTGCGGTGTCCCGCAGCTTCACCTGCTTGAGGAAGAGCGCCACGACGAACCCCAGGACCGCGACCGGCACCGTCCACAGGAACACGGTGTGCAGTGTGTCGGCGTACGCCTGGGCCAGTGGCGCGGACTGCGCGGCGGGCAGACTGTGCAGCCCTTGCGGGCTCTGCGCGGCCTTCGCCAGCACCGCGGGGTCGCCGCCCGCCCGGGCCGCCGCGGTGACGCCGTCGGTCAGATTCGGTTTCAGCGCATTGGCGTAGATCGTGCCGAAGACCGCCGTACCGAAGGAGCTGCCGAGCGTACGGAAGAACGTCACGCCCGACGTCGCCGTACCCAGATCGGAGTAGTCGACCGTGTTCTGCACGGCGATCGTCAGTACCTGCATGGACAGACCGATGCCGGCACCGAGCACCAGCATGTACAGCGACTCCAGCCACACCCCGCTGTCCGGGCCCATCCGGGAGAGCAGAAACAGCCCGACCGCCATGATCAGCGAGCCCACGATGGGGAAGATCCGGTACTGGCCCGTCTTGGAGACCACATTGCCGCTGAAGATCGAGGCGACGAGCAGCCCGACGACCATCGGCAGCGTCCGTACCCCTGACAGGGTCGCCGAGTCCCCGTCCACGTACTGCAGATACGTCGGCAGGAAGATCATTGCGCCGAGCATCGCGAAGCCCACGATGAAGCTCAGGATCGAGCAGACGGTGAACACCGGATTCCGGAACAGCCGCATCGGCAGCATCGGTTCCTCGGCCCGGAACTCCACGAGGCAGAAGAGTGCCAGTGCGGCGGCGCCGCCCGCGAAGAGGGTGATGATGACGGGCGATCCCCATGCGTACTCATTGCCGCCCCAGCTCGTCGCCAGGATCAGTGCGCTCGCGCCGACCGTGACCATCGCGATGCCCAGATAGTCGATCACGGGCCGTCCGGCGGCCTTCACCGACGGGATCGTCCGGGCGGCGGCGACGACCACCACGATCGCGATCGGCACATTGACGTAGAACGCCCAGCGCCAGCTCAGATGGTCGGTGAAGAGTCCGCCGAGCAACGGCCCGATCACTGTCGACACCCCGAAGACCGCGCCGATCGCGCCCTGGTACTTGCCGCGCTCGCGCAGCGGGATCACATCGGCGATCAGCGCCATCGAGGTGACCATCAGCCCGCCCGCGCCGATGCCCTGAAGCCCGCGCCAGACGATCAGCAACGTCATATTGGTCGCGAGACCGCACAGGAACGAGCCGGTGATGAAGATGATCGCCGACAGTTGGAAGATGATCTTCCGGCCGAACAGGTCGCCGAACTTGCCGACCAGGACCGTCGCCACCGTCTCGGCGAGCAGATACGCGGTGACCACCCAGGACATATGCGCGGCGCCGCCGAGATCCGAGACGATCGTCGGCAGTGCGGTGCCGACGATCGTCTGGTCCAGGGCGGCCAGCAGAATCCCCAGCACGATCGTCGCGAAGACGATGTTCCTGCGGCGCGGATCGAGTACGGGCGGCGCGGCGGCACTCTGCGCGGCGGGGGCGGTCTCGCTGGCAGTAGTCACGATTGCACCCTCACACCGGCCCCCGCCTCCCGCATGTGGGGGACGGCCGGATGTGTCGTCAGGCCAGCAGGTCCCGCACGGAAGCCTTCATACGGGTCACGAACGCCTCCCGTACCGGCTCCGCCACCCGGTCCAGCGAGAGATACGGATTGAGGTCCTCCAACTCGACGAGCAGCAGCTCGCCCTCCGCGGTCCGGCACGCGTCGACCCGCTGGATGCCGTGGTCGAGACTGTTCCACTCCACGAACCTGCCTGCGAACTTCAGATCCGCCGCGCTCGGCTCGTACGGCTCCAGCACCCACCGCTGGTCCGGATGCGGTGCGTACAGCGCGTACTGGAAGTCGCGGTCGATGAAGTAGAACGACACCTCGTAACGGAAGTCGATCCGCGGCTGGACGAGCAGCGTGCCGTCGTCGCTCTCCGGCAGCGCGGCCTCCCGTATGAACCGCAGCCCGACCGAGTCCGCACCCAGCTTCGGCTTGACCGCATACTCCGGGGCCGCGGGCAGCAGCCTCAGATCCGCCGCCCGGTCCACCGTGGGGATCACCGGATATCCGGCCCGGCTCAGATCGACCAGATACTGCTTGCCCGCCATGTCCCCGCGGCCGTGCAGCGGGTTGTAGACGCGTACGCCCAGCTCCCGCGCCCGTGCGCAGAACGCGTCGTACGCCTCCTGGTAGTGCAGCACCGGACCGCTGTTGCGTACGACGACCGCATCGAAACCGTCCAGCAGCGCGGCGGCGTCCCGGGGGTGACAGAGCGCGACATCGAACTCCTCGCGCAGCCGCGACGTCAGATAGATGTCCTCGTCGCAGTAGCGGCGACCGCGGGCCTCGTAGGCGAGGTCGGTGACGAAGAGGACGGACGGGCGCGGGCCGGCGGGCATGGCGTTCCCCCAGGGGGTGTGTCGGTGGACAGTGGATCAATGATGTCGATGGCGTTGCCCGGTACGGACCCCGGAGCGTCATGAGGTCCGCCCCGCACGAGTCGACCGCATCGCAATCGCGCCACTGCCCGACATTCTCACGCCCATCGCGGCCGATCCCAATCCGGCCGGTGCCGGTGCCGGCGACGTACGTCGCACAAGGGGCGCGGGCAGCCGAAGATGCCGGGTGCGCGAACGGCCGCCCGCCCGGCATCCGTGCAGGAGCGATCAGCGGATGTGGCGCCCGGAGATCGCCCGCGCGATCACCAGCCGCTGGATCTCGCTCGTGCCCTCGAAGATCGTGTAGATCTTGGCATCGCGGTACATCCGCTCGACGGGATGCTCCCTGCTGTACCCGGCGCCGCCCAGGATCTGGATGGCTTTCTCCGTCGCGGACACCGCGAGTTCGCCCGCGCGCAGCTTGGACATGGACCCCTGTCCCGCGTCGAAGCCCCGGTCGTTGCGGGCCATCCACGCGGCCTGCCAGATCAGCAGCCGTACGGCCTCGATCTCGGTACGGATGTCGGCCAGCGCGAACGCGATCGACTGGTTCTCGATGATGGGCCGGCCGAACGCCTCGCGCTGACCCGCGTACTCCAGCGCGTACTCGTACGCGGCGCGCGCGATGCCCAGCGCCTGGGCGCCGACGGTCGGACGGCTGACCTCGAAGGTCGCCATCGCCGCCTGCCCCTTGGCGTTCGTACCCTCGCGGGCACGGGCCAGCCGGGCGTCCAGCTTCTCCTTTCCGCCGAGGAGGCAGTGGCCGGGAACGCGTACGTCGTCCAGGAAGACATCCGCCGTGTGCGAGGCGCGCAGGCCGAGCTTCTTGATGGTGCGGCTCGCCACGAGGCCCTCGGTGGCGGGCGGCACGACGAACGCGGCCTGACCGCGGGAGCCGAGCGACGGATCGACCGAGGCGACGACCACATGGACCTCGGCGATTCCGCCGTTGGTGATCCAGGCCTTCTGGCCGGAGAGCACCCACTCGTCGCGGGCCTCGTCGTACCGGGCCCTGGTGGTCATCGCGGCGACATCGGAGCCGGCCTGCGGTTCGGAGACGCAGAAGGCGGCGACCTTCGGGTCGTCCTCGTCGCCGTAACACTGCGGCACCCACTCGGCGAGCTGGTCCGGAGTTCCGGAGGCGAAAATTCCGGCTACGGCGAGGGAGGTGCCGAAGAGCGCCATGCCGATTCCGGCATCGCCCCAGAACAGCTCCTCGTTGGCTATCTGGAGGGAGAGCCCGGAGGGGTCGCCGTACATGTCCGCGAGGGATTCGAAACCGTACAGACCGATCCGGGCGGCTTCCTGGATGACGGGCCACGGGGTCTCCTCCCGCGCGTCCCACTCGGCGGCTGCGGGGCGGACGACCTGGGCGGCGAAGCCGTGCACCCAGTTACGCAGATCCTGCTGCTCCTCGGTGAGAGCGAGGGAGAAGTAGCTCATGGGCTCAGGCCTTCGGGATGTCGAAGTAGCGGGTCAGGCCCGAGGCCAGCGAGACATCACCGGCGACCTTCAGCTTGCGCAGCATGAACATCGTCACGGGATTGCCGTTGCCGGAGACCAGTTTGAGGAACTCGGCGTCCCCCATCACCAGCGTCGTGCGCGGTTCGGCCTCGGAACGGCCCTCGCTGACGGTGCAGCTGCCCTCGGAGATCACGGTCTCGAAGACCGCATCGCTGTCGCCGGTTATCTTCCAGCGGATCAGCGCCTTCAGCTGCCCCGCGGCCTCCGGGCGGAACTGCTGCCTCATCCGGCCGAAGACCTCGCCGAGTACGCGGGAGCGCAGATCGCCGTGCATGACCTCGCCGAGCTGCTTGGCCGACAGGCCCTTGACGATCCGTGCGAACTCCTCGGGGGAGACGGCCGCGAAGTCGAGCCCGGCCAGTTCGTCGGTGAGGTTGCCGCTGCTGTTGTCGGCCACGCCAGTTCCTTACTCCGGAGTAAATTTACTTTTGAGTAAGGTAGGTGCCCGCGCCGTCCCTTCGCAAGACGGATGCGCAGTGCGGGAGGTGCGGGCGGTTCACCAGGAACTGCCCGGGCGCACCGGCAGCCGGGGGTGGTGGGCGGCGAGGAACTTGTTGGCGCGGGCCAGCTCGGAGAGTGCCTGCTCACGGTCGGCCTGGTCCTCGATGCAGAGGCGCGGGCCACGGAACCTGCGCACCTCGCGCGCGGCGCATTCGGCATCGAACTCCGCCTGCACGATGTGCGGCGGGATGCAGGACCCGATCAGCGCGGCGACCCGGTCCGGGATCGGCACGGGGACGAGGAGGTGTGAGGCGGTCATGGGGGGTTCCCTCTCGGATGGTTGGCCAGGAGGTGGTTCTCGGCGTGGCCGCCGGGTGGGCGGCCGACTCCTCCATATGTACGGGACGCACTTCCGGGTTTCTTGTTGAGAACGTCTCCGTGTGGCAACCGTTTTGAGAGTGACCGGCTATTTCCCTTTACCCGTAAGTAAGTTGACCGCGCAAGAGGTACGTGCTCCGCTCAGAGCGGAGCGTCGTCGCTGCGGGCGCGCAGTTGCATCGCTCGCAGCACGGCCTCGGTGGAGAACCGGGACTCGGGGTCGACGAGTTGCTCACCGAAGATGGATTCCAGATTGCGCATCCGGTAGCGGACGGTCTGTGGATGCACGTCGAGCAGCTCGCCCATCTGGGCCGCGGTGCCACGGGTGTCGAGCCAGATCCGCAACGTCTCGATCAGCCGCTCGCGCCGATTGGCGCTGATTCCGGCGATCGGGGCGAGTTCGCGCCGTGCGAGCTGGTCCAGGAGGACCGGGTCGGAGAGGAGCCACAGGGTGATGAGGTGGTCCTCGCAGAGGACGACCGGTGCGTCGTCGATGATGCCTGCGTCGATGAGTTCGAGTACGCGACGGGCCCAGCGGATCGAGTCCGAGGCCAGAGCGGTGGGAACGGTCAGGCCGATGGCGGCGTGGGTGCCCAGGAGCGCGTGATCGAGCATGCGTCTTCGCACGTCGTCGAGCGGTCCCGGGATCAGTAAGTGCGGCTGCGGGTCGGTGAAATCGACGAGGACGTCACGGTCGGCGCCGAGCCGGCCCAGGTCGGCCGAGGAGCGCACCGCAACAAGGGTCACCTCGTCGGGCAGTACCCAGCCGGTCTGCTCACAGAGCTCGGCGATGGCGGTACGGGGCACGGGACGGCCGGCGAGCAGCAGATGCAGCAGACGCCGCCGGAGCGTGTCCGTGTGGTCGCCGGAGGCCGCCCTGACCTCCAAGTAGCCCTCGCGGGACAGCGCTTCGAGCTCATCGACGTACGTGAACAGGGCGTCGGCGAAGGTGAGCATCATCGTGGGGGAGAGGTTGTAGCGCCGGCCGACCTTCTTGGCCCGGCGCAGCGCGACCCGGGCGCCGAGCCGGTACGCGCCCTGCAACTGGTCCAGGCTGCGCCCCTCGTACGCCTCGAACCGGCCGAATCTGCGGCACATTTCGTCGCGCAGCGCGGAGGGGGCGGCCGGCTCGGCGACCTGGTCCACGAAGACGGAGATGCTCTGCTCCACGCCGACCCGGATGCCCTGCCCGTACGGTCCGTCGAGCAGTCGCGCGTATTCGGGGTACGCACGGGTCACCTCCAGTCCGATCTCCTTGATCAGGCTGGGGAGTTCGGGCCGCACGATCGCGGCAAACTCCTGCGGCAGTGGTCCCAGTGGTTCTCCGAGGTCCGAGGGCTGTGCAACTCCCGGCATGCCAGTACCCCTTGCTCTCCTGCGCCCGATGGGGGATGGGCCGTGGGAGGAGCGCTCCCAAGCCGTCAGGTGCGTACCAACGTGGGCTGCTGAACATAGTCCAAGCAGGGGCCTGTGGACACCGTCGGGACAGGACGAGATGCAAGGGGCACGTAATGTCATGCCATGACCCGGTCGAGCCGGGGCTGTGCCGGTCCGGTGCCGGCCACCTGACCGGCGGTGGGGGACGGGCACGTACATCGGGTTCGGTATTTCGTGACAAGAATTCCGCGGGGTCCGCGAAATTCCCTCATGCCGCTACCCGTAAAGGTTTATGCATCGCACTTCCATTGAGATGGTCAGTCGACCGCGGTACCTCGGCGATGTCAAGAGGTGGTGGGTGATGAGTGGTTCGTGGACGGCTCATGTTCTCCGATCCCGATCTCCTTTGATTGTTGGAGGAATTCCGGTGCTTGCCGCTCCGGTGACGACTGCGGGCTGTGACAGCGGCGGTACGGCGCGAGCCTGCCCGCAGATCATCGCCGGGGACAGCGTGTCGGTCGATGCCCGCCCATATGCGGCGAGCCATCCGGCGGCGGCCGAGCTGTGCGCCAACGGGCAATGCCGGCCGATGGCCCAGGGGGCGCAGCCGAACCTGCGGCACGACGGCCCCGATCCGGTCGAGATCACCGTGACGGTGACGGGAGCTGCCGGGAGGGTGCTGCTCAAGGCCGCCACCACGGTGACGCCACACCACAGCCGGACCGGCTGCCCGGCCGACCGGACGTACCACGGGCAGGCCATGGTGGCGGCCGACGGTGAACTCCGCTCGAAATGATGCGGTCGGACAGCAATTCATCATTCCTCGGCAATTCTTCCGCTGCCGTCAATTGAAGTCGCGTGCGCCCGGTACAACGGCGATTCGAACTGCGGGTGCTGCTCCGCGCACGTAGGCGCGAGTGCGTCGCACCACGCCAGCAAGGGCTGGCGCCGTTCGGGTTCGAGGCTGTGACATGGGGAGTTGCCGGTTCTGCGGTCCTCGACCAGGTGAGCAGGCGCCCGAGGGGCGGACCCTGCCGGGGCGGAACTACTCACTTCTGGATAAGAATCCACGGCCTGTTGCTCGCCGCCGAACAAATTCCTGACCGAAAGTCGCTCATTTGGAGATTCTTCGTCCGGGGTGTTGCGAAGCCACGTTACTCGACCGTAGCGTCTTCGCCGAACGCAAGTGGTCGAGCAGTTGGTCGGGTCGGACTGCTCATTCTCTGCTCCGTGGTCACCTTTGGAATGCCGCCCTCAATTGCCGGGAGGGACACTCCTTAATTGACCGCACCTTCAGAAGGGAAAAGGAACTGTGAACACGCTTGCACGAAGAGCCGCAGTCGTCACCGCCGCACTGGGCGCAGCCGTCGCCCTGTCGATGTCGCCGGCTTCGGCCGCTCCGCACTCATGGGCCGTCAGCCCGGGCGGGGACTTCACCGCCCATGCAGAGCTCCCGACACTGGATGTTCCCTTTGCGCAGCTCGTCTGCGACTCTTCCGACGTGAACGACGGATCGCTCGACGCGACGAGCGCCGACGGTGTCGACATCGGCGACATCAACAACATCACCTTCACGAACTGCAACGTCGGGGGTATCAACTTCGACGTCACGATGGCCGCTTCGCCGTGGCACATCAACGCCGTCGAGCCGAACGCCACCCACACGGACTGGGTTGACGGCACCGTCAGTGACATCTCGGCGCACATCGAAGGAATCGGCTGCTCCGCCGACTTCTCGGGCCAGGTCTACGGGCACTACGACAACACGGCAGGGGCCCTCGTGATCGACGGCTCCGGCACTGATCTCGTCGCGTCCAACGCCAGTTGCCTCGGCCTCATCAACGACGGCGACGTGGCCAGTCTCAACGCCACATACGTCGTGGACCCGTCGCAGACCATTACCGCGACGTCGTAGTCCGGCCAGTCAGGTCAGGTAAGGACCGGCCCAGGGACGCATCCGGGGTGGCGGCGGAGGAGCACTCCGCCGCCACCCCCGCCGTGGTTCGGACGCGATACGTCACGCGACCGAATGTGTCGAACGGGTGGACGCATCCAGCCGCGTGCAGCACCGTAGCCACCGCATCACACCGCATCAGGGGGACAGCGCCCATATGAACGTGAAGACATCTGCGACCGGTGGCAGGCCTTTCGTGCGTCTGGCTTCGATTGCAGCCGCCGTGCTCCTCGCGGGGTTGCTGTCCGGGCCGGGATCGGCTGCGGACGAAGGAACGAAGGCGGCCCCGTTCGCGTACGACTGCGCAGTGCCGAACGGGAACGTCCGGGTCACCGTCGATGTCAGCGCCGCGTTTCCGGCCTCCGGTGCAGTCGGCGAACCGGTGCAGCCCGATCTGGTCACGGTCACTGTCGGGATCTCGCGGGCCGACATCGAGGCGCTGCTTCCGGCCGGATCCGCAGCGGCATCGAGCACGGTGACTCTCGCAGTCGGCGTCGCGCAGAATGATCGTACGGCCGAAGCGACTTGGCAGAGTCTCACAGCCCCGAGCACCCCGCTGCCTGCCGACGGAGAGGTACAGCTCGTTCACTCGGGACAGGTCCCGTCAGTGACGGTCGGAGCTCCGGGCGACGTCGTCTTCCGTGCGGGCACGCTGACGTTGGGCCTGCGCGCCGACACGGAGGCCACACAGATCGACGGAGCCGAACCCGCGCCGCTGACCTGCGATCTGACCGCCGATCAGGACGGACGCCTGGCGACCGTCCCTGTGCCGGGTGGCGCCGACACCACGCCGACGGGCACCCCGGCAACGGGGGAGCCCGCCGAGAAGGGTGTGCGTGAAGGGATATCGGTCGAACCGGGTGCAGTCCCGGCCGAAACCGCTGACCACTGTCCGATTGCCCCTGCCGTGGGCGAGATGGACTGGAGCGAGGCACCGGAGCCACCGGCCGGCGATCCCCTCAGTGAGCTCGACGTACCCACCGGGGGATTGGCGGGCTGCGCCTACGCGGTCGGCATAGCCAATGTGCGCAAGCTGAACGGCGCAATGATAATCAATGATCCGAGCCGACAGCCGGCGCTTATCAGCGTTGCAGCGAACAAGCACATAGGGCAACGGAAGGTGACGGCGAAGGGCGGATATTATATCCGCATCTCATCGCTCGGAAACCTGAAGCTGCCGGACGCTGAATCCACCTTCTTGACTTTTGGGTTCCAGCCGGTATCCGCGAAGGTTGAATTCGAGAACGGCCCTCTCACCATCTCTACCGGAAACATAGGGGTTGGCGCCGGTGTGGTCTATTTCTCCGTGGCCTCCTTCATGCAGTCGCTACGCCTGCATGACGTCAAGGTGAACGGTGTCCCCCTGGACGTGGGTCCGAACTGCCGGACCAGTAAGCCATTCAAGGTGGTTCTCCGGGGGGAGCGTCCGTTTTACACGGATGTTTTCAGCGGAGGTCTGTTGTCGGGGGAGATCGACGTACCTTCATTCTCCGGCTGCGGAACGGGGAGTGAGGATCTTTCCCCGCTGTTCACGGCATCGATCTCGGGTCCCGGAAATCTCGTGACGATGAATCAGGGAAAGACATGTGTGCCGGCCCAGACCAATACGTTCTGCCCTCCCACCATGCCTGTGATTCCGGGTACCGAGGCCCCTAAGGGCTGATTTCCGTAGCCACGGGCAGGAGCGCCGGGAGGCGCCTGGTCCCGTTACCCCGTCACGTGTCGGTCGCTTCGTTGCGTGGCGGGGTCAGGCGTGCGCCGCGGCTCTCGGCGATGAGGAGGGCGGCGCGCAGCGCTTGGGTCAACTGACCTGTCGGCATGTGGAGTTCAGTGCCTGGATGTCGGCATCGGTGAGGACTTCGCCGTCCTGCCCAACCCCCGCAACGCCTCCCGCACCTGCCCTGCATGCGGCCGCACCGCGCACGCCGGCAGTGTCGGAGCACTCGACGTGCCCTATGAGCAGGGCTGGTCCGTCGCGAAGCCCAACCGGCATAGCGAGAAGCCCCGCCCCTTTCGGGACGGGGCGGAGCCACCGGTGCTCCGGCGACTACTGGGCCGCCGAGTGCCAGTACTGCGACAGCAGCTTGCCCGCGTCGGGGGCGACGCTGCCCGGGTTGTTGATGGTTGCCACGTACGTCTGGGCGTTGTCCAGAGTGACGTTGTTGTTGCCCGAGGCGGACGGCAGCCCGGTCTTCAGGTTGACCGCCCAGTTGAGCAGGCCCAGACCGCAGCCGCTCGCGCCGGGGACTGCGTACGCGGCGTCGTTCTGGTTCGCGCCGATGAGGCTGATCCGGCCCATGGGCCCGGTCGTGCTGGTGGTGCCGTCACCGTCGAACCGCTGGGTGCTGACGGTCGGCTTCGTCAGGTTCTGCGGGCGCAGCAGGATCGGGTCCGAGCTGGTGCCGATGTAGCACTTGTCGCCCAGGAACGGGTTCTCCAGGTGGATCCGTACAGGCAGTGTGATGATCGGCTTCCCGGTGGTGGTGCCCGCGAGCAGCTGGAAGTCGGTGGGGGTGTTCACCGACTCGACCGTGGCCGTGACCCGGTTGAGGCTGACGTTGGTCAACTGGTTGCAGATGCCGGTGATCACCGGGATGTCGCTGGGGCACATCAGGCCGAGCAGCCCGCCCGGGATGTCCGCCGAGTCGGCGATGAGGGCGCCGCCGGACGGTGACACCACCGTGGTCGACCCACCGGTGTGTGTGACCACGCCGACCTGCAGGTCGCTCGCCCCGGTCGGTACCACGCTGTTGCCGAGCTTGATGGAACCGCTCGCCGAGTGGGAGGAGAGACAGAGCGCGGTGTCGGTCTTCCCGTCGGCGGCCAGCATCGCGGGCGCGTCCACCGGACAACGGGTGAACGGCGCCCAGTTGCCGTTGAGGCTCGTGGCGGCGGTGGCCGACCCCACGGAGGCGAACGCGGCGAGGGCCGTGACGGAGGCCAGCAGCCCCACACGCGCCCGGTTCGAAGCGGATCTCATGTCTTCCCCTTTAATTCAGGCAGCCGTCGGTACGGCGGTGTCGTTCTCGGAGTTGCTCGGTCTTCGACGCCCGGAGCCGGCGCGTCGAGGGGCTGCTCGCCCTTTGCGAAGAGAGACAGGACGGCGTCGAGGACGAGAACAGTGAACCGTGAATCGAACAAAGCGAGAGAGGTTTGGCTTCTGGATTCACTGAGCCGCGAGGTTACTTGCGGGAAACACCGCCGCACAATCCCGCCGTTTGAGAATCTTCTACCGAAAGGGTCTTCTCGGTCCCGGGTGAGCATCGGGCGGCGTTTCTTTGTCAATTGGTGCGCACCCTGGCGCTGCGTGATGCGGAATGATTGACACCGCTTGTGTGTGCGCCCCGTCCGAGTGGTGCGTCGTACGCGCCTCGTTTGTGCAGGTGGCCGGCGCCCGTACCCCTTCCGGAGGTCGCGGAATTTATCACTCGTGGATAAGTTCTCCCGGATCATTGCTCAGTCCGTGTAAAGAACAACGTGGCTGAACACGGGCTCGCGGAAACTTCGAGAACTGGTATTGCGGGCCAGGTTACCCAGCCGTAACCTCGCCCCCGTAAGCAACTCGGCCGGTGAGGCGTGGTCCTGCTCGTCAGCCGGAAAGGGACTCCCCGTCGTGGCCCCCCGCGCGAGGAGTCCCTACCCGCGAGCTCACTGCCCGGAACCCCCTTTATTCCGGGCGGAGTGCGCGCTGTGGGGCCTCACGGCTCCGGCCCCCCTGGGCCGCGAGGCCCCGACCTGCACCGAGTGTTACGAGTACGCAATTGTTGACAAGCTTTCCCCCCGGGCTTGTCACTGAATGACAAAAGAGCCGCAGGTTGGCGAATTGGCTGTTCAAGGGCTTGTCCTGGCGGTCTTGATGAACTTAACGTGCGCCCCTCGGCGCACTTCTGTCACTTCGTGAGCGCATGCAGGAGGTGGGATGGGAATCGAAGTAGTGGTCGAAGGCCTCACCAAGTCTTTCGGCAAGCAGAACATCTGGCAGGACGTGTCGCTCACGCTTCCCGCCGGCGAGGTCAGTGTCATGCTCGGCCCGTCGGGTACCGGAAAGACCGTCTTCCTCAAATCCATCATCGGCCTGCTGAAGCCCGAACACGGCCGCGTGCTCATCAACGGCGTCGACATGGTGAACAGCCCCGAACGGGACATCATGGAGACCCGCAAGCTCTTCGGCCTCATGTTCCAGGACGGTGCCCTCTTCGGGTCCATGTCGCTGTTCGACAACATCGCCTTCCCGCTGCGTGAGCACACCCGCAAGAAGGAATCCGAGATCCGGCGCATTGTCATGGAACGCATCGACATCGTCGGACTTCTCGGTGCGGAGGGGAAACTGCCCGGCGAGATCTCCGGCGGCATGCGCAAGCGGGCCGGCCTCGCCCGTGCCCTCGTCCTGGACCCGCAGATCATCCTCTGCGACGAGCCGGACTCCGGGCTCGACCCCGTCCGTACCGCCTACCTCTCCCAGCTCCTCATCGATCTGAACGCGCAGATCGACGCCACGATGCTGATCGTCACCCACAACCTCGACATCGCCGCGACCGTCCCCGACAACATGGGGATGCTGTTCTGCCGCAACCTCGTCACCTTCGGGCCGCGCGAGGTGCTGCTCACCAGCGATGTGCCCGTCGTCTCCCAGTTCCTCTCCGGACGCCGCGAAGGCCCCATCGGCATGTCCGAGGAGAAGGACGCCGCCACCCTCGCCGCCGAGCAGCTGAACGGCACCGGCTACGACCACACCTCAGGGCCGCGGACCGTCGTACCGCAGCTGGAGCCCTCGCCCGGGATGCCGGTCCGCCAGGCCGTCCTGCGGCGCCGGGAGCGGGTCCTCGGCATGATGGGCCAGCTGCCGGAGGCCGCCCGTACGGCCATCATGAACAGCTACACCCCGGCTGCCGGCGGTGCGCGCCCGTGACGGCCGAGATTCCGGTGCGGCCCCCCGAGCCGCCCGCCACCGACGCGCCACCGCGGCAGACGCCGGTACAGAGACCACCGACGCGGCTGCTCGCCCCGCTGCGCGAGACCGGGAAACTGTTCGCGCTCGCCCTGTCCGTGACCCGGTCGATCTTCCGAAGGCCTTTCCAGGTGCGGGAGTTCATCGAGCAGTTCTGGTTCATCGCCAGTGTCACCATCCTGCCCGCCGCCCTCGTCTCGATCCCGTTCGGCGCGGTCATCGCCCTCCAGGTCGGCTCGCTCACCCAGCAGCTCGGCGCCCAGTCCTTCACCGGCGGCGCCAGCGTCCTCGCCGTCATCCAGCAGGCCAGCCCGCTCATCGTGGCCCTGCTCATCTCCGGCGCGGGCGGCTCGGCGATCTGCGCCGACCTCGGATCGCGGAAGATCCGTGAGGAGCTCGACGCCATGGAGGTCATGGGCGTCTCGCCCATCCAGCGCCTCGTCGTCCCGCGCGTCCTGGCCACCATGTTCGTGGCCGTCCTGCTCAACGGCCTGGTCTCCGTCGTCGGCACGCTCGGCGGCTACTTCTTCAACGTGATCATGCAGCACGGGACGCCCGGTGCGTACCTCGCCAGCTTCTCCGCCCTCGCCCAGCTGCCCGACCTCTACATCAGCGAGTTCAAGGCGCTGATCTTCGGGTTCATCGCGGGCATCGTCGCCGCCTATCGCGGTCTGAACCCGCGCGGAGGCCCCAAGGGAGTCGGCGACGCGGTCAACCAGTCCGTCGTCATCACCTTCATGCTGCTGTTCTTCGTGAACATGGTCCTCACGGCGATCTATCTCCAGATCGTCCCCGCGAAGGGGAGCTGAGAGAAGATGTCCATGCTCGGCTGGCTGGATCGCTCCGGCGATCAACTCATCTTCTACATACGCGCGTTGATCTGGATCCCCAGGACCCTGCGCCGCTACCTCAAAGAAGTGCAGCGCCTCCTCGCCGAAGTCGCGTTCGGCAGCGGCGGCCTCGGTGTCATCGGCGGAACCATCGGCGTGATGATCGCGATGACGCTTTTCACGGGGACGGTCGTCGGCCTCCAGGGGTACGCGGCCCTCAACCAGATCGGCACCTCCGCCTTCACCGGCTTCATCTCCGCCTACTTCAACACCCGCGAGATCGCCCCGCTCGTCGCCGGTCTCGCCCTCTCCGCCACCGTCGGCGCCGGCTTCACCGCCCAGCTCGGCGCGATGCGGATCAATGAAGAGGTCGATGCCCTCGAAGCGATGGGCGTGCGGTCCATGCCCTACCTCGTCACCACCCGGGTCATCGCGGGAGTCGTCGCGATCATCCCGCTGTACGCGATCGGACTGCTCTCGTCGTACGTAGCGTCCCGCTATGTCACCGTCCTGTTCAACGGGCAGTCCGAGGGTACGTACGACCACTACTTCAATCTCTTCCTCTCCCCGGACGACGTACTGCTGTCGGTGCTCAAGGTGCTGATCTTCAGCGTGATGGTGATCCTCGCCCACTGCTACTACGGATTCCGGGCCGAGGGCGGGCCCGCCGGGGTCGGTATCGCCGTCGGGCGGTCGGTGCGCAACGCGATCGTGCTGATCAGCGTCACCGACTTCTTCCTCTCGCTCGCCATCTGGGGCGCCACGACGACCGTGAAGGTGGCCGGATGATGAACACGCAGACGGTGCGCCGCCGGCTCGCCGGAGTCAGCTTTCTGCTGGTGCCCGCCGTACTCGTGTGGGTGTCGGTCGCGGTGTACAACAAGGACTTCACCCACGATGCCACCGTGACCGTGCGGACCGGGACCGTCGGCAACGAGATGCACGACAACGCCGATGTGAAACTGCGCGGCGTCGTCATCGGTCAGGTCCGTAACATCGCGGCCGACGGGGACGGGGCCCGGCTCACCCTCGCCATCCAACCCGACAAACTCGACCGGATCCCGGCCGACGTCACCGCCCAGATGCTGCCCACCACCCTCTTCGGAGAACGGTTCGTGGCACTCGTACCGCCTCGGATCCCCTCCGCGCAGACGCTGAAGGCGGGGGCCGTCATCCCGCAGGACCGCTCCAGCAACGCCATCGAGCTGGAACAGGTCCTGGACAATGTCCTGCCGCTGCTCACGGCCGTACAGCCGCAGAAGCTCTCTGCCACCCTCACCGCCGTCTCCCAGGCACTCGAAGGACGCGGCGACAAGCTCGGCGAGACCCTTGTCACGCTCGACGCACACCTGAAGAAGCTCAACCCCCAACTGCCCAAGCTCAACGCCGACATCAAGGAACTCGTCAAGGTGAGCACCGTGTACGCGGATGCGGCCCCGGACGTCCTCGACGCGCTCACCGACTTCACCACCACGAGCGGCACCCTCGCCGAACAGCAGGCCGGGCTCGCCGACCTCTACGGGTCCACGACCGCCTCCGCCCAGGACATCACCACCTTCCTGCGGAAGAACAAGGACAACCTCATCCGGCTCTCCGCAACGGGCAGGCCCACGCTGGAGACCCTCGCGAAGTACTCGTCGGAATTCCCCTGCACGCTGCGCACCATCGCCGGGTTCGTCCCCGCCATGGACAAGGCGCTCGGCAAGGGCACCGACGAACCGGGACTCCACGTCACGCTCAAGACCGTGCCCTCCAAGGGGAAGTACGTGGCCGGAAGGGACACCCCGGTCTACAACGCGACCGGCGGACCGCACTGCTACTCCGTGCCCTACGTCGGCGACACGCTGCCGACCGCGGACGCCCGTACGGCGGCGGACCGGGGGACCTCGGCGGACTCCGCGCCCGGCACCCCCGAAGAAGTGCCGGCAGCGGACGCGTCCCTCGGTATGCCCAACTCCCCGCAGGAGAGCCGACTCGTCAACGAACTGGTCGCTCCCTCACTGAAAGTCCAGCCGCAGGCGCTGCCCGAGTGGAGCAGCGTGCTCATCGGTCCGGCCTTCCGCGGTGCGGAGGTGAAGCTCAAGTGAAGCGCCGCTCCCTCGCGGGACCGCTCGCGAAATCGATCGTCTTCATCCTGGTGACGACCCTGGCCACCACGGTCCTGGCCCTGTCCATCGCCAATACGGGCGTCGGCAACACCAGTACGTACAAGGCCAGGTTCACCGACGCCACCGGACTCATCGTCGGCGACAGCATCCGGATCGCCGGGGTCAAGGTCGGGCAGGTCGAGTCCATCAAGGTCGCCGACCGGCGGCTCGCCGAGGTCGGTTTCACCGTTCAGAAGGGCCGGAAGCTCCCGGCATCGGTGACCGCGTCCATCAAGTACCTCAACATGGTGGGCCAGCGGTACATCGACCTCGACCAGGGAGCAGGACCGGTCGGCGAGAACTTCACCGCGGGCTCCACCATTCCGCTCTCCCGCACCACGCCGGCGCTCGACCTCACCCAGCTCTTCAACGGCTTCCAGCCGCTCTTCGAAGGGCTCTCCCCGCCGGACATCAACCAGCTCGCCGGCTCGATCGTCCAGGTGCTCCAGGGGGAGGGCGGCACCGTCGACAGCATCCTGCAGCACGTCGGCTCGCTGACCGGCACCGTCGCCGCCAAGGACAAGGTGATCGGCGAGGTGATCAAGAACCTCAACACGGTGCTGAAGACCGTCAACGACCGCGAGGCCGGCTTCAACGACCTCGTCGTCACCCTCCAGAAGCTCGTCACCGGCTTCTCCGGCGACCGTAAACCGCTCGGACAGGCGGTCACCGCGATGGGCGCGCTGACCACCGTCACCGCGGACCTGCTCAACGACGGCCGCAAACCGCTCAAGGACGACATCAAGCAACTCGGCCGCCTCTCCGACCGGCTGGCCGACAACTCGCCGAAGATCGAGAACTTCCTGGAGAAGACCCCGGCCAAGATGGCGGCGATCAGCCGCCTCACCTCTTACGGCTCATGGCTCAACCTCTACCTCTGCGAAGCCAGGGTCAGCGGCGTGACGACCAGCGACGGCAGCACACCGCCCACCGGCATCGCGATCACCCAGCCGAGGTGCCTGTCATGAGAATCAAACCCATACGCGAACGCAACCCCGTCGCCGTCAGCATCGTCGGCCTGCTCGTCCTGACCCTCGTCGGGCTCGCCGCCTACCGTGCCGACTCGCTGCCCTTCATCGGCGGCGGTACCACCTACAGCGCCGACTTCACCGAATCCGCCGGGCTCGCCGATGGCGACGAGGTACGGATCGCCGGAGTGAAGGTCGGTCAGGTCACCGGGGTCTCCCTCGACGGCGCCAAGGTGAAGGTCACATTCCGGGTCAAGGACGCCTGGATCGGCAACTCCAGCACCGTCGGCATCGCCATCAAGACACTCCTCGGCGAGAAGTACCTCGCCGTCGACCCGCTGGGCAACGCCCCGCAGGACCCGCACGAACGCATCACGGCGAGCCGCACCACATCCCCCTACGACGTCACCCAGGCGTTCAACGGCCTCGGCGAGACCATCGGGGAGATCGACACCGCACAGCTCGCCAAGAGCTTCGAGACGATCTCCGCCACGTTCAAGGACTCCCCGCCGGACGTGAAGAGCGCCGCCAACGGGCTCTCCGCACTCTCCAGGACCGTCTCCGAGCGCGACGCGCAGCTCGCCACCCTCCTCAAGGGCAGCAAGCAGCTCACCAAGACCCTCGCCAACAAGAAGAGCAGCTTCGAAACCCTGCTGGAGGACGGCAATCTGCTTCTCGGCGAGATCCAGGCGCGCCGCGACTCGATCCATCTGCTGCTGACCGGCACCCGCGATCTGGGCACCCAGCTCACCGGACTCGTCGCCGACAACAACAAGCAGCTGAAGCCGACCCTCCAGGCGCTCGGCCGGGTCACCGCGGTTCTGCAGAAGAACCGCAAGAGCCTCGACAAGGTGCTCTCGCTCGCCGGGTCGTACAACCGGCTCGTCGGCAACACCCTCGGCAACGGCCGCTGGTTCGACAACTACGTCTGCGGCGTCGTACCGAAGAACTACCTGCCCGCCGACACACCGCCGGCGACCGGATGTATGCCTCCCAAGCAGGAAGGCGGCAGCTGACGTGAGACTCACGCGCATCGTCGGCATCGGCGCCGGACTCGCCGTCGTGGCCGTCGCGGCCACCACCGGAGTGATGGCCATGGACGACGAGGGAACGACGACCGTCACCGCCTACTTCGACCAGGCGACCGGTGTCTACGCCGGATCGGACCTGAGGATTCTCGGGGTGAAGGTCGGCACCGTCGAATCGGTGAAACCGCGGGGCAAGGAGGTCAAGGTCGTCCTGCGGGTCGACAAGGGCATCAAGGTGCCCAAACAGGCGCACGCCGTCGTCGTCGCCCCCAGCCTCGTCGCCGACCGGTACATCCAGCTCGCCCCCGCCTACAACGGGGGAGCGGTACTTGCCGACGGAGCGGAACTGCCCGCCGCGAACAACGCGACTCCGGTGGAGGTCGACCAGCTGTACGCGTCCATCACCGAACTCTCCAGCGCGCTCGGCCCGGACGGGGCGAACGCCCAGGGCGCGTTCGCCGGACTCCTCGACACCGGGGCGAAGAACCTCAAGGGCAACGGCAAGGACATCGGGGACTCCATCGAACAGTTCGGCAAGGCGACGAAGACACTCGACAAGAGCAGCGGGGACCTCTTCGACACACTGTCCTACCTGCAGACCTTCACCACCATGCTGAAGGACAACGACGGCAATGTGCGCGCCGCCGAACAACAGCTGAACTCCGTGACCGGCTTCCTGGCGGACGACAAGAAGAACCTCGGCGCCGCACTCAAGGAGCTCGGTACCGCACTCGCCCAGGTCAAGACCTTCATCCAGGACAACCGCGGGGCACTCAAGAAGAACGTGGACGCCCTGGTGCCGATCACCCAGACCCTCGTCGACCAGCGGGCCTCGCTCGCCGAATCCCTCGACACACTGCCGCTCTCCGCAGGCAACGTTCTGGGCGCCTACGACCCGACGCACCGCACCCTCAACGGCCGCACCGACCTCAACGAGCTCAGCATGGGCGGGCCGCTCACCGAATCGACCGTGAGCCTCGACGGGCTCTCCCCGGTGGATGCTCAACGGCAGAAGGCACTGCCCTCGCTGCCACTGCCGGCGGTAGGCACGGTCTACGGCACACCGGAGGGCGCCGGGACAGCGAACAACAACAAGAAGGGGGCGAACCGATGAGCCGTTCCCTCCGCAGACCCGGGGCCCTCGCAACCACCGGCGTCGCCACCCTGATCGCGCTCGGCGTCTGCTGCGCCCTCGTCGCCACCGGATGCCAGGCCCCGCAGTTCTCCGGCATCGACCAGCTGCCGCTGCCCGGCGGTGCGGACCTCGGCGACCATCCGTACGAGATCACCGCCGACTTCGGGGACGTACTCAGCCTCGCCCCGCAGTCCTCGGTGAAGGTCAACGACGTCTCGGTCGGCCGCGTCACCAAGATCTCCCTCGCCCCGGGCACCTGGAACGCCAGGGTCACCATGCGCGTCAACGGGAAGATCAAACTGCCCGCGAACGCATACGCCCACCTGGAACAGTCCAGCCTCCTCGGCGAGAAATACGTCCAGCTCTCGCCACCCGCGACCGGGACCGCTGAGGGCAGCCTCGCCGACGGCGACAGGATCCCGCTCACCCGCACCAACCGGAACCCCGAGGTCGAAGAGGTCTTCGGCGCCCTGTCGATGCTGCTCAACGGTGGTGGCATCAACCAGCTCAAGACCATCACCACCGAACTCAACAAGGCGATGGCCGGGCAGGAGCCGCAGATCCGGTCGATGCTCAGCCGGGTCGACACCCTCGTGACCAACCTCGACGACCACAAGAAGGACATCACCGAGGCTCTCGACGGAGTCAACCGGCTCTCCACCACCCTCGCCACCCGCAAACAGGACGTGGGCAAGGTCCTCACCGGGCTCAGCCCCGGAATGAAGGTCCTGGAGAAACAACGCGGCTCGCTCCTCACCATGCTGCGCGCCCTCGACACCCTCTCCACCGTCGCCGTCGACACCATCGACAAGAGCAAGGCGGACACGATCGCCGACCTGAAGGCCATCGCCCCCACGCTCAAGGCGCTCGCCGACTCCGGCAACGACCTGCCCGACTCCCTCCAGGTGCTCCTCACCTACCCGTTCACGGACGAGGTGCTGCGCGGGGTCAAGGGCGACTACCTCAATGTGTATCTGGACATGACGGCCGTACCCGGTACGCAGATCATTCCGGCCTTCGACCCGGACGCGGTCACGGCGAACGGAACGACGGCAACCACCAAGTCGGCCGACTCGGGGCTGCCGCTTCCTCTCCCCTCGATCACGACTTCAGGGACGGCTTCGGGAACGACTCCGAGTACGCCTTCGGACAAGCCTTCGGCCTCGGAGGGGAGCAGCTGATGATCACCCTCGCCATCCGGCTGAAGAACATCTCGTTCCTGATCATCGCGGTGCTGGTGCTCGGCTATCTGGGTGTCCGGTACGCCGACCTCGGCCACTACGTCGGCATGCGGGACTACTACACCGTCAAAATCCAACTTGCCCGTACCGGTGGCCTGTTCACTCACTCGAATGTCACTTACCGGGGGGTTTCCGTGGGCCGCGTCGGACCCATCGACCTCACTGACGACGGTGTGGAGGCCGAACTGCGCATCGACAAGTCCGCACCGCCCATCCCGGATGATCTGAAGGCCGTCGTCGCCAACCTCTCGGCCGTCGGCGAGCAGTACGTCGATCTGAGGCCGACCCGCGCCGACGGGCCCTACCTGGAGAACGGCTCGGTCATCGACCAGGTCGACACCACCGTCCCGGCCCCGGTGACGAATGTCCTCACCAGCGTCAATGACCTCGCCGGGTCCGTCGATCTGGACTCCCTGCGCACCGTGGTCGACGAGTTCGGCACGGCACTCAGCGGGCGGGGCGACGACCTCCAGGTCCTCCTGGACACCGGCAGCGACTTCGTACAGGCGGCCGACGACGCGCTGCCCACCAACACCAAGCTGATGACCGACGGCGAGACCGTGCTGCGCACCCAGGCCGAACAGGGCGAAGCGCTCAAGGGCTTCGCCTCCGGCGCCGAGGAACTGGCGGCCCAGCTCAAGGGATCGGACACCGACCTGCGGAAACTGATCGCTGCCGCGCCCGATGCCACCGGGCAGATCAGCGGGCTGCTGCGCGATCTCGACCCCAGCTTCGGAATCGTCGTCGCGAACCTCCTCACCACGTCCGAGGTCGCCGTCACCAGGCAGCGCGGGATGGAGGAACTCCTTGTGAAGCTGCCCGCGGTCGCCGCCGCCGGAGCGAGCGCGGTGGACGAGGACGGTGCCCGGTTCGGTATGTCGGTCACGTTCTTCGAACCGCTGCCCTGCACCGCCGGCTACGGCGGTACGACCTATCGCAACGGCCTCGACACGACGACCGGCCCCGAGGTCAACACCGCAGCACGCTGCACCTCTTCGCCCGGCACCGGCATCAACGTAAGAGGCAGCGCGAACGCGCCGAAGGGCGGAGCCGTACCCGAACCCGCCAAGCCCGGCTCCATGCTCCTCGGGGCCGATGCGGGAGGCACACTCCCAGGAGCACTCGGGACCACGGCGGACACCGCGCCTGCCGCACACGGCATGGCCGGGCTGCTCGGACTGGGAGCCGGCGAGTGAACCCCCGTGCCAGGAGCCTCGGTGGCTGGGCGATCGTCCTTGCCGCCGTGCTGATCTGCGCCCTGGGCGGATGGTCGTACGCACAGGCGCGCGGCGACGACACCCTCTCCTTCGCCAAGGACCGTGACACGGCCCTGGCTGCGGGCAAGCACCATCTCGCCCGGCTCAACAGCCTGAACGGCAAGGACGCCACCAGCGTGGACGCGGGGCTGCAGCAGTGGCTCGATGTCTCCACCGGGCCGCTGCACGACCAGCTGAAGCGCACCCGGAGCAAGGACGCGAGCGACCTGAAGAAGAACGGCAGCACGGCCCGCGGCACCGTCACCGACGCGGCGCTCACCGCGCTCGACGAACGGACCGGTACGGCCGAACTGATGGCGACCGTCGACGTCCAGGTCACACCGCGCACCGGCAGTGCGGCCACCGAACGCAAACGCTTCGAGGCCACGCTCGCCCGCACCCCGGACGGCTGGAAGGTCAAAGCACTCACCGCGATTCCGGTAGGTGCCGCATGAGGCATAGGGGAGGAAGGCGATGGTGAGCACCGACGAGACGACCGAACCGGCGGTCGAGGAGCCGGAGAGCCGGGAGAGCGCGGGGGACGGGACCGGCGGGACAGGGGAGTCCCGGCCCGCCCGCCGGCAGTCCGTCGCGGCTGTGCTGCTGGTCCTCGCCCTGGTCGCGGCGGGCGCCGGACTCTTCGTACGGGCCCAGCAGTTGAGGGACACCCCGGCCACCGACAACCTCGCGCTGACCGACACCGAGGCCACCACCCGGGTCGCGGGCGATGTCAGCAGCGCACTCGGCAAGGTCTTCTCGTACGGCCCGCAGGACACCGCCGGCACCAAGGAGTCGGCGAAGCAGCTCCTCGGAGGGAAGGCGCTGCAGCAGTATGCGGCGCTGTTCGGCCAGGTCGAGAAGCAGTCCAGGGACCAGAAACTGACGCTCACCACGCATGTCGTACGCGCCGGGGTGACCCGGCTCTCCGGCACCGGTGCCCATCTGCTCGTCTTCCTCGACCAGGTCTACGAGCGCCAGGGCAAGGATCCGACCACGGCGGCTGCCCAGCTGTCCGTCACCGCCGAACTGCGCAACGGACACTGGCAGATCGTCGACATCGCCTCCAGATAGCCGCAACCACAACCGCAGCCACAGGTACATCCACCGCTCAGCTCAGCCGGCAGGGGAGAGACAGCAATGGCACGGGTACGGACGACGAGGAACCCGCTGGTGGTGGCGGCGATCGTGCTGACGGTCGCGGCGGCCGGCGGCGCTTCCTGGGGCGGCTGGTCCTGGTACGGGGCCGCGCACGACGACTCGGCAGCCTATGCGCAGACGCGCGACGACGCGTTGGCCGCCGGCGAGCAGGCTGTGCAGAACATGAACACCCTCGACCACCAGAAGCTGGACCAGGGACTGGACAGCTGGGAGGAGTCCACCACCGGCGATCTGCACAAGCAACTCGTCGACGGGCGGAGCGGGTTCGAGAAGCAGATCCAGGAGGCGAAGACCGTGAGCACCGCCAAGGTGCTTTCCGGTGCGGTCACCGAACTCGACGACCGGACCGGCAAGGCATCGGTGATGGTGGCGTTGCGGATCACCGTGACGGCACCGAAAGGCAAGCCCGCGGTGAAGGAGAGCCGGATGCTCGGGCAGCTCACCCGCACGTCCGAGGGGTGGAAGCTCAGCGCCCTCGGCCAGGCACCGGTCGGCAACACGGCCGGCTGACGTCCCCGGCTCCATCCGAAGCATCCGATCACCGAGAGGACCCCGGACATGTCGACGACCCGTCATCTGGTCAACCGCCGACGCAGGTTGGCGACCGTGGCCGCCGCTGAGCACTCGACCGCACCGCCGCGCAAGAACGTCCGGCGCGGAGAGGAAGAGCAGGAGGCCGTAGACACACCGGACCTCAAGGAGTCGTCCGATTCCCACGACTCCGATTCCCAGAAGGCGGAGAAGGCGGAGAAGGCGGAGAAGGCGGAGAAGGCGGAGGGGACGGAGGGGACGAAAGCACAGGAGGGGCGGGATGAACAGCCGCGCAGGCGACTGCCCCGACTCCGGATCCGGCTCCCCGCCGTGCTCTGCGCACTCACTGTCCTCCTCGGCGCCTTCGCAGCCTGGTCGTTCACCGCGGCCGACGGACTGCGCGATGACGCGAGCCGGCAGAACACCGCCCTCACCGACATCAGCCGGACCAGCGAGGTGAAGGGCCAGATCTCCGAGGCGGTCGGTGCGGTCTTCTCGTACAACTACGCCGCCACCGCCAAGTCCGATCAGGCGGCGAGAACCTACCTGGTCGGCAAGGCCGTTCAGCAGCACAAGGACATGCTCGCCCAGGTACGGGCCCAGGGGCAGAAGCAGAAGCTCGTGCTGACCACGACCGTCACGGACAGCGGCGTGGAACTCCTCGACGGCGACCGGGCCCGGCTGCTGATCTTCGCCGACCAGAGCAACACCCGTACCGGCAAGTCGGACGAGACGACCTACGCGGCGGCCATGTTCGCCGTGGACGCTGTTCGCCGCGGCGGCACCTGGCGGATCTCCGCCATCGATACGTTCACCCAGTGACCCGGGGGAGAGGGGAGCACGCATGAGGTTCAACGGCACCATGCGTCGCGGAATCGGCGGCACGGCAGCCGCGGTCGCCGCGATGGCCGCGCTCACCGCGTCCCAGGCACCGGGACTCGTCCGCCATGAACAGACCGCGAAGGAGCGCCAGGAGGCCGACGAGGTCACGTGGTCGCACGTGCCCAATGACGACTCCTACCACACCGAACTGCCGCCGCTGCAGTCGCCGAAGCCGCCGAAGGCCGGTGTGAAGCAGAGCCCGGCGCTCGCCCGGTCCTGGGCCGAGGCGGGCATCCCGGCCACGGTCCTCGCCGCCTACCGCAAGGCGGAGAGCGCGCTCGGCCGCACCGACCCCGGATGCCGTCTGCCGTGGCAGTTACTCGCGGCGATCGGCAAGGTCGAGTCCGGGCAGGCGGGCGGGGGACGGGTCGACGCCCACGGAACGACACTCAGTCCGATCCTGGGGCCGGTGCTCAACGGTGCGGGCTTCGCCAACATCCCGGACACCGACAACGGCGCGTACGACGGTGACAGGACGTACGACCGGGCGGTCGGCCCGATGCAGTTCATCCCCTCCACCTGGGCCCACTGGGGCAAGGACGGAAACGGCGACGGCCGCCGCGATCCTAGCAATGTCTACGACGCCGCCCTGGCCGCCGGGTACTACCTCTGTGCCGGACCGCGCAATCTGTCGGTGAAGGCCGATCTGGACCGGGCGATCCTCAGCTACAACCACTCGGACACCTATCTGCGTACCGTGCTGTCCTGGCTGGAGTTCTACCGCAAGGGCATCCATCCGGTGGCCGACGGGAAGGGCCCCGTACCGAAGAGCCCCGGCGCGGGCGGGCCGAACGAGCCGACGCACCCGGTCGGCGGTCCCGGCGCCCCGGGCGGCGGCATCATCGTGGGCCCGCAGCCCGGCGGTTCGCCCGGCCCCTCGTCATCGGCGTCCCCGAAGCCCTCCGACTCGCCGACCGGTTCACCGGACCCGAGCGGCTCCCCGGACCCCACCGATCCGGGCGGCTCCCCCGATCCGACCGACAGCGGACCGGCCTCCCCGGACCCCGGTACGAGCCCCGACCCCAGCACCTCGGAACCCGACCCGGGCACGGACCCCGGCTGCCCGACGGACTCCACATCCCCCGATCCGACCGACTCGGCCGGAGCCACGGAATCCCCGTCACCCGACCCGGGGACGAGCGAGGACCCGTGCGCCACGCCGTCGGGCTCAGCGTCCGCCGGCTGACAGCACCTCGGCCAGGTCGTACCGCACCACCTCTTCCAGCTGCGCGTACGTGCAGCTGTCCGGGGTGCGGTCCGGCCGCCACCGGCGGAACTGGCCGGTGTGCCGGAAACGGTCGCCCTCCATGTGGTCGTACGCCACCTCGCAGACCCGCTCCGGGCGCAGCGCCACCCACGACTGGTCCTTCTTCCCGGACCAGCGGCTCGGCGCCCCGGGCAGCCGGGCGGTCTCATGCGCGGTGGCATCGGCCCAGGCCGCCCACGGGTGGCCGGCGAAGTCGATCCGCAGCGGCTCCAGCTCCGCGACCAGCTCCTCGCGCCGCTTCATCGAGAAGGCCGCGCAGACTCCGACGTGCTGCAGGACGCCCTCGGAGTCGTACAGACCGAGCAGCAACGAGCCGACGACCGGGCCGCTCTTGTGGAAGCGGTACCCCGCCACCACACAGTCGGCGGTCCGCTCGTGCTTGATCTTGTACATCACCCGGGTGTCGGGGCGGTACGGCAGATCGAGCGGTTTGGCGACCACACCGTCGAGCCCCGCGCCCTCGTACCGTTCGAACCATTCCTGGGCGACTGCCGGGTCCGTGGTCGCCGGTGCGAGGTGGACCGGGGCCGATGCACCGGACAGGGCCGCCTCCAGTACGGCGCGCCGGTCGGACTGCCTGGTGGAGAGCAGCGAATCGTCGCCCACCGCCAGGATGTCGAAGGCGACCAGACTGGCCGGGGTCTGCTCGGCGAGCAGCCGCACCCGGGAATCGGCGGGGTGGATACGCTCGCTGAGACGGTCGAAGTCCAGCCGGCCGTCGTACGCGATCACGATCTCGCCGTCGATCACACAGCGCGGCGGCAGATTGTCCCGGACGGCGGTGACCAGCTCGGGGAAGTAGCGGGTGAGCGGCTTTCCGGTGCGGCTGCCGATCACCACCTCGTCGCCGTCGCGGTGCACGATCGCGCGGAAGCCGTCCCACTTGGCCTCGTACTGCATGCCGGGCGGGATCTTCGAGACGGACTTGGCGAGCATCGGCTTCACAGGAGGCATCACCGGCAGATCCATGACCCCGATTCTTGCCCATGTGTGGACATACGTCTCTCAATATGCGGCATATGCGAGCCCGGCCTACCGTGACCGTCATGGGTGCAGCGGGAAAAGCGGTGGAGCTGGAAGCCGGCGGACGAGCCGTACGGCTGTCCAGTCCGGACAAGGTCTACTTCCCGGAGAAGGGCTACACGAAAAGGGACGTGGCCGAGTACTTCCTGGCCGTGGGCCCCGGCATCACGCGCGCCCTGTGCAACCGGCCGACCACTCTCCAGCGCTTCGTGGACGGTGTCGAAGGCGAGTTCTTCTACCAGAAGCGGGCACCGAAGAACCTCCCCGACTGGATCCCCACCGCCCGGATCGCGTTCCCCAGCGGCCGCCCCGCCGACGAGATCTGCCCCACCGAAATCGCCGCCGTCATCTGGGCGGCCAACCTCGGCACGCTCACCTTCCACCCCTGGCCGGTCCGCGGCACCGATACCGACCATCCGGACGAGCTGCGCATCGACCTCGACCCACAGCCCGGAACGGACTACGCCGACGCGGTGAGGGCCGCCCATGAGCTGCGGTCCGTACTCGACGACCACGCTCTGCACGGCTGGCCCAAGACCTCCGGCGGCCGGGGCATCCATGTCTTCGTCCCCATCGAGCCGTTGTGGACCTTCACCGAGGTCCGGCGCGCCGCCATCGCCGCCGGGCGCGAACTGGAACGCCGGATGCCGGACCGGGTGACCACCGCCTGGTGGAAGGAGGAGCGCGGCGAGCGGATCTTCGTCGACTTCAATCAGACCGCCCGTGACCGCACGATCGCCTCCGCCTACTCCGTACGCCCCTTTCCGTACGCCCCGGTCTCCGCCCCGTTGCGCTGGGCGGAGATCGACGACGCCGAACCGGGCGACTTCGACATCAGGACCATGCCGAAGCGCTACGCGGAGGTGGGCGACGTGCACGCGGACATGGACGAGCATGCCTTCCGGCTCGACGGGCTGCTGGAGCTGGCGGACCGGGACGAGCGGGAGCGCGGGCTCGGCGACATGCCGTACCCGCCGGAGTACCCGAAGATGCCCGGCGAACCCAAACGCGTGCAGCCGAGCCGCGCCCGGCACGACGAGGACGGGGACGTATGAGCGCACCCGATCTGGAGCCCGTCACCCCGCGCGGGGAACATGCCAGGCCCCCGGCCCGCGGTGACCGATGGGCGGCGTTCAAGGCGTCCCCGTATCTGCCCGCCGTCGTGCTTCTGTTCATCATCGCGGCCGCGGCCGGTCTCTTCGCGGGCTCCTACACGTACGCGATGGCCAACCCGACCCCGCGCAACATCCCGGCCGCCGTGGTCGGCGAGCTCGACACCCCGCGCGACAAGGTCTTCCTCGGCCGGCTGGAGGGTGCGCTCGACACCTCGCTGGTGCTGCACGAGTACGCCACCGGAGCCGAAGCCCGCATCGCGCTGGAGGAGCAGAAGGTCTTCGCCGTCCTGCGGTCCGAGAACGGCGGGGTCGGCCTGGACGTCGCGAGCGCGTCCGGAGCCTCGGTCGCCCAGTTGCTCGCCGAGTCCACGCTGAAGGTGGGGGAAGCGGCCCAAGTGCCGGTGAAGGTCACGGACGTGAAGCCCCTGCAGCGGGGCGACCCGCGCGGCCTCGCTCTCTTCTACATCTCGCTCGCCGCGGTGATCGTCGGGTTCGTCGGCGCGATCCAGCTGAGTGTGCACGCCAAGGCGCTGGAGCCCCTGGAGCGGGTCGGGTTCACCGTCGCCTACGCCCTGCTCGGCGGGTTCTCCATCGCCGCCGTGGTGGACTGGCTGCTCGGCTCAGTCGACCTGCCTTTCGTCCAGTCGTGGTTGATCCTCGCCTTCACCATGTTCACCACGGGCATGGTCTTCACCATGTTCAACGCCCTGATCGGGCGCTGGGCGATGATCCCCACCTGGGGACTGATGGTGATGCTCGGAAACCCGTCCTCCGGTGGTGCGGTGTCCTGGCCGCTGCTGCCGTCGGTGCTCGGCTTCATCGGCCGCTGGCTCCCCCCGGGCGCCTCGGTCAACGCCCAGCACGCCGCCGTCTACTACCAGGGGCACCAGCGCGTCTTCCCGTACCTGGTCCTCGCCGGCTGGGCGCTGGTCTCCTGCACGGTGTTCTGGGTATGGCGCCACCGGCATCCGGGAGGCCGTGACCACATGCCTCAGCATGCGGTCACGGCCACGTGATACCGGCCTCGGCTACAGCTCCTTGATCCGGATGTCGCGGTACGAGACCACGTCCGTGGTGCTGTGGACCTGGAGCCCGATGTAGCCGGAGGCGTACCGACGGCCGTCGGTGCCCGGGTCGTCGCCCCGCGGCGGCTCGAAGACCTGGCCGCCGTTGTTGTCGAACTCGTTGAGCAGGACACCGTTGCGGTAGACCGAGTAGTGCTGGTCCACCACCCGGATCTCGTAGTCGTTCCAGGTGCCCTTGGGCGTGACCCCGGCGCCGGCCAGACCGATCCGGTCGAAGCCGTAGACCGAGCCGGTCTTGTACATGTCGCCGTCCGGCCGGTCGAGGATCTGCACCTCATGGCCGTACTTGATGGCGACCCACTCCGGACGCGACTCCTCCGGGTTGTCGTGGACGTTCGGGAAGCGGACGAACACGCCGCTGTTGGCGTTGCCCGTGCCGGGGGCGTCGTCGCGCCACTGGAGCTTCAGCGAGAAGTCGCCGTACTGCCGGCCCGGGAACCAGAGCATGCCCATGCCGTCCACCGCGGTGGAGCTGGTGATCGTGCCGTCCGCATTGAGCCCGAACTTGCCGCCACCCACCTGCTGCCACTTGGCGAACGACTCCGCCGTGCCGTCGAAGAGCTTCTTGTAGCCCTCGTCCTGACCCGGCTTGCCGATCCCCGACTGCTTGGCCGCCCGGTAGATCTTCTTGTGCTCGCGGGCGTCGATCACACCGGCGGTGAGCAGCTTGTCGAGAACGCCGTCGACGTGCTTGAGGAACAGCGCGTGCGACGACCAGTCCTTCTCGTCCTCGATCAGCTCATTGATCGTGCAGCGGTTGCCGGTGATGCGATTGGGCACCCCGGTGTCGACCGTGCCGACGATGACGGTGAGCCGCTCGTCGAACTCCGGGCAGTTCGGCGCCGGTACGCCCCCGCTCTCCGCGACGGTGAACGACACCTGCTTCGCCACGGAGGTGTTGCCCGCCTTGTCCGTCGCCCGGTGGGCGACCGTGTGATAGCCGACGCGGTCGACGATGACGGTGGTGGTGTACGCGAGGTACGGGCCGCCGTCGAGCGAGTACTCGACCTTGTCCACGCCCGACTCGGCGTCGGTCGCGGTGACCGTCACCCTGGCGCTGGTGATGTAGGCGTTGTCGGCGTTCTTGTCGCCCTCGACCTCTGCCGAGGTCTCCGGCGGCGTCTTGTCCTGCGTCGGCGGTGCGACGACGGTGAAGTCGACGGACTTCTCGGCTGCCGCATTGCCCGCCTTGTCGGTGGCCCGGTAGCGGACCCGATGCGTGCCGGTCTCGTGCACCATCACGGGTGCGGTGTACGGCTGCCAGGCGCCGTCCGACCCGATCGCGTACTCGATGGTGTTGACGCCGGACCCGGTGTCGGAAGCGGTCACTGTGACCGTCGCCATCCCCAGGTACTGCCCCTGATCGTCCTTCTCACCGGACACGGTCGCCGAGGTCTCCGGCGGCGTCTTGTCGTCCGTCGGCGGTGCCGCGACCGCGAAGTCGGCCGACTTCTCCGCTGCGGCATTGCCCGCCTTGTCGGTGGCGCGGTACCGGATCGTGTGCGTCCCGACCTCGTTCACCACGATCGGCGTGGTGTACGGCTGCCAGGCGCCGTCCGCCCCCACCGCGTACTCGACGGTGTCGACGCCGGAGCTGTCGTCGGTCGCCGAGACGGTGACCGTCGCCTGACCGATGTACGCGCCGTCGGCGTTCTTGTCGCCGTCGACCTTCGCCGAGGTCTCGGGCGCCGTGGTGTCCGTACCGCCGCCGTCCGTCACGGTGAGAATGCCCTGCATCGCCTCGTGCCCCGGCATGGTGCAGTGGTAGAAGTACCGGCCGGGGGAGAGCGTGACCTCGGCGGTGTGCTTGCCGCCCTGGTCGTCGGCCGGGTTGGCCAGGATGTTCAGCGTGACGTCGTTGTTGAACTCCGGATCCGAGACGCTGAACGTGAGGGTGTGCGGCATGCCCGTGGTGTTGCCGGTCGCCGCGCTGTTCTCGAAGACGATGGTCGCCTTGCCGGCCACCGCGGTCTTCGGAGCCGACAGATAGTGGTCGATGGGGTCGCCCGCCGTCCACGTGAGGACCTGGTCGGCCGCCGCAGCGGCAGGAGCCGCTGTACGGCCGTACGCCGCCGTCGAGGTCAGCCCCAGCACCATCAGGAACGAACCCAGCAGGGCGAGCCACAGCCGCATGGGCCGGTACCGCTGTCGCGAGAAGACTGAACGGTGTCTCAACTCACTGCCGCCTTCCTGGCCAGATCCTCGGCGGCCGGGGTCGGACCGCCGCCCTTGTACGTCACACGCCACAGCGCGGACTTGGAGTCGGAGGTGAAGAAGCCGCGCCCGTAGTCCAGGACGTACAGCGAACCGTCCGGGGCGAACTTCCAGTCCATCAGGTTGCGGATGCCGTCGGCCCCGACCGGGATGATCTTCTTCAGGGACTCGGCATGCGTGGGCAGACCGCCCTTGCCGACCGTCTTCGGGTCGGTGAGCACGGCGTGCCGCGGCTGGGTGTCGTCGTAGAAGTCACCGACGAACCACTTGCCGTCCCAGTAGGAGGGCCACTTGTCGGCGCTGGTGCTCGCCGCGTCGTACCGGTAGACCGGGCCGTTCATCGTGGCCTGGCCGCCGCCCTTGAGCCAGGGCAGCAGCTGCTTCTGCTCCTCCACCTTGTAGCTCGGGATGCCGTTCGTGTCGCGCGGGTAGTCCACGCCACCGCCCTGCGGCGAATACCAGATGGTGTTGGACGTGATCGGCGGCAGGTTCACCAGACCGTCGTTGTTCGGAGACTCGTTCTTGGGGTGGTCGCAGTCGTACCAGCCGAGCGGCTTGCCCGGGTCCGGCAGATTGCGGTCCCGGTACGGCTGCTTGTTGCCCATGCAGTACGGCCAGCCGTGGTTGCCCGCCTTGGTGATCGCGGCGAACGTGTCGTACTTGGCCGGGCCCCACGTGGTGCTGGGGGCGCCCGCGTCGGGGCCGACCCAGCCCGCGTACAGCGTGTCGGTGGTCTTGTCGATCGAGATCCGGGCCGGGTTGCGCACGCCCATTACATAGATCTCGCCGCGGGTCTTGCCGCCGCCCTCGTCCGGCTCCTTGCCGGTGAAGAGATTGCCCTCGGGCAGCGTGTACGAGCCGTCGTCCTCGGGGTGGATCCGCAGGATCTTCCCGTTGAGGTTGTTCGTGTTGCCCGCGGTGCGCCGGGCATCGGCGAATGAGACGCCCTTGTAGTTCGGCTGCGGGTTGTTGCCGGAGTAACCGTCGCTGAAACCGGAGGAGTTGTTGTCACCGGTCGCGATGTACAGGTTGCCCTTGGAGTCCCAGGCCATCCCGCCGCCCGCATGACAGCAGCTGTGGATCTGTACCGGCCAGTGCAGCAGCACCTTCTCGGAGGACAGATCGAGCTTGTCGGTGGCCAGGTCGAGGGTGAACCGGGAGACCTGTCGTACCGCCATCTGCTTGTCGCGGTCGATCTTCGCGTGGGGTGTGTAGTGCAGATACACCCAGCCGTTCTTCTCGAAGTCCGGGTCAAGCTCGATGCCGAGCAGTCCCTCCTCGACCTTGACCAGCTCGTCGCCGCCGCCCTTGTTGCCGAAGATCGTCAGCTCGCCGGCGAGGGTCACCTTCTTCGTCTTCGGGTCGTAGACATGGATCTGGCCCAGGCCCTTGCCGATGTCCGGGTCGTTCCAGTCGGTGACGACCGGCTTGCTGCTGTCGGCGCCACCACGCCCGATGTACAGCACCCGCCCGTCGGGGGCGACGACCAGCCCGTGCGGCTCGCCGATCTGGTCGTTCTGGCCGGGCTGGTTGGGCTGAGTGACGCGCTCCGCCTTGTAGTTGGAGGTGATCGTCGCCTTGCAGTCGGCCTGCGAGATCCGGGTCGTCCAGTCCAGTGCGCCGCGCAGATGGTCGCGGAAGTCGGTCTCCGCGAAGCTGTCGACCGTACCGCCCATCGCCGTGTAGAAGGACCTGCCGCCGTCGTAGTCCCGGCACCAGGAGACCGGGTGGTCCCAGCCGTTGGCGCTTGCGCCCGGCTTGTACGTGATCTCCCGGACGCGCGCCACGGTGTGCACATCACCGGACGGATTCTTCGTCCAGTTCAGCCACTTGTCGGGGCGCTTCCACTCCAGCGGCAGGTTCTTGGTGGCCGGATGCTGCCGATCGCCGATCTCAACTGTCGCACGCTGTACGGATGTTGGGCTGTCGGTCGCCGGGCGGGCGCCGACCAGGCCGGTGAACCAGTCCGAGTACGGCTCGGTGCGCGCCGCATCATGGATGCCGAGGAAACCGCCGCCCGCCTCCATGTACGCCTCAAGGCCGGCCTCCTGCTCCGGGTCGAGCACATCGCCGCCACCCGTCAGGAAGACGACGGCGTTGTACTTGCCGAGCTGCTTGCCGTTGGTGAAGACGGCCGGGTCGTCGGTGGCGACGGTCCGGAACCGGCCGGCCTCCGGCCCGGTGAGCCCGATCCTTTCGATCGCCGCGATCCCGGCGTCGACGGTCGGGGACTCTTCGGTGGCGGAGGCATGGAACACCAGCACCTTGACGTTCGCGCCGCCCGGCGGCGACGGCAGGGACAACGTTGTCGCGATACTTCGCGACGGTTCCGGATAGGGCCTGGCGCTGGCGGCATTGCCGCCGAGCAGGGAAGCGGTCAGTGCGCCGGCCGCCAGAGCCGCCGCAAGTCCGCGTCGCGATCTGGACCTGTGATGTGGTGTGCGCTGCATGTGGTCACCCACCCCTCTTTGGTCACTGCAACAGCGGATGAAGCTAGACCTCTTTTCGCGGCTCGCCAATAGCTATGGCAGCAATGGCACGAACTTTGTCCTGGGTGTGGATAAACGAAGATCCCCCGGCTACGGTGTGGGCCGTCCGGGGAGCACTTGCGCCCCGCCAACCTCGACAACCTCTGAAGCCGCCGCGATCCCCGTAACCTTCGTAATCTCCGCGGTCTACGCGACCCGGGCAGTCCTTGAGATCCGGGCACATTCGCAAAACTCCGTAAATTCCTTAGCGCAGTGGGGAGTTCGACATGGACAGAAGGAGCTTCAACCGGCGGATTCTGGTAGGCGGTGGGGTGGCGGCCGCGACCGGCGTGACATCGTTGTCGCTCGGTACGATCGAGGCCAGCTCGGCGGAACCCCCGCCCAGGACCGCCCCGGCAGGAGGCATCGTCCGCCATCTCAAGCTGTACGCGGAGAAGCTGGCGGACGGTCAGATGGGATACGGCCTGGAGAAGGGCAAGGCGTCGATTCCCGGGCCCCTCATCGAGATCAACGAGGGCGACACCCTGCACATCGAGTTCGAGAACACCATGGATGTGCCGGCCAGCCTGCATGCGCACGGCGTCGACTACGACATTGCGAGCGACGGCACCCGGATGAACAAGAGCATCGTCGAACCGGGCGGCACTCGCACCTACACCTGGCGCACCCACGCCCCGGGCCGGCGCAAGGACGGCACCTGGCAGTCGGGCAGTGCCGGATACTGGCATTACCACGACCATGTCGTCGGTACGGATCACGGCACGGGCGGCATCCGGAAGGGCCTCTACGGTCCGGTGATCGTCCGGCGCAAGGGCGACATCCTGCCGGACAAGACGATCACGATCGTCTTCAACGACATGACGATCAACAACAAGGCGGCCCATGAGAGCCCCAACTTCGAGGCCACGGTGGAGGACCGGCTCGAAGTGGTCATGATCACGCATGGCGAGTACTACCACACGTTCCACATCCACGGTCATCGCTGGGCGGACAACCGGACCGGCCTGCTCACCGGCCCCGACGACCCGAGCCGCGTCATCGACACCAAGATCGTCGGCCCGGCGGACTCCTTCGGCTTCCAGGTCGTCGCCGGCGAACACGTGGGCGCCGGCGCCTGGATGTACCACTGCCATGTGCAGAGCCACTCCGACATGGGCATGGCCGGACTGCTGCTGGTCGCCAAGGCGGACGGCACCGTGCCGGGCTACGACCCGCACGACATGATGGCGCACGAAACCGCCGCGCCGGACAAGACCGCGCCGGACAAGACCGCGCCGGACAAGACCGCGCCGGGCAGTACGGCTCCCGACAAGACGGCTTCGGGCGAAACCGCACCCGGCAAGACAGCCAAGGGCGCGGCCGCCCACGACCCGGCGGCGCACGGGTCCTGACGCAGTCAGTTCTCCGACACTGCTCCGGCCACACCGGCTGCCCCGGCCGCTCCGGTGACGAGGCGCAGCTGTTCCTCCTCGACGATGCGTCGGGCCAGAGCCCCGTCCGACACATCCACGGCGTCCGGCGTCGTCTCGGCGACGTCGCTGCGCCGTGCGTACAGGTCGAACAGCCGCTCCTTGCGGGCCAGGATGTTCAGCATCCGCTCGTCGACGCTGTCGGCCGCGAGGAGCCGGTGCACCTGGACGGTCCGTATCTGACCCATCCGATGGGCGCGGGCCACGGCCTGGTGCTCCATCGTCGGCTTGATCTGCGGCTCGCAGATGATGACGACGGAGGCGGCCTGCATGTTCAGTCCGACGCCGCCCGCCTGGATCTGGCTCAGCAGGACGGCATGGCCCTCGACGGCACCGAACTCGTCGATCATCTCCTGGCGACGGGCAGCCGGGAGGCTCCCCGAAAGTGGCCCGAACACGCCCGCCCCCAGGGCCTGTTCGACAGTGAGGAGCACCTCGCGGAAGTACGAGAACACAACGACCTTGAGGCCGTTGTCCGCAGCCTCGGCAACCAGCTCGCGCAGCCGGTTCAGTTTCGCGGACGTGGCCGGCCGGGCGTACGCGGCCCGGCGCATCCGCATGAACTGCCCGGCGCCCACCGCCTCGCGGTAGGCATCGAGATCGTCCTCGCTGAACTCCTCCCACTCGTCGACCTGCACCAGCGCCGGGAGTTCGGTCAGCACGTCCTCCTGATTGCGCCGCAGATAGGCCGGGGCGACGGCTCTGCGGAACGCGTGTGAACCGGCGGCTCCATGGGTGGTGTGGATCGAGGGGGCCAGTTCGGGCTGGAGATGGCGGACGAGGCTGCGGAACTCCTCGACCCGGTTCTCCATCGGCGTACCGGTCAGGAACAGCACTCGTTCGGTACGTTGCGTCCAGCCGGACACCGCCCGGGAGCGGCGGGTCTCGGGGTTCTTGACGTAATGCGCCTCGTCGACCACCAGCATGCCCGGCCTCATGCCGCAGTCCCGGGCGGCCGGCAGGGTGTGCAGGGCATCGAACGTGGTCAGGGCGACGCCGCCGCTCTCACGCCACTCGGCGAAGGCGCCCTGTCGCTCGGGGCCGTGCACCGGCAGCGCGCGCAGGGTGGAGCGGGAACGGACCTCGCGCGCCCAGTTGATCAGCACGCTCGCCGGGCAGACCACCAGAAAGTGCGTCTCGCCCCGCGCCGAGAGGTGCGCGAGCGCGGCAATGGCCTGGACGGTCTTGCCGAGCCCCATTTCGTCACCGAGGATCACCCGCTTCTGCGCGAGCGCGAACCGGGCGCCGAACGACTGGTAGCCGCGCAGGGAGACGCGCAGATGGGCGTCGTCCAACCGCAGACCGCGCACCCGGTCCGCGATCCCGGACGGGAGGAACCCCTCGGCCGCGTCCCGGTCGGGGCCGGTGCCCGACATCTCGGCGAGCAGGCTGTAGTACTCGGCGGACCGCAGCTCGAAGTCGACCCAGGCCGCGACGTCCGGCCCCGCGTCCCGCAGCAGATCGACCGACACCTGCCCGAACAGCAGGGGAAGCCCGCGTGCGGCCGCTTCGGCGACGGCGGTCCGTACCGAGGCGACGGCCTCCAGCGCCTGGGCGCGGGCGTGGCGCCGGGTGAACAGTATGCGCAGCCGCCCCCGCGCCGGTCCCGCAGCGGCCAGCAAGGGCTCAAGACGCCCGATGAGCCGGCCCGCCGCATCCACGGCCCGGCGGACGTCGGGGCCGGCCTCGACCAGCCGGTGCAGTGCGGTGACGAGCGCGGTCGTGGAGTGGTCCGGCGTGTCCACGTCTATCCGGACGGCAACCGTGTCCCGTACCGCGTGGGCGATCTGCCCGGCGGCGGCCAGCACCTGGTCGGCGGTCTGTGCGCCGACCCCGGGGATCTGACGGAGCTCGTAACGGTTCGCCTCGTGGACCTGGCCGACGGTCGTGAAGCCGGCCTGCTCGACCGCGCCGAGCCGCAGTCTGCCCTCGGTGACGTCCTTGAGCCTGGAGACCGGGATGGCCGACAGTTCGCGACGGATGAGGGAGTCGAGCAGCGGAGTCAGCGCCGTGTGCACGGCATCGACGGCGCGGGCATGATCGGCCAGCACCGCACGCGCCGTGTCCAGCAGCTGCTCGGCCTGCACGAGCAGCTCCCGGGCGGCCCTCCCCGTCGGCGCCCCGGCCTCCGCCGGTCCGGCCTCTGTCATGTACGTTCCTCTGTCCGCGCAGCCCGGCTGCCGTCCTGCCCGGCACCTGCCCCGAGCGATTCATATCGTGCCACGCGGCGCCGACAGTGCCTTCGGCTCAGGGCGTGGGTGGTCGGCGTTCCGCCGGGGACAGCAGCAGGATTTCCAGGGCCCGTGCGCAGGAGCGGGCCTGCGACAGAAACCATTCGGTGCGCGATTCCGTGATCACGGACGGCGTGGCCCGGACCGCGAGGGCGAAGCGCGCATACCCGCCGCCGTCCAGCACCGGGACCGCCAGGGTCCGTACCCCGTACGCCGACTCGCCGTCGTTGAGCGCGTACGCGTCGGACCGTACCTTCGCCAACTCGGCCTCCAGCGCTGCCGGTTCGACGATCGTGCGGTCGGTGAACGCAGGGAGCGGAGGGAGCGAGGAGGCCCCGCCCTCGCCCGGCCGTGCCCAGGCCAGCAGCACCTTGCCGAGCGCGGTGGAGTGCAGTGGCCTGCGCAGCCCCGTCTTCGGAGTGACCGAACCACCGGCGACGATCACCGCGTGGGGGCCGCTGCGCAGCGCCAGGTCGGCGGTGGCGCCCGTGCGCTCGGCGAGATCGGTCAGCTCCGGGGCAGCCAGATGCAGACCGCGCTGGTGGTACGAGAGCCGGCCCAGCTCGGTCACGGCGGGGCCGAGCCGGTAGCGGGACGTACGGGCGTCCTGCTCCAGGAAGCCCGCGCCGAGCAGCGTGCGGGCCAGCCGGTGCGCCGTGGAGACCGAGAGTTCGAGGCGGCGGGCGAGATCGGAGGCGCTGAGGTCGGGGCCGTTGTCGTGGAAGCAGTGCAGGACATCCAGGGCGCGCTGTACCGCCTGCGCTCCGCCGGGAGCACGCACTGTCGCGGCCTCGGTCATATCGGGTCACTCTCCGCTCGTGAGGGGGGATGGCGAGACATGTGGTTGCCACATTACGGGAGCTGAAGAGCGAGAAATCGGGGCTATGAAATATTCCGTTCATACTCAATCCCACATCATGGGAAGTGAGTTGTGAGTCGAGGCGAGTCCGTGGCAGGCTGCTGCACGTCACCACCGACGAGCAGAAGGGAGCAGTGCCATGGCCGGCCGCCGAACCGCGACCCCCGCCCACGCCGCTCCGGTCCTGCTCGTCCTGACGCTGCGCCGTCACATCGACCTGGCACGCGTCTCCAGCGCCGCCTGTCGCTGACCCTCTTCCCTTCCCCGCTTTCCTTTCCCTTCTCCCGCCGCGTCCGAGACGCGGCCCGGAGCTCTTTCGCCGTACGCGGTGCCCACACCCCCTGACGTACGTGCCACGCGCCACGACTCCATCTGCTTCGCCGACCCCTCGGGAAGACTCCATGACGCATGCCGTCCTGCCCCGGACGCTCTGGTTCACCCGCTGTCCCGTACCCACCGCGACCGGCATCGCCGCCGACCGGCAGTGGCTCACCGAAGAGTTCGCGCCCGACGGCATCACGGTGCGCTCCCTCCAGGACGCCGTGCCCGATGCCGACCGTGCCGTCCACTTCACCCACGCCCTGCCGGGACTCTTCCGCGAAGGCGGCAACGTCCCCGCCCTGTGGGCCCGTTCGCGAGGCGAGCGGACCCGGCTGATCGGTCTCACCTGGATCGAGGAACGGCAGACCGTACTGGTGGGGCCCGGCTCCGGAATCCGGGGCGTCGACGCCCTGCGCGGGCTGCGGCTGGCCGTTCCCGTGCACGACATCGCGATCGACTTCTGGCGGGCCATGGCACTGCGCGGCTTCGAGGGCGCGCTCGCCTGCGCCGGACTCGCACTGGACGACGCCACGCTCGTCGACGTACCCGCCTCGGAACACGAGGGCCAGTGGGCCGCCGAGCTGGCGGCGCTGCGGCGCGGTGACGTCGATGCCGTCTATGTGAAGGGCGCGCTGGCCGTCGAGGCCGCGCGGCGGGCGGGCGCCGAGGTGGCCGTCGAACTCGACGAGCCGGCCGACCGCCGGTTCCGCATCAACAACGGCACCCCGCGCCCCATCACCGTCCACCAGCAGCTCCTCGACGACCACCCCGACCTCGTCGACCGCTTCCTCGCCGTCCTGCTCAGGGCCGCCGACTGGGCCACCGGACAGCCCGGCGAGGTCGCCCGCATCCTCGGCGCCGAGACCGGGGCGGGCGCCGACGGAGTCGCCGGGGCCTACCGGACGGGCACCCACCTCACCCTCCACCCCGACCTCTCCACCGAACGCCTCGCCCTCCTCGCCGAGCAGGAGGCCGGGCTGCGCGCCCACGGCTTCCTGCCCGAACCCGTCGACGTCATGGCCTGGGCCGACCCCGAGCCGCTGCGCCGCGCCACCGCACTCGCCGCCTCCCGGCCCGCCGTCTCCCCGCCTTTTGCCCCCTGAACCGTGAGGACCCCCAACACCATGAACCTCCCCCGACCACTGCGTACGACCATCGCCCCCGCGCTCCTCACGGTCACCGCACTCCTCGCCCTCACCGCCTGCGGCACCTCCGAGGCCGACAGCGGCAGCGGCGGTTCCGGTGCCAAGGGCACGGTGGACATCCGTATCCCCGACCCCGGCAACTCCGGTGTGCTCGCCGTCGGCAAGAAGGACGGCAGCCTCGACAAGGCGCTCGCCAAGGCCGGCGCCAAGGTGCGGTGGACCGGCAGCGCCGGGCCCTTCGCCCCGGCCGCCCAGGCGATGAACGCCGACCAGCTCGACATCGCCACCGGCTCCATCACCTCAGGCATCACCTCGCTCGCCCAGCGCCCCGGCTTCAAGTTCTTCACCGCGGTCGACCCGGACGCGGCGGGCGAGGGCATTCTCGTCAAGAACGGTTCCGGCATCGAGTCGGTCGCCGATCTGGTCGGCAAGAAGGTCGCCGTCAACCAAGGCGGCACCGGCGAATACCTGCTGCTGAAGGCCCTCGCCAAGGCCAACATCCCCGCCGACAAGGTCAAGCGGGTCTATCTGCGGCCCGACCAGACGGCCGCCGTCTTCAACGCGGGCCAGGTCGACGCCTGGGCCGTCTGGTCGACCTACTCCGTCGCCGAAATCGGCAGCGGCAAGGCGCACTTCGTCGCCGACGGCGCCGCGATCGGCTCCGACAACTACAGCCTCAACGCCGTACGCACGGGCTTCGCCGAGCAGCACCCGAAGGTCGTGAAGGCGCTCTACCAGTACCTCCACGACGCCGGTGCCAAGGAGAAGCAGAACCCGGCCGCGTATCTGAACGTCTTCACGGACGTCGGACCGACCGCTGTCACCGGAAAGGCCAAGGAGGTCCAGACCGACTTCACGAGCAAGGCCGGCACGGTCGGCCCCATAGGACCCGAGGACATCAAGCGCTTCGAGGCTGTCGCCGCCTTCTACGCCGAGCAGAAGGTCACCACGACCGAGGTCGACGTCGCCGCCCACCTCCTCGACGTCGAGAAGCTGAAGTGAGCGACACCACCCTGCATCCGGGCCTCGTCCGGCCACGCCCCCAGCGGCGCAAGGCCCGCAGCCGGACCTACTCCGTAACTGTCCGGGCACTCGGCCCGGTCGCCCTCCTCGCCCTCTGGTGGGCGGCATCCGCCACCGGGCTCCTCACCCCGGACGTACTCGCCTCGCCCGCCGAGGTGCTCCGTGCAGTGGGAGAGTTGTGGGGAAACGGGCAGCTGCCCGACGCGCTCACCACCTCCCTCACCCGCTCCGGACTCGGCCTCCTCATCGGCCTCGTCGCCGGGCTGACCCTCGGCATCACCACCGGATTCACCCGCCTCGGCGACGAACTCCTCGACTCCTCCCTCCAGACCCTGCGCACGATTCCGTTCCTCTCCCTGGTGCCCCTGTTCATGGTCTGGTTCGGGATCAACGAGACCGCGAAGATCCTGCTCATCGCCGTTGCCACCACCTTCCCGATGTATGTGTCGACATCGAGCGGGGTGCGCAACACCGACCCCAAGCTCATCGAAGCCATGCGCAGCTTCGGCATGGGCCGGCTCGCTCTCGTGCGCGAAGTCGTCCTTCCCGGGGCCCTGCCGTCACTGCTTGCCGGGCTGCGGCTCTCCATGACACTCAGCGTCATCGCATTGATCGCCGCCGAGGAGATCAACGCGACGGCCGGCATCGGCTATCTGATGTCCCAGGCACAGAGCTACGCCCGCACCGACATCCTCGCCGTCTGCATCCTCATCTACGGGCTCCTCGGACTCACCGCCGACATCGTCGTACGGCTGCTGGAACGCGTGCTGATGCCGTGGCGCACCCCGCAGGGAGCCACCCGATGACCGATGTGACTGCCCAGGCCGCGGTACGGGTACGGGGACTGCGCCGCGTCTTCGGCGACCGCACCGTGCTCGACGGCCTCCGACTCGACATCGCGAGGGGCGAGTTCGTCGCCCTGCTCGGCGCGAGCGGAAGCGGCAAGACGACCCTGCTGCGCATCCTGGGCGCACTCGACGGCGCCGACGAGGGAGAGGTCCTCGTCCCTCCGGCCCGTACCGTCGTCTTCCAGGAACCCCGCCTCGTACCGTCGAAGAAAGTCCTCGCCAATGTGACGGTGGCCCTGCCGCGCAGCCGCTCCGAGCACGGGTTGAGGGCCCTGGCCGAAGTCGGTCTGGAACGGCACGCCGACGCCTGGCCCGCCACCCTCTCCGGCGGCGAGGCCCAGCGCGTCGCGCTCGCCCGCGCCCTGGTCCGGGAGCCCGAACTGCTGCTGCTGGACGAGCCGTTCGCCGCACTCGACGCCCTGACCCGGCTGAAGATGCAGGACCTGGTGGGGGAGCTGTGCCGCAAGCACCGGCCCGCCGTCCTCCTCGTCACCCATGACGTCGACGAAGCGGTACGGCTCGCCGACCGGGTCGCCGTCCTGCGCGACGGCCGGCTCGTCACCGATGAACCCGTCACCGTCGACCGGCCGCGTGACCCCGGCGACCCCGCGTTCGCAGCCCTGCGCCGACGGCTCCTCGACGACCTCGGGGTCGGGACGACCCCGCACCCCGCAACATTCCCCGAACGTACCGAAGTCGGAGTGATCTGAATGACCATCACCATCGGTGTGCACAGCAGCAACCCGTCCCTCTACCACCTGTACCACCTCTCCCGGCTCGGCCTCGCCCAGGAGGAACTGGCCCCGCTCGGCGAGAGCGTCGTCTTCCACCCGTACACCAACGGCGTGCGCACCGGCGAACTCCTCAGCCAGGGCGTCATCGACTTCGGCGGCACCGGCTCCACCCCGCCGGTCACCGCCCAGGCCGCCGGGCACGACATCGTCTACACCGCCGTATCCGCTCCGCGTCCCGAACACGGCGCGCTGCTCGTCCCCGAGGACAGCCCCGTGCGTACGGTCGCCGACCTCAAGGGCACCACCGTCCACCTCGCGATCGGCTCCTGGCAGACCCATCTCATCGCCAAGGCGCTCGACGACGCCGGGCTCTCGTACGCCGACGACATCACCGCCGTCCGCAGCAACGACGAGAGCGAGGAGCTGCTGCGCACCGGTGCCATCGCCGCCTGGGTCGCGCAGGGCGCCCAGCTGGCCGCGGCCCGCCGCACCGGCGGACTGCGCACCCTCGTCCGCACCGGCGATGTCATCACCGACCGGTCCGTCTTCTTCGCCCGCCGCGACCTGGCCGAGAGCCGCCCCGAGGTCATCGAGGCGCTCACCCGTGCCCTGCAGCGCGCCGACGACTGGGCGGCCGCCCATCCCCGCCAGGCGGCCGAGATCGCCGCCGCCGACCTCGGCGGATCCGCCGACGACTGGGAGACCGCGCTGCGCACCCTGCCCTGGCAGATCGAGCCCGTCACGGACGCCTTCATCGCCGAGCAGCAGGAAGCGGCCGACATCTTCCACCGCACCGGCTTCATCGACCGGCCGGTCACCGTCGCCGGTGCCCGGGCCGGTGCCGCCTCGGACAAGGCGGCGTGACGACATGGCGACCGAAGTCCTCTGGTACATCATCCCGCGCGAAGGCGCCTACCCCTGGGAGCCCGAAGGGCGGCGGCCGGTAGACCTCGGCTACCTCGCCCAGCTCGCCGGTACGGTCGAACGCCTCGGCTACAGCGGTGCGTTGCTCGCCACCGACCTCTACGACGTCTGGCCGCTCGGCAGCGCGCTGGCCGCCTCCACCAGCACCAGGTTCAAGCCCCTGCTGGCCGTCCACCCCGGCCTGATCTCGCCCACCCTGCTCGCCAAGATGGCCCTCAGCTTCGACACCCTCTTCGGCGGCCGGCTCCGCTTCAATGTCGTCAACGGCTCGACCAAGTCGCTCCAGGAGTACGGACTCCACGTGGAGCACGACGAACGCTACGAGCTGAGCGCCGAGTACTGGTCGATCGTGAAGCGGCTGACGGCCGGTGAGGTCTTCGACCACAAGGGCCGCTTCTACGACCTGAAGAACGCGGGCGCGTCCTTCAGGGAGCTGAAGCCGGTCCAGGAATCGCACATCCCGCTCTGGTTCGGCGGCTCCTCCGACCCCGGTATCGAGATGGCGGCCGAGCACGTCGACGTATTCCTGACCTGGGGCGAACCTCCGCACGTGCTCAAGGAGAAGCTCGAAAAGGTCAGGGCGCGCGCCGCCGCGTACGGGCGTACTCTCAGGATCGGCCTGCGCCTCCACCTCATCGTCCGCGACACGCAGGACGAGGCATGGGCGGCGGCCGACCGGCTCCTCGACGTCACGAGCGAGGCGACGTACGCCCGCCGGCTCGGCGACCGCGCGGGAGAGGACGGCGTGGGCTGGCAGCGCCAGTTCCGCCAGCACGGCGGCAAGGTTCCCGCACACGCGCGGGAGCTGGAGGTGCACCCCAACATGTGGCCGGGCATGAGCCTCTTCCGCCCCGGCCCCGGCACGGCGGTCGTCGGCTCGACGGCCCAGGTGATCGAACGCCTCAAGGAGTTCGAGGGCCTGGGCGTCGACACCTTCATCCTGTCCGGCAACCCGCTGCTCGAGGAGGCATACCGGGTGGCGGAGATGGTGCTTCCGGCGCTGGGCGTGAAGGGCTGAGACGCGGCGGCCGATGCCCCGTATAGCGGTCGGGGGCCGCCGTACGGCATCCGCCAGGTGCCGTCAGCCCGTGGCGACGTCGAGCACCGACCAGTCCGTCCCCTTCCGCCCCCGGAAATGGATACGCGTGCCGCGGCAGACCGTGTCGTAGTGCGCCAACGCGCTGCCGTCGTGACGGACCAGCTGCGCGGACCCCTGCTCCGGCTCGACGGTCGCCTGCCTGCACGGGCAGGCCCAGGCCGTCGTGCCGTCGGCATTGAGGGCGAGGCAGTCCGACATGTCCATCAGGCCGGGCCCGGTGCCGACCGGCCGGAGCAATTCGCCCGTGCTGCCCGACCACGAAGCCACCGTCCGGCGGAGCGTCCAGCCTGGGCGCCCACAGCTGGACCGCGCTGAGGTGTGTCTCGTACACCTCGCCATGGTCCGCGGTGACGACCGGAGCGTCGTACGGATCGATCGGTCCCCGCTCGGGCGCGCGCTCGCCGGGCAGCCAGTGGGCGCGGCCGTTCCCCGAACCTGTACGGCGTAAGACGACGCGGCTCGCCCGCCGGGTGCGGGCTGCGGTTGTCAGTGCCCGGTGCAAGACTCGGAACGTCAGGAAGGATCCCTGCCACCGCAAGAACGGGCCTCATCGAAGGAGCTCACCGTGCTCACCACCCGTTTTGTCACCGGAGCGCCCAACTGGATCGATCTGGGCACGCCCGACCTCGACGGGGCCATCGAGTTCTACGCCGATCTCTTCGGCTGGGAGTATCTTGCCGGGGGCCCGGAGACCGGCGGCTACGGCATGTTCATGCTGGACGGGAAGACGGTCGGGGGCGCGATGACAGTCACCGGGGATCAGGCGAAGCCGTCCTGGTCGGTGTACTTCCAGTCGTCGGACGCCGACGCCACGGTGAGAGCGGTTGAGCAGGCGGGCGGCAGCGTGCCGTTCGCCCCGATGGATGTCCTGGACTTCGGCAGGATGGCCGGATTCAAGGACCGGGCAGGGGCGTTCTTCGGCATCTGGCAGCCGAAGGAGAATCCGGGCCTCGGCATGGTGGGTGTTTCGGGATCGCTGTGCTGGGCCGAGCTGTACACCCCGGACGTCCCGGCCGCCGCCGCGTTCTACGACACCGTGTTCGGATGGGAGACCGCGCAGACGCCGTTCCCGGGAGGCGGCGGGGCCTATACGGTGATCCGGACGAAGGGCGGCCGTGAGGACGCGAGCTTCGGCGGTCTGGTGCCGCTCAGCGCCGTACCGACACGAGCGGTCGCCGGACCGCACTGGCTGCCCTACTTCGAGGTCGACGACTGCGACGCGGCCGTCGCGGACGTGGAGCGGCTGGGCGGCAAACTGACGCTGGAGCCGATGGAGATGGAAGGCGTGGGCAAGTTCGCCAACGTCGCCGATCCGGACGGAGCGGAATTCGCCCTGATCAGGAGTGCGCAGGCGCCGGAAGGCTGACCGGAAACCATCGGCGCGCCGCATTGATGAAGCGTTGATCAGTCGTTTATCGCGACCGGGCACTGTGGTTCCATGCTGATCAACACCGCGGCCGACCCCGCGCTCGCCTGGCAGGAGACTGCGCTGTGCGCACAGGCGGGGCCCGAGTTCTTCTTTCCTGCCCCTGGCAGCTCCACACGTGAGGCCAAGCAGCTCTGCAACGCCTGCGAGGGGCGCGAGGCCTGCCTGGAGTACGCCCTCGCCAACGACGAGCGCTTCGGCGTATGGGGCGGCCTCTCCGAGAAGGAGCGGGACCGGCTGCGCAGAACCGGTCGCGACCAGGCCTGAACTCACTCTGTCCGCACAACGATCCGGCCCGCCCGGGGCACCGGCCGCTCCCGCACGTGCAGGCCGGCAGTCCCGCGGCCGGATGGGCCCTGCCGGCCTGGGACGATGTCCGCATGAATGATCAGGACAGGGACGCTCTGCTCGTGGCGGCGGTGCGGCTGCGCACCGACGGCCGGCCCGAGGAGGCCCGACAGCAGCTGCTGTCCCTCTCCGCCGCCTTCCCCGCGGATGCCGAAGTGGCCTACCAGACCGCCTGGGTCCACGATGCGCTCGGTCTGGAAGCCGAGGCCGTGCCGTTCTACGAACGCTGCCTGGACGGTACCGGGCTGTCGGAGGAGGACCGCCGGGGCGCGCTGCTCGGCCTCGGGAGTACCCATCGGGTGCTCGGACAGTACGAGCGAGCCGTCGAGGTCCTGCGCAGCGGTGTCGAGCAGTTCCCCGACGACGGGGCGCTGCGGACGTTCCTCGCCATGGCCCTTTTCAACACCGGCGAGCACCATGAATCCATGCAACTGCTGCTGAGGCTGCTCGCCGCCACCAGCGAGGACCCGCATGTGCATCAGTACCGACGGGCGATCGAGCACTACGCGCAGGATCTGCACGAAACGATGTGAGCCCGGCGCGGGGCACTGTGCCCCAGGGCCTGTCCGGCGGATCAGGGGCGGACAGGCCCTCGGCCGCCGGACAGGCTTGCGGAGCAGTGGCCCGCGCCGGCGGCCGACGACAGTCGGTCGGGCGTCAGGCCTGGGCGCGTGCGGCCATCCGTGCCTTGCGGGCCGCCAGCTTCTCGTCGAACTTCGACGCCTCGCTGTCCAGGCCCCCCATGTACAGCCCGAGCTCCTCCTGCGCCTTCAGCCCGTCCGGGCCGAGCCCGTCGATGTCCAGGACCTTCAGGTGGCGCAGCACGGGCTGGATCACGTCGTCGTGGTGGATGCGCATGTTGTAGATCTCGCCGATCGCCATCTGCGCGGCGGCCCGCTCGAAGCCCGGCATGCCGTGACCGGGCATCCGGAAGTTGACGACGACATCGCGTACGGCCTGCATCGTCAGGTCCGGGGCGAGATCGAAGGCCGCACCGAGGAGGTTGCGGTAGAAGACCATGTGCAGGTTCTCGTCGGTCGCGATCCGCGCCAGCATGCGGTCGCAGACCGGGTCGCCCGACTGATGGCCGGTGTTGCGGTGCGAGACGCGGGTGGCCAGCTCCTGGAAGGCGACGTACGCCACGGAGTGCAGCATCGAGTGGCGGTTGTCGGACTCGAAGCCCTCCGCCATGTGCGCCATCCGGAACTGCTCCAGCTTGTCCGGGTCGACGGCACGCGAGGTGAGCAGATAGTCGCGCATCACGATGCCGTGCCGGCCCTCCTCCGCGGTCCAGCGGTGCACCCAGGTGCCCCATGCGCCGTCACGGCCGAAGAGGGAGGCGATCTCGTGGTGGTAGCTGGGGAGGTTGTCCTCGGTCAGCAGATTCACGACCAGCGCGATCTTGCCGATGTCGGTGACCTTGGACTGGTCGGACTGCCAGGCCTCACCGTCCTCGAAGATGCCCGGGAAGTTCCGCCCGTCGGAGAACGGCACGTACTCGTGGGGCATCCAGTCCTTGGCGACCTTGAGATGGCGGTTGAGCTCCTTCTCCACCACCTCTTCCAGGGCGTACAGCAGCTGGGCGTCGGTCCACGCCTTCGGGCTGCCGAGGTGGGGAGCGGTGATCGTCACGGGGGACTCCTGGGGACGGGAGAATTACCTACGGATACGTAGGTTACGAGACCGTAGGTTAAAGCGGCAGTAAGGCCATCGCCAAGCCCGCTCTCGCGATGCCCGATTACGTAACGTTATGTACGCAGGTCGCGGGGGTGTGGAGGCCGGCAGCCCGCCCGACTGCCGGGCGTACCGAACTTGCTCATATCCACTAATACGGGGCCGTGTCGGGCTCCGTGGACTCCCAAAGGCTCTCTCAAGTGCCGTCACAGGGGCGCTCCAGCCCCAGATCCCGGCGCAGATGCTCGGCGGTGAACGATGTGCGATGGCCGAGCAGCGCCGCCGGGGTCCCTCGCGGCAGCCATCGCATCCGGGTCGTGCTCGACGACGACGACGGTGTTGCCCCGGTCGCGCAGCCGCACCAGGAGCGGAGAGCCTGTCGATACGGGTGGCGGGCGCGGCCGCGTCCAGCCGGGCGCCGCCGCAGGACGCGCACACCGGCTCGGTCGTGAAACGCCGGGCGGCCTCGCACCGTAGCGCTCCGGGAAGGCGATCGACGGCTGTCCGGATTTACCGGGCGATCGGGATCTTCTCCGGGGCCGGGCCGTCCCCCGCCGTCGGAGCGCTCAGAGTTGTCGGCGTACTCTCCCGCCGGTGGCGGACAACCTCGGTTATTCGTTCGCACTGCCGGGCGGCGCCTTCTGCGCCGGCCTCGCACGCAGCGCCGTGGGTGAACTCCTCACCCGGCACGGCCTCGCGGAACTCCGTGAAACAGCCGTCCTCGCCGCCTCCGAACTGGTCGCGGCCGCCTGCCGGTTCACCCCGGACCGGGAGATGCTGCTGCGGGTCCACTGGCAGTTCGATGCGCTGCGCATCATCCTCTACGACCAGCACCCGCCCCACGGCTCGGCCGAGAAATCCGAGGAATGCCGCGAACGCCGCAGCGAAAGCATGTGGCTGCTGGCAGCCGCGGTCGATTCGCACGGTGGGGACTGGGGGCTGGCTCCCGCGCTGACCCCGTCCGGCGGCTGCAAGGCATGGGCCTTACTCCACCGTTGACTCCCGCACCGGCCGTCCCTCTACCGCTCGCACTCCCTCGACGTCCCTCGGTGCAGAACTCGCGTCGGCCTCGCCCGGCACCGGCGCAGACTCACCGGTCGCGCCGATTCCCCGGGCGCGGGGTCAGCAGGCCCCGCCGAGCAGATCGGTCAGGCTCCGGTCGAGATCCAGGAACCGGTGCTCGTCGCCGGCCGGCACCAGTTCCTGCGCCCGCTCGAGAAAGCGACGCAGTTCCGCAGTGCGGACGTGCACCATCGCGATTCCCTCGGTGGCATGGAACTCCAGGACCGTGCGGTCGTATCCGAACGGTCTGATGCGCACGTCCCCGACACCGGCGGCTCCGTCCATTCCCGCCGCGAGCAGTTCACGGGAGAACTCCCAGGACACATCGGTGCCCTCCAGGGTCGCCGTCGCGGGGAACGCCATGCGTACGGCGAACGGATCCCTCCGGTCGTACTGCAGGGTGGCGGGAAGGGTCTCCATCCGCGGCGCGGATGCGACCATGCGGGCCTGCACGGACTGCTCGATAACGGTGGACAAGACCTGCTCCCTTTCTCGGCCAGATGAACGGTTCCCGGCACTGATGGAGACGACGGAACTCCCTCATCCGTGCACCGGAAGGTGGCGTGAGTTGCATCACCGCACGCCGCCGCGCCGATCGCGTGCCCACTTCCCGCCGGTGCACCCTGGACGGAGCACAGCTCGTGGGCTAGCTTCCAGCGCCATGAGGGCCAAGGGGAAGACGAGACGACTGATGTCATGGGGGCTCTGTGCGGCGGCGCTGACCGCAACACTGGCCACACCGGCAGCCGCGGCAACACCGGGGGAGGGGCACCGGCCCGGCGAACGACCGGCCTGGACGCTCACCGAGACAGGGACCGACGCCCGATTCCGCGGCCTCGCCGCCGTCAGCCGTCGCACCGCCTGGGTCGCGGGCTCGAAGGGCACGGTGCTGCGCACCTCGGACGGCGGCCGTCACTGGCGCGATGTGTCACCGCCCGGTGCGGCGCAGGAGGCGCTGGAGTTCCGCGACATCGAGGCATTCGACGCCCGGCGTGCGGTGGCGCTGGCCATCGGGGAGGGAGAGGCCTCCAGGGTGTTCCGTACGGACGACGGGGGAGCGAGCTGGACGGAGTCGTTCCGTAACACCGATGCGCGCGCCTTCTACGACTGCCTCACCTTCTTCGACAGCCGGCACGGACTCGCGATGAGCGATCCCGTCGACGGGAAGTACCGCATCCTGTCGACCGCTGACGGCGGCCGGAGCTGGCGGGTGCTGCCCAGTGCGGGCATGCCGGATGCCCAGACCGGTGAGGCGGGGTTCGCCGCCAGCGGTCAGTGCCTGGTCGCATCCGGTCCCAAGGACGTCTGGCTGGCGACCGGGGGCGCCGCCACCGCACGGGTGCTGCACTCCGCCGATCGCGGGCTGACCTGGACCGCGACCGAATCCACGATCCCGGCCGGCGACCCGGCGCGCGGTGTCTTCGGCCTGGCCTTCCGCGACCGCCACCACGGCATCGCGGTCGGCGGCGACTACCGGGCCGGCCGGCCTTCGCCGAACGCCGCGGCGGTGACGGGCGACGCCGGCCGCAGCTGGCAGCAGTCCGCCACCCCGCCGGCCGCCTACCGCTCGGGCGTCGCCTGGCTGCCGCACAGCAGGTCGGGTGCGCTGGCGGTCGGCCCGACCGGCACGGACCTCACCGTGGACGGCGGCCGCACCTGGCGCACGGTCGACACGGGGTCGTACGACACGGTCGACTGCACACCGGACGGCGGCTGCTGGGCCGCGGGCGAGAGCGGACGAGTGGCGCGCGCGAGGTTCTAGGGCGCACCCTGCGACCGAGGAGCGGTGCCCGGGTATCCGGGTGGCGGATACCCGCTATCCGGGCAACTGCTGCCGGTACGGGGCGAGTTCGTCCGAGGTCTTCGTTGCTATGAACTCCGTGATCCGGTACGCGCACACGCCCTGTGCCGCGAACGGATCCTCCTCCGCGATCTTCTCGATCTGTGCGCGGTCGTCCCCGACGGCCAGGATCACCCCGCCGTCGCGCGGGTTCTTGCGGCCCGACGCGATGAACACCCCGGCCGCGTACTGTGTGTCCAGCCAGGCGATGTGGTCCTGCAGCAGCGCGTCGATGCGCTCGACGGGTGCGGTGTAGGTCAACTCGAGTACGAACATGATCTCCAGGCTACGGGACGGGGGCGCACCGGCCCGGGCCGTGTCCGCGAAGTCCCGCCCGGCCCGCCGCCGTGCCCGTTGCCTAAACTCGACGGCACTATGACAACGCTCCCGATGCCTGCCGACGAGGCCGAAGCCCGAGCCATTCAGGACGCCCTGCGCCCCCGGGTGGTGCTCGACGAGCCCGGCCCGCCGACCGGCAGCGGCCGGGTCACGGGCGTCGACGTCGCCTACGACGACGAGCGCGATGTCGTCGTGGCGGCAGCGGTCGTCCTCGACGAGGCAACGCTCGCCGTGGTCGCCGAGGCCACCGCCGTCGGCCGGGTCACCTTCCCGTACATCCCCGGACTCCTCGCCTTCCGGGAGATCCCGACCGTGCTCGCCGCGCTGGAATCCCTGCCGGCCGACCCCGGACTCGTGATCTGTGACGGATACGGCCTTGCGCACCCGCGCCGCTTCGGGCTCGCCAGTCACCTGGGCGTGCTCACCGGACTCCCGGTGATCGGCGTCGCCAAGAACCCGTTCACCTTCTCGTACGAGCAACCGGGCCCCCGCCGGGGCGACTGGTCGCCGCTGCTCGACGGCGAGGAGGAGGTGGGCCGGGCCCTGCGCACCCAGGACGGCATCAAGCCGGTTTTCGTCTCCGTCGGACACCGGACCGGCCTGGACAACGCCTGCGCCCACACGCTGCTGCTGGCCCGCGACTTCCGTCAGCCGGAGACCACCCGCAGAGCCGACGCGCTCTGCCGTCAGGTCCTGCGGGAAGCGACCGCCTGAGTATGTGTACGGATAACGCCCGACGATCATGACGGGCAGACTGGTACGCATGAACGAACATCGAACGCCCACACGACCAGGAACCGTCTATCTCGCCCAGCGCAGGGTCGCGGTGGGGATGACGCTCGGCATTCTCGCGGGAGCTGTATGGGCTGTCTCGATGATCTGCACGCTGGTGGCCTGGGCACTCTGACCCGGGAGGGCGTGCCGCCCCCGCCCCGCCGTCGCGGCTACTTGTGCAGGTCCGGGCCCTGGGCGTTGAGCAGCGCGCGCCAGGTGTCCTCGTCCCCGATACCCGTCACGGGCAGATTCCGGGATGCCTGGAACTCCTTCAGCGACCGCATGGTCGAGGGGGTGTACGTGCCGGTGGTGTCGGTCGGCACCCCCGCGTGGTGAAGCAGGTACTGCACTGCCTTGATGGCCTCGGGCTTCGTCGTGCGCGAGTCGATCGTCACGATCAGCAGCGGCCAGGTGTCCTTGCCGACCCTGCCGTCGACGGTCAGGCCGTGAGCGGCCTGGAACTTCTTCACGGCCTCCGCCGTGGCCGGTCCGTAGTCGGCGTCGACCTTCACGTCCAAGCCGTTCGCCCGGAGCAGATGCTGCACGGTACGGGCCTTCCAGAGCACATTGCCCTTGCGCGCCAACGGCCAGTCCGTGCCCTGTGACGGACGGTCCGACACCTTCGCGGTGGCCTGGGCGTCACTCTGCCCCGTGGTCGGGACCACCCACCACGCGAGGCAGCCGAGGACGAGAAGGAGGAAGGCCGAAACGGCCAGGGTCGGAAACGCGACGGGGGAGCGGTCCCACCGACGGGCCGCCGGATTCCGCTCGGCGGGTACGGGTGTGCCGGTGGCCACCGCCACCGATTCGGTCGCGGCGGCCGCCGGGTCGGGCGGCGTCGTGGGCGCCGGACGTTTCCGGGCCGGCGGGGCCCCGGCTGCCGCGTCGGCCAGGGTGCATGCCCGGACCAGATCGTCGTCGGGCGCCCGCAGCGCCGAGTGCAGCTGCTCGACGATCCTGCGCGGCGCGTTGGAGGCGTGAGCGGGATTCAGATAGCGCGACAGGGTGGTCTGGTCGACCCCCAGCCGCTTGGCGAGGGAATGCTGAGTGGGTTTCTCGCGGCCGTCGCGCGCGGACGACTCCCACCAGTTCCTCAGTAACTCGGCGAGAGCCCGCCCCGGGTGCTCCTCGTGGCTCGCCACAGTGCTCTCCGTCATCGTTCTTCCCCGACTTTCTGTGTGCATAGCCGCAGGTCAGCACCGTGCATCGTGGTCGTGCATAGGTGCATCGACCTGCGGGACGCAGATCGTAGTGAAAGACCCGTTCCGTGCGGCACAGTTGAGGAGCGGCCGGCCCGTCAGGCCCCGCGAACCCACCCCGTTTCCACCCCTTCCAGGGGGTGCTCCGGCCTGCGCATTCGCGGCGGACGGGGACGCCCGCGGCCCTCTCACCCGAGGAACAAGGAGATCTGAATATGCCTCAGACATCACCCGTACGAGTGCGCGTCGCCCTGACCGGCACCGTCGTGGGGGCAGCCCTCGTCGCACTGGGGGTGATTGCTCCGGCCGTCGAGGCCGCGCCGCCCCCGTCGTACGGGGTCAACGGTGTGGACACCAGCCACTACAACCACGAGACGATGGGGAAGCAGCAGGAGGCGGCGATCGACTGGAACCGCGTGGCCGCCTCGAACAGCTTCGCCCTCCTCAAGGCCACGCAAGGGGTGTCCAGCAAGGACGGCTGGTTCGCCCGCGACTACGCCGCCGCTGCCAAGACCTCCTTGCTCCGGGCCCCGTACCACTTCTTCCACCCCCGGACCACGGCCGACGGAGCCGCGCAGGCGCGGCATTTCGTCGCGACCGCCCGTGCGGCCGGCTACCGGGGCAACCGGGCGGGCGAGCTGCCACCGGTGCTGGATGTGGAGAAGCTCCCTGCCGGCCGCACGGAGGTGTGTCCGAAGGCGTTGCGCCCGGACCAGCTGCAGATCTTCCTTCGCGATGTGCAGAAGGCATTCGACGTCACCCCGATCGTCTACACCCGGGCGTCCTTCGTGAAGGAGTGCATGGGCGGCAAGGGCGAGGTGTTCGCCGGGCATCCGCTGTGGCTCGCCCGATACGGCAGCCACGCGGACGAGCCACAGCAAGTACCCGGCGCCGGACGGTCCTGGACCTTCTGGCAGTACACCAGGACGGGAACCATGCCGGGGATCACGGGGCCGGTGGACCGCGATGTCTTCCGTGGCAGCCCGGCCGAGCTGCGGGCGATGACGAAGGGCGCATGAAGCCAATCAAGCTCATGGGGCTCATGAGCGAAGCCGCCCGCATTCCCCTTCCCGACCGAACGATCATCACCACTCACCACCACTCACCACCACTCATGACGAGGAGTCACCCATGTCCGCATCTCCCGCCGGTCCCCGCCACACCACAGCCCGGCTCGTCACCGGCTTCGTCGCCCTCGCCGCGCTGACCGGCCCGGCAGCCTCCCTCGCCACCGCGGGCGAACTGCAGACGGCGGCCCCGACCGCCGCCGAGCCCTCGGCCCGGTACGCCGCGACCGGCTGGCCGACCCTGAAGGCAGGCAACAAGGGCACCGGTGTCACCGCCCTGCAGTACCTGCTGAACTCCCGTGGACAGTCGCTGACGGTCGACGGAGCCTTCGGCCCGGCCACGACGGCCAAGGTGAAGGCATTCCAGAAGTCCCAGCACCTCGCCGCGGACGGCATGGTCGGGGCCGGCACCTGGAGCAGGCTCGTCACCACCCTGCGCAGCGGCGCGAACGGCCCGGCCGTCAAGGCCGCGCAGAGCCTGCTGAAGGCGCGCGGCCAGGCGGTGGCCGTCGACGGGTCCTTCACCGCCGCCGTGGCGGACAGGGTGAAGGCCTTCCAGAAGTCCGCCGGCCTCGCGGCCGACGGTGCCGTAGGCGCCCGGACCTGGGCGGCCCTGCTGAACGACACGCCGTCCGGCGGTAACCGGGCGGCACTGGCCAGGCAGATCCTGGCCCAGAAGCAGATCACCCTGGCCACCGTCCACCCGGGCGGCAAGCACGCCGGGTCGACGGCGCGGCAGAACATCATCGACACGGCGAACGGCAAGGGAGCGCTCACCAGCCCGTGGGGCGACAGGCCCAACCGGCGGGTCGCCCTCGACCCCCGGATGCTGAACGGTCTGCTGACGCTGCGCACCCAGTACGGCTACCGGCTCTCCGTCTCCGAGATCGTCGGCGGCGATCACGGCGGCAACTCCAGGCACTACGCCGGGATCGCCTTCGACATCACGCACATCAACGGGCGTCACGTCGGCAGCGGCGCCCCGCACAAGCAGCTCATGGCGGCCTGCAAGAAGCTCGGTGCGCCGGAGGTCCTCGGCCCGGGCAACGCCGGACACAGCCGCCATGTGCACTGCGGCTGGTCCCGCTGACCCTGATCCGCAGGAGGCAGGACAGGTGTCCGGCCACCCCGCCCCGGGGCGGGGTGGCCGGACACCTGCATGCCGGTTCGCTCAGCGAGCCGACGCGACCCGGAAGCGCAGCCCGGCCGCGCGCAGCCGCTCCAGCAGCGCGTCACCCATCGCGACGGCCGTAGTGACCTGACCCGATGTCGGCGCAAGCTCGTCCAGGGCGAGGCAGAGTGCGGACTCGGCGAGCATCTTCGCCGTTTCGTCGTAGCCGGGGTCGCCGCCCGACACCTCGGTGAAGACCCGGTGCCCGCCGCCTTCGCCGACGAAGCGCACGGTGAACCAGCTGCGGCTGCGGCGCTCCGCGTCCGGGCCCTCGCCCGGCTCGTACCGGTCCATCAGCCAGGACCGCGCAGCCGGTATCTGCGCGGCCCCCAGGAGGGCGCCGATCGCGGCCGTGCCGCCCAGTGCCACGGGCAGTTGCTTCACCGAGGCGAAGTGGCGGTAGCGGAAGTCGGGGCCGTACCGGGCGAGCACCCGCGCCGAACGCTCGATGACCTGCGGGTCCAGCGTCGGCAGCGGCAGCGCCCAGGTGCCGGTCTCCGTACTGAAGTGCGGGGCGCCGAGCCGGGCGCGGGCGCGACGGGCCACCAGGCGGGGCTCGTGAAGTCGGCGTTCCTGTGCGGCGCGCAGCATGTGAGGGCCGCGGCCCATCGCGGTGAGCGCGGAGGCGAACGTACCGCCGGAGAAGACGGCGTTGCTGCGGACGAACCCGTCGATCGTCAGCGGCACGTCCTGCGGCAGCTGCTGGACGGTGAAGTACACCCCGAGGTCGTGCGGTACGGAGTCGAACCCGCAGGCGTGCACGAGCCGCGCCCCAGTCTCGCGGGCCCGCGCGTCGTGCTTCAGATACATCCGGTCCACGAACTCCGCCTCGCCGGTGAGGTCCGCGTAGTCCGTCCCGGCCTCGGCGCAGGCCGCGACCAGCTGCTCGCCGTGCCAGACATAGGGGCCCACCGTCGTGGCCACCACATGGGTGGATTCGGCGAGTTCGCGCAGCGAGTGCTCGTCGTCGGCGTCGGCGTGCAGCAGCGGGAGATCCGCGCAGCGCGGGTCGATCGCGGTGAGGCGTTCGCGCAGTTGCTCCAGTTTGGCCCGATTGCGTCCGGCCACGGCCCAGCGGCAGCCGGCGGGTGCGTGGGCGGCGAGATATTCGGCGGTGAGGGCCCCCACGAAGCCGGTGGCGCCGAAGAGGACTACGTCATAGGGGCGTTGTGCCCCGTTCTGCCTGTTCATGAGTGCCTCCGCAGGGGCCGGCGCCGATGTAGCAGGCAGAGGTTAGCGGAGGGGGTCGTGGCGGTGTGTGGCCGGGCGGCGATCGTGGGGGAGGATCCAGGAGAAAGAACTAAGCGCTTGCTCGGCCCAAGGGGTTGTGCGGAGCGCGGCGCGTTCTTAGCATCATCGCTGTTACATCAGTTGTGTCACACCGCTGGGGGTTTGATGGCAACGACAGAGCACGGCCCGCTGGCAGGCGTGCGCGTCGTCGAGCTGGCAGGCATCGGACCCGGGCCGTTCGCCGCGATGCTCCTGGCCGACCTCGGCGCCGATGTCGTCAGGGTCGACCGGCCCGGCGGCCCGGGGCTCGGGATCGACCCCGCATACGACCTCACCAACCGCAACAAACGCTCCGTGCTCATCGACCTCAAGACCGAGGACGGGGCAACCAAGGTGCTCGACCTGGTCGAGCGCGCCGACATCCTGATCGAGGGCTACCGGCCGGGCGTCGCCGAACGCCTCGGTGTCGGGCCGGCCGCCGCACTGGCCCGCAATCCGCAGCTCGTCTACGGACGGATGACCGGCTGGGGCCAGGACGGACCGCTCGCCGAACGAGCCGGGCACGACATCGCCTACATCGCCCTCACCGGCACCCTCTCCATGATCGGCAAGCCCGGTGAGCCGCCCACCGTCCCGGCCAATCTGGTCGGCGACTACGCGGGCGGCTCGCTCTATCTCGTCGTCGGCGTCCTCGCTGCCCTCCAGCACGCCCGCACGCCCGGCGGCCGGGGCCAGGTCGTGGACGCGGCGATCGTCGACGGCGCCGCCCATCTCGCCACGATGATCCACGGCATGCTGGCGGCCGGCGGCTGGCAGGACCGGCGCGGCTCCAACCTCCTGGACGGCGGCTGCCCGTTCTACGGTTCGTACGAGACCGCCGACGGCCAGTACATGGCGGTCGGGCCGCTGGAGCAGCGGTTCTACGACCAGTTCAGTACGCTCCTCGGGATCGGGGACGAGGCCCCGGACCGGGGGGACATCGCCCGCTGGGAGGAGCTGCGCACGGTCGTCGCCGACCGGTTCAGGACCCGTACGCGCGCGGAGTGGACCGAGGTGTTCGAGGGCACGGACGCCTGCGTCGCCCCCGTCCTCTCGCTCCGTGAGGCACCCCACCATCCGCACATCGCGGCCCGCTCCACCTTCGTCGAGCACGGCGGACTCACCCAGCCCGCCCCCGCACCCCGCTTCTCCGCCACCCCCGTATCCGTACGCAGCGGGCCCGCGCGGCCCGGCACGGACACCGAGGCCGTCGCCGCCGACTGGGACGTACCCAGCATCACGAGGACCCGGAAGGACACCACCGACTGATGGAACTCTCCCTGCCGCTGAACTACGCGGGCGACCCGCGCGGAGCCTGTGACCAGGTTGCCGCGCTGGAGCCGGCCGGACTCGACGCCGTCTGGGTCGCGGAGGCGTACGGCTTCGACTCACCCACGATCATGGGCTATCTGGCCGCCCGTACCGAACGCATGAAGATCGGTGCGGCCATCCTCAACGTCTACTCCCGCACCCCCGCCCTCATCGCCCAGACCGGCGCCGGACTCGACGCGATCTCCGGCGGCCGGGCGCTGCTCGGGCTCGGCGCGTCCGGGCCGCAGGTCGTGGAGGGCTGGCACGGCAAGGCGTACGACAAGCCGCTCGGCCGGACCCGCGAGGCCGTCGAACTCTGCCGCCGGATCTGGCGCCGCGAGGTCATCGACCACCACGGCATCACCGACATGCCGCTGCCGAAGGAGAAGGGCGGCCGGCTCGGCAAGCCGCTGAAGATCCTCACCCGGCCGGTCCGCGAGGAGATCCCGCTCTACATCGCCTCCCTCGGCCCCGCCAATGTCCGGCTGACCGCCGAGATCGCCGACGGCTGGCTGCCGACGCTCTACATCCCGGAGAAGGCCCAGCAGGTGTGGGGCACGGCGCTCGCCGAAGGCGCTGCGAAGCGCGACCCGGCACGAGGCCCTCTCCAGACCGTCGCGGGCGGACTCCTCGCCATCGGCGACGACGCCGCCGTGCTCCGGGACCTCGCCCGCCCGCAGATCGCGCTGTACGTCGGCGGCATGGGCGCCCGGGGCAAGAACTTCTACAACGACCTGGCCGTCGCCTACGGATACGAGAAGGAAGCCGCACTCATCCAGGAGCTCTACCTCGCCGGGAAGAAGAAAGAGGCCGAGGCCGCCGTCCCGGACGAATTCTGCGAGCTCATGTCGCTCTGCGGCCCCGAGGGATACGTACGCGATCGCATCGAGGCCTTCCGCGAGGCCGGCGTGACGATGCTCAACGTCATCCCCGTCGGCGCCGAACCGGCCCGGCTGATCTCCACCGTCAAGAACTGGCTCTAGGAGGCTGCAGTGCAGCGGCAGATCTTCACCGAAGAGCACGACGCGTTCCGCGAGACCGTCCGCACCTTCCTCACCAAGGAGGTCCTCCCGCACTACGAACAGTGGGAGAAGGACGGCATCGTCTCGCGCGAGGCATGGCTCGCGGCCGGCCGCCAGGGGCTGCTCGGCCTCGCCGTACCCGAGGAGTACGGGGGCGGCGGCAACACCGACTACCGGTACAGCGCCGTCCTCGCCGAGGAGTTCACCCGGGCCGGTGCCCCCGGACTCGCACTCGGGCTGCACAACGACATCATCGGCCCCTACCTCACCGGCCTCGGCACCGACGAGCAGAAGCGGCGCTGGCTGCCCGGCTTCTGCAGCGGCGAGCTCATCACCGCCATCGCCATGACCGAACCCGGCGCGGGCTCCGACCTCCAGGGCATCCGCACCACCGCCGAGGACAAGGGCGACCACTGGCTGCTCAACGGCTCCAAGACGTTCATCTCCAACGGCATCCTCGCCGACCTGGTGGTCGTGGTCGCGAGGACCACCCCTCAGGGCGGTGCGAAGGGGCTCTCGCTGATCGTCGTCGAACGCGGCGCGCAGGGCTTCGAGCGGGGCCGCAACCTCGACAAGATCGGCCAGAAGTCCCAGGACACGGCCGAGTTGTTCTTCAACGACGTCCGCCTCCCCAAGGAGAATCTGCTCGGCGAGCGGGACGGCGCCTTCATCCATCTGATGACCAACCTGGCGCAGGAGCGCATCGGCATAGCGGTCGCCGGGATCGCAGCCGCCGAACATCTGCTGGAGATCACCACGCAGTACGTCAAGGAGCGCGAGGCCTTCGGGCGGCCGCTCTCCAAGCTCCAGCACATCCGGTTCGAGATCGCCGAGATGGCCACCGAGTGCACCGTCACCCGCACGTTCATCGACCGGTGCATCGTTGACCACTCCGACGGTGGGCTCGACGCCGTACACGCCTCGATGGCCAAGTGGTGGGCCACCGAGCTGCAGAAGCGCGTTGCCGACCGCTGCCTCCAACTCCACGGCGGCTACGGCTATATGGCGGAGTATCCGGTCGCGAGGGCGTTCACCGACGGCCGTATCCAGACCATCTACGGCGGCACGACCGAGATCATGAAGGAGATCATCGGCCGCTCGCTGCTCGCCTGACCTCTGACGCACAACCACCCCCGAAAGGCTGCTGTCTTGAGTACCGAAGCGTTTGTCTACGACGCGATCCGCACCCCGCGCGGCCGAGGCAAGGCCAATGGCGCCCTGCACGGCACCAAGCCGATCGACCTCGTCGTCGGCCTCATCCACGAAATCCGCAGCCGCTTCCCCGGCCTGGACCCAGCGGCCATCGACGACATCGTCCTCGGCGTGGTCAGCCCGCTCGGCGACCAGGGATCCGACATCGCCCGGATCGCCGCCATCGCGGCCGGCCTCCCGGACTCCGTCGCGGGCGTCCAGGAGAACCGCTTCTGCGCCTCGGGCCTGGAAGCCGTCAACCTGGCCGCCGCCAAGGTCCGTTCGGGCTGGGAGGACCTCATCCTCGCGGGCGGCGTCGAGTCGATGTCCCGGGTCCCGATGGGATCCGACGGCGGCGCCTGGGCGATGGACCCGATGACGAGCTACGAGACCGGCTTCGCCCCGCAGGGCGTCGGCGCCGACCTCATCGCCACCATCGAGGGCTTCTCCCGCCGTGACGTCGACGAGTTCGCCGCACTCTCCCAGGAGCGCGCCGCCGAAGCGTGGAAGGACGGCCGCTTCGCGCGCTCCGTCGTCCCCGTCAAGGACCGCAACGGCCTCGTCGTCCTCGACCAGGACGAGCACATGCGGCCCGGCACCACCGCCGACTCCCTCGCCGCGCTCAAGCCGTCCTTCGCTGCCATCGGTGAGATGGGCGGCTTCGACGCGGTCGTGCTGCAGAAGTACCACTGGGTCGAGAAGATCGACCACGTCCACCACGCGGGCAACTCCTCCGGAATCGTCGACGGCGCCGCGCTCGTCGCGATCGGCACCAAGGAAATCGGTGAGCGGTACGGACTCACGCCGCGCGCCCGGATCGTCTCCGCCGCCGTCTCCGGCTCCGAGCCCACCATCATGCTGACCGGCCCCGCGCCCGCCACCCGCAAGGCCCTCGCCAAGGCCGGGCTGACCATCGACGACATCGACCTCGTCGAGATCAACGAGGCGTTCGCCGGCGTCGTGCTGCGCTTCGCCAGGGACATGGGGCTCTCCCTCGACAAGATCAACGTCAACGGCGGCGCGATCGCGCTCGGCCACCCGCTCGGCGCCACCGGCGCGATGATCCTCGGCACGCTCATCGACGAACTGGAACGACGCGACCAGCGGTTCGGCCTCGCCACTCTCTGCGTCGGCGGCGGCATGGGCGTCGCCACCATCATCGAGCGTCTCTGACCGTCCCCGGCCACCCCTGCTTACGGAGAAGAAAAGCTAATGACCGAGAGCACGACCATCCGCTGGGAACAGGACGAGACCGGCGTCGTCACCCTCGTACTCGACGACCCCGACCAGTCCGCCAACACGATGAACCAGGCCTTCAAGGACTCCATCGCGGCCGTCGCCGACCGCGCCGAGGCCGAGAAGGACTCCATCCGCGGCATCATCTACACCTCCGCCAAGAAGACCTTCTTCGCGGGCGGCGACCTCAAGGACATGATCAAGGTCGGTCCCGAGAACGCCCAGCAGGCCTTCGACACCGGCACCGCCATCAAGAACTCGCTGCGCCGCATCGAGACCCTCGGCAAGCCCGTCGTCGCCGCCATCAACGGCGCGGCGCTCGGCGGCGGTTACGAGATCGCCCTCGCCTCGCACCACCGCGTCGCCCTCGACGCACCCGGCTCCCGCATCGGCCTGCCCGAGGTCACCCTCGGCCTGCTGCCCGCGGGCGGCGGCGTCACCCGCACCGTACGCCTCATGGGCATCGCCGACGCGCTGCTGAAGGTCCTCCTCCAGGGCACCCAGTACACCCCGCAGCGCGCCCTGGAGAACGGCCTGGTCCACGAGGTCGCCGCAACCCGTCAGGAGATGCTCGACAAGGCCCGCGCCTTCATCGACGCCCACCCCGAATCCCAGCAGCCCTGGGACATCAAGGGCTACAGGATCCCCGGCGGCACCCCGTCCAACCCGAAGTTCGCCGCGAACCTGCCCGCCTTCCCGGCCAACCTGAAGAAGCAGCTCGCGGGCGCCCCGATGCCCGCACCCCGCAACATCCTGGCGGCCGCCGTCGAGGGCTCGCAGGTCGACTTCGAGACCGCGCTGACCATCGAGGCCCGCTACTTCACCGAGCTGGTCACCGGCCAGGTCTCGAAGAACATGATCCAGGCGTTCTTCTTCGACCTCCAGGCCGTCAACTCCGGGGCCAGCCGCCCCAAGGGCATCGAGGAGCGCCAGGTCCGCAAGGTCGCCGTCCTCGGCGCCGGGATGATGGGCGCGGGCATCGCGTACTCCTGCGCCCGTGCGGGCATCGATGTCGTCCTCAAGGACATCTCCGCGGAGGCCGCCGCCAAGGGCAAGGCGTACAGCGAGAAACTCCTCGACAAGGCGCTCTCCCGGGGCCGTACCACCGAGGCCGAGCGCGACGAGCTGCTGGCCCGCATCACCCCGACCGGCGACCCGGCCGATCTGGCGGGCTGCGACGCCGTCATCGAGGCGGTCTTCGAGGACACCGGGCTCAAGCACAAGGTGTTCCAGGAGATCCAGGACGTCATCGAGCCGGACGCCCTGCTCTGCTCCAACACCTCGACCCTGCCCATCACCGTCCTCGCCGAAGGCGTCTCGCGCCCCGCCGACTTCATCGGCCTGCACTTCTTCTCGCCCGTGGACAAGATGCCGCTGGTCGAGATCATCAAGGGCGAGCAGACCGGCGACGAGGCCCTGGCCCGCGCCTTCGACCTGGTCCGCCGGATCAAGAAGACGCCGATCGTCGTCAACGACTCCCGCGGCTTCTTCACCTCGCGCGTCATCGGCCAGTTCATCAACGAGGGCGTCGCCATGGTCGGCGAGGGCGCCGAGCCCGCATCGGTCGAGCAGGCCGCAGCGCAGTCCGGCTATCCGGCCAAGGTGCTCTCCCTGATGGACGAGCTCACCCTCACGCTGCCCCGCAAGATCCGCAACGAGACGAAGCGGGCCGTCGAGGAGGCCGGTGGCACCTGGGCCGGACACCCGGCAGATGCGGTCATCGACCGGATGGTCGACGAGTTCGACCGTCCGGGACGCAGCGGCGGCGCGGGCTTCTACGAGTACGACGAAGCCGGCAAGCGAACCCGCCTGTGGCCGGGACTGCGTGAGCACTTCGCGAAGCCGGACACGGACATCCCCTTCATCGACATGAAGGAACGGATGCTGTTCTCCGAGGCACTGGACAGCGTCCGCTGCCTGGAGGAGAACGTCCTCATCTCCGTCGCCGACGCCAACATCGGCTCCATCATGGGCATCGGCTTCCCGCCGTGGACCGGCGGTGTACTCCAGTACATCAACGGTTACGAGGGTGGCCTGCCCGGCTTCGTGGCACGCGCCCGGGAGCTCGCCGATCGGTACGGCGACCGCTTCCTGCCGCCCGCGCTGCTCGTGGAGAAGGCAGAGAAGGGCGAGACCTTCCACGACTGACACCGGCCCCGCGCGCCGCGTTCACTCCGCCGTGAACGCGGCCCGCAGCTCCTCCTTCAACGACCGCTGGAACGCGGTCACCAGCGCTTGCAGCACCATCGGCTGCATATGGGCCGACAGCGACTTCATCGCCGCCACATGCTCCGGGTCCGCCTCCCGCTCCCGGTACGGATTCCACACCTCGTCCCGGAACAGCCGGGTCAGCTCCTGCGCGGCGGACCGGGAGTGCTCCAGCAGAACCGTGCGCGCGGCCAGGATCGTCTCGTGCGCGATCGGTACGCCCAGCAGCTCGACCCCGAGCCGCAGCACTCCCGGGTCCACCCGGTAGCTGCCATCGGTCGGCTCGGCACGCTCCAGCACGCCCATCGCGGCCAGCCGCGCCATGTCCTGTTCGGTCAGCGCCCGGCCCGCACGCCGCTCAAGCTCCGCCCGTGTCACGTCCTCCGCCGAATCCGGCGCCCAGGAGGCCACCAGCGCCCGGTGGATCGCCAGATCGTGCGCGCTCAGATCCGGCGGCAGCTGCTCCAGATAGCGTTCGATCGCGGCCAGCGTCATGCCCTGGTGCTGGAGCTCCTCGATGAGCGCGAGCCGGGACAGATGGTCATGCCCGTAGTGCCCGACACGACGCGGCCCGATCACCGGCGGCGGCAGCAGACCACGGGTGCTGTAGAAACGCACGGTGCGTACGGTGACACCGGCGCGCGCCGCCAGCTCGTCGACGGTGAGCGTAGGCTCCTCGGCCCCGGTCGCCATATCTGCTCCTCGTGTCCGGCCCTGCGGGTGAACTGCTGTGCGTGTGCCTCATCCCGGTGCAACAGTATTGCTGTCTCACCATTGATGTGAAAGTGCCCGGCTGTCAGTGGTGGCACTTAGCCTGATGCCATGTCCGAGATCACATATGTACGAGGGGACGCGACCTCGCCCCGTGGCAAGGGCGTCAAGCTGATCGTCCATGTCTGCAACGACCTCGGCGGCTGGGGCAAGGGATTCGTCCTGGCTCTCTCGCGCCGCTGGCCCGAACCCGAGGCGGCCTACCGCCGGTGGCACCGGGAGCGCGCGGGCAACGACTTCGGCCTCGGCGCGGCGCAGTTCGTGCAGGTGAGCCCGTACATCTGGGTGGCGAACACGGTGGGCCAGCGGGGGATGCGCACGGGCAGCAACGGGGTCCCGGTGCGTTACGGGGCGATCGATACGGCGTTGGGGGCGGTGGCCGACCGGGCCCATGAGCTGGGGGCCTCGGTCCACATGCCGCGGATCGGCTGCGGGCTGGCGGGCGGGAAGTGGTCCCGGATCGAGCCCCTCGTCGAGAAGCGGCTGACCGGACGGGACATACCGGTGACGGTGTACGACTTCGACTAGAAGACTGCTGAAGCATGCGCAACGCGGTGACCCTCGCCGCCAAGTCCCTGCACGTCTCCAAGGCCGATCTCGCCGTCATCGCCAAGGCCTTCGACGACCACGGCATCGAGAACGGCTGGGAGCGGAAGGGCGGCACGCACGACGGCACCACCATCGGTGCCGACGTCCTGCCCGCGTACGAGGTCTGCAGCGGGGTCGACGAGCAGGCCGCCCGCCTCGCGATGAAGCACGGTCAGATCGCCTGGGCCGGCGGCGACGGCAGGTATGTCTACGTCTACGACATCGCGAAGGGCACCACGCAGACCAAGCGGATCGACGGCTTCCTCTTCAACTGCATTTCGGACATCCGGATCACCTCGGAGCGCGTGTTCTGGCGTGAGACCGGTGGCTTCCTGATCCCGGGCACGACGTTCATGTCGGCGCCGCTCGACGATCTGTCCGAGGCGGCGAAGCTGCGCCACCCGTCGAGCACGTACGTCGCCCAGTTCTCGGTCAACGACAAGTACCTCGCGTACTCCACGTACGGCATCTGGGGCGCGCTCGGCTCCTGGAGCGGACCCGGCAAGGCGCAGGTCTCCAAGACCGCCGACGTGCTCGCCGGTCTCAACCGGTTCAGCCGCGTCTCCTGCTCCTCCGGCGCCCAGCTGGCCCCGTCCCTCGGTGACGGCCGGCGCGTCGCCTGGCTGGACACGAGCGCCGCGGCCACCGATGTGGTGACCCGTAGGACGTTCGCAGGGACCTGCGAGTAGTCCCCGGCCGGCACCGCACCCTCAGCAGGGCGCCCGCCGGACTCCGGTGGGCGCCCTGCCCGCGGTGTTACAGGAATACGGAGTGGGTCACTCTGTATCGACTTCTATGGTGGAGTGGAAGCGGCGGATCGGGGAGGGCCCATGGCAGCACGGAGAACGAACGAGACACTGCTGGCCCGGGCGCTCAGTGAGACACCGGCGTCCGACGCGCTGAGCGAGCAGATCCTCGACGCCGCGCGTGAGCAGTTCATGACCTTCGGGCTGCGCCGCTCGACCGTCGATGACGTCGCCAAGCGCGCGAGGGTCTCGCGGGTCACCGTCTACCGGCGGATCGGCAACAAGGACAGTCTGGTCTCGGCCTGTCTGTTGCGCGAATACCGGCGCTTCGTCGTGGAAGTGGATGGCGCGGTCGCCGCGCTGCCCACGACGGAGGACCGGCTCGTCGAGGGTTTCGCCGCCGTCCTCGGGCACATTCGTGAACATCCGCTCATCGGTGGGCTGTTGAGACTGGAGCCCGAGACCATGCTTCCCTTTCTGACCCTGGAGAGCGGGCCGGCCTTCCTCGCCATTCGTGAGTACCTGGCCGACCGGCTGCGCCATGCCCGACGTGCGGAGGGCCGGCCGGTGAGCGATCCGACACCGATTGCCGAGCTGATGGTGCGCATCACGGTCTCCTTCCTCCTCAACCCCGTCAGCTGTTTCGAGCTCGACGACGATGCGCAGGTACGGGCGTTCGCACGCCGTTATCTGGTGCCGCTGCTCGCCGCGGGCTAGACCGTCTCGTCGGGCAGGGGCTCCAGGGGGCGACTGCGGGCCCAGTGAGGGCCGAGGTCGTCGAGCCGCCAGCCGAAGGGGTACGAACGAGGCTGCGGGCGCGAGGGCAGCCAGTGCGGCCGGGCCGGCAGCCACCGTACGCAACGTGCACGCAGCCGCAGAGCTCCCGCGGCCGACGACCGCGCCCAGTGCGGTTGCGGACAAAAGCCCAGTGCCACGAGCAGCGGCTCGTCCAGCACGGCGAGCGAGAACCGTGCCACGAGGGGGCGCAGCGGCCGCGGATACCAGCTCGCCATGACCCGGAACGTGGCGTTCGCCACCCGTCGGTTGGCCGGGTCGTACGCGAACATCCGCTCCTCGTACGAGTCGAGAAGCCGCTCGAACCCCTCGTATGTGTCTGGAACCCCCTCGATGCCCATCATCTCCGCCATCTTCCGGCCGACCTCCGCAAGCGCCTGGGCCTCCTGCGCGCACAGTGGGCGCCAGCCGTACCGGTCGATCCAGCGTTTCGGGCCCACGACCGTCGTCGCGAGGACATAGCGGAAGTCCTCGTTCGGGATGCGGTACTTGCCGTGGATCCGATTGAGATGACGCGCCGCGGCCCGTCCACGCTCCGAGTCGAAGCCGTTCGCGGCCATCTCGTACCCGAACAGCACCGTGTCGTCGTACCGCTTCTGCCCGGACCGCTCGAACTCCTGGGTGCGGTCGAGGAGCACGGAGATCCGGGGGACGCCGTAGTCGCGGAGGAATGCGACGCTCACACCCTGCCGGTAGTCCCAGGGGAACTCGTACTGCGAGATCAGCCGGAGGATCTCGGCGTAATCGCGCGAGGGATCCATCCGGCGGATCTCCCGCAGGCGGCTGTAACGGCCCATGGTGCGCCCTCCTGTCCGTGTGCTGAGTTCGTGCGGGCCCTGCCTCTTCCATTTCCTCTCTTGCTCAACTCCCTTGATATTCAAGAGATCTGATGGTTCATCACATCCGAGGAGTCAAAGATACAAATACTATCGACTTGTTTCATCGGTCGCGTCAACACCGTCGATGCACAAGCGTCGGGGAAGGCCCCCCAGGGGCCCCTGCGCACCCGCCCGGAAGCGATCGCATACTGGATCACACAAGGGTCGGGCATCGAGCCGCACGCCCCGCCGACCGCCGGGAGCACCGCATGAACACCGAAGCAGTCAGAGATGACACCCCCGCCCCGCCGCCGCCCGGCGGCGTGCTCTGGAGCCTCTCCGGCGACATCCGTGCCCTCCTGATGCTGCCCGCCGCCCTCACCCTCCAGGTTGCCCACCCGGCGGTCGGTGCGGGCGTCGATGAACACTCCGTCTTCCGTACGGACCCGTGGGGGCGCGGCGAGAGGTCGCTGCGCTCGCTCCAGCTATGGGTGTACGGGGGTGAGGCGGCCGCCGAGGAAGGGCGCAGGCTCCGCAAGCTGCACCGCACCATCCAGGGCACCGACACCCGGGGGCGCCGTTACCATGCGTTGTCCCCCGCGAACTATGCGTGGGTGCATGCCACGGGCTTTCCCGTCTACCAGCACGCCGCGCGCTATCTCGTCCGGCCGCTCACCGACGCCCAGGAACGTGCCCTGTACCGGGAGTGGCTCCAGGTCGGACGGATTCTCGGCATTCACGACCGGGACATGCCACAGACGATCGAGGAGTTCTGGCCGTACTTCCGAAAGATGCTCGCTGACGAGATCGAGCTGACCGTCGTCGTCGAGGACCTGATCGCCACCGATCGCCCCGTACCGCCGCCGGACCGTGGGCCGCTGCCCCTCCGGCTGCTGCTGAAGGCGCTGTGGCCGGTGCTGTTTTTGCCGCTGGCCCGGTTCCGCCGCTTCGTGACCATCGGGCTGATGCCGCCGGACGCGCGGGCGGCGATCGGGCTGGAGTGGACGGATGCGCAGGAGCGGAAGCTGCGGCGGTTCTGCGGGGTGGTGCGCCGCGTCGTGCCCGTGCTGCCGGAGCGGCTGCGCTATTTGCCGTACGCGCGCAGGGCGCGGGCGGGCCATCGCGAGGCCGTCCGGCGCGACGGGAGGCTCAGGCCGAAGCCCGGCGCACCAGCTCGGTCGGCGTGATCACCGATTCGAGCTCGTCGCCCTCGCCCCCGCTGTCGCCGTTCAGCCGTTGCATCAGCATCCGCACCATCAGCCGGCCCATTCCCTCGACGTCCTGACGGACCGTCGTCAGCGGGGGATCGGTGGCTTCGGCTATCGACAGCATGTCGTCGAAACCGACCAGGGCCACCTCCTCGGGCACCCTGCGGCCGCGCTCGCGCAGCACCCGCAGGGCGCCCGAAGCCATCAGGTCGTTGGCGGCGAAGACCGCGTCCAGATCGGGGTGGCGCTCAAGGAGTTGCGTCATCGCCCGTGCGCCGCCCTCGACGGTGAAGTCGCCTTCCGCGAGCAGTGCCGGATCGCCGTCGGGCAGCACATCGCGGTAGCCGTCGATCCGGTCGAGTGCCGATGTCTGGTCGCGTGGTCCGGCGATGTGCGCGATCCGCTGCCGGCCGAGGGAGACGAGGTGGCGTACGGCCTCGGCCGCGCCGCCCCGGTTGTCGCAGTCGACGTACGGGACGGCCAGCTCGGACGCGGCACCCGGCCGGCCGGGGCGGCCGCCGTAGACCGTGGGCACCCGGAACCGGCGGATGACCGCGGGGAGTTCGTCGTCCATGTGCAGCGAGAAGGCCAGCGCGCCGTCCACATGGCCGCCGGCCAGATAGCGGGCGACCCGGTCGAAGTCCCCGCTGCCCTCCACCAGGAGCAGTACCAACTGGGCGTCATACACGTTCAGTTCACGGCTGATGCCACGGATCTGCTGGGAGAAGAACGGGTCGGAGAAGATCCGGAACTCCGGCTCGTCGATGATCACGGCGACTGCGCCGTTGCGCCGGGTGACCAGGGTCCGCGCGGCGTGGTTCGGAACGTAGCCGAGCTCATCGACGGCCTTGCGTACCTGTTCCACGAGCGGCTGCCGCACCCCCGCCCCGCCGTTCACCACCCGGGAGGCCGTCGCCCGTGAGACCCCGGCGAGGGCCGCCACGGCTTCCAGTGTGGGGCGGACATCGCGAGGGGAATCGGGGGTCGGACCGGGCAAGGGACGCTCCTCGTACGCGCGGGGTCAGGCCGGAAACGGCCGGGGCCGGCCGGACAGCACCGACGCCATCAGCCTAACCGGCGCCCCCGGCCGTCCGCCGGGCACCGTCGCCCCACCGAGGAGAGGGGAGCGACGGTGCCCGGACCCGGTCCGCGGACCCGTCAGCGGTGGTCGTGAATCGTGTTCGTGGCCGCGATCTGCTTCCACGACGCGGGCCGTGTGGGCTGCGTGGTTGCGCGCAACGAGCGCGCCGCGGCCGCCGCCGGGGCCTGAGGCCGCGTCGGCTGGTACAGCCAGGTGTCGAAGAAGCCGGCGAGCGGCCGGCCCGAGACCCGTTCCGCGTACGTCACAAAGTCCCCCACGCTCGCGTTCTGGTAGGCATGCTCGGCCGGCCAGCCCTTGAGCAGCTCGAAGAACGTCTCGTCGCCCACCTTGTTGCGCAGCGCCTGGATCGCCAGCGCACCCCGGTCGTAGACGGCCGCGTCGAACTGGTTGTCAGGGCCCGGGTCGCCCGGCTTCACCGTCCAGAAGGTATCGTCCGCCGGATGCTGGGCGTAGGTGTAGTCCGCCAGCTCCTGCGCGGTGCCCTCGCCCTCCTTCTCCGACCACAGCCACTGGCTGTAGCGGGCAAAGCCCTCGTTGATCCAGATGTCCTTCCAGCCCTTGACGGACACGCTGTCGCCGTACCACTGGTGCGCCAGCTCATGGACGACGACCGAGACGTTCGCACCGTTCGCGAACTGCTTCGGGCTGTAGAACGGCCTGGTCTGTGTCTCCAGCGCGAACCCGCTGGTCACATTGGGGGAGTAACCGCCGAGCGCGTCGAAGGGATACGGCCCGAAGACCTCCGTCAGCCACTCGGCGACCTCGGTGGTCCGCTCGATGCTGGCGCGTGCCGCACCACCGTTGGCGCCGAGGTCCTTGCTGTACGCGTTGACGACCGGCAGCCCGTCCGACGTGGTGTCCGTGGTGATGTCGAACTTGCCGATCGCCAGCGTCGTCAGATACGTCGCCTGCGGCTTGCTGGAGCGCCAGTTGTAGCGGGTCCAGCCGAGCTTCGAACTCTGCGACTGGAGCACGCCGTTGCTGATCGCCTGGGTGCCGTCCGGTACGGACACCGAGATGTCGTACGTGGCCTTGTCCAGCGGGTGGTCATTGCTGGGGAACCACCACACGGCCGAGTCCGGCTCCTGCGCGGCCACCGCGCCGTCCGGGGTACGGGCCCAGGAGGTCCAGCCGTTGATCTTCAGCTCGGACGGCTTCCCGGCGTACCGCACGACCACCGAGACGGACTTGCCCTTGGCCAGCGCTGCCGCCGGAGTGATCTCGAGTTCCTGGTCGCCGCTCCTGGCGTAACCGGCCTTCTTGCCATTGACCCGCACCTCGGAGACGTCCAGCCCGAAGTCGAGGTCGAAACGGGAGAGTTCCTGGGTGGTCGTGGCGAGGATCGTCGCCGTGCCTTCCAGCAGGTCGGTCGCGGGCTGATACTTCAGCCGCAGGTCGTAGTGGGAAACGTCGTAGCCGCCGTTGCCGCTGGCCGGGTAATAGGGGTCGCCGATGCCCGGGGCGCCCGCGGTGCCTTCGGCGGCCGAGGCCGGGATCGCCAGCAGCAGGGAGGCCGCGAGTGCGCTCGGGACGATGAATCTGCGGTGCACGAATGCTCCAAGTCGTCGGGGCGAATGATCTTTCGAACCGTCACGTCGACCCTATTCAGCGACTGCCGCATCAGTCGTGTCCATGACCGCAGCTGTCACACGATCGCCATTCGGCCGACATGGCACATGGTCCATCATTACGGCATGGGCACGTCATTTCTATCGGTGATCGCCCCCTGTTGCCCAGGAGTTGACCGGGGTACCTTCCGCCCATGCCGACACGTGCGCGGGGCACCCGCTTGACGTACAGATCGCTGGTGGTGGCGGCCGTTGCCGCCCTGATGGCCGTCCTGCTCTCACCAGCAGGTGCACAGGGCGCCGCAAGGCTCCCGCAGAGCAGCGCCCAGGAATCCGGGCCCCCGGAGAGCAGGCCCGTCTACTCGTACGAGAACGCCGTCCGGGAATCCGTCTGGGTCGACACCGGACTGGACGGCGACGGAAACGGGAAGAGCGACCGCGTCGCCGTCGACATCGTCCGGCCGCGCGAACCCGCCCGGCAGGGCCGGAAAATCCCCGTGATCATGGATGCCAGCCCGTATTACTCCTGCTGCGGCCGCGGCAACGAGAGCCAGCTCAAGACGTACGACACCGACGGCCGGCCCGTCCAGTTCCCCCTCTATTACGACAACTACTTCGTGCCGCGCGGCTACGCCTTCGTCGCCGTCGATCTGGCCGGTACCAATCGCTCCGACGGCTGTGTCGACGTCGGAGGCCGTTCCGATGTGCAGTCCGCCAAGGCCGTCATCGACTGGCTGAACGGCCGCGCCCGCGGCTACACCACGCGTACCGGCGGCGACCACGCCACGGCCGGCTGGTCCAACGGCCGCACCGGAATGATCGGCAAGAGCTACGACGGCACCATCGCCAACGGTGTCGCGGCGACCGGAGTGGACGGTCTGCGGACCATCGTGCCGATCAGCGCCATCTCCTCCTGGTACGACTACTACTTCGCCCAGGGCGCCCCTCTCTACGACAGCGGCCCCGACTGGCTCTCCGGCTATGTGGAGAGCCCGGAGGCGCTCGGGCGCTGCGCCGCCGTCCAGCAGCAGCTCGTCGACCAGGCGCCGCGCACCGGTGACCGGACGAAGCTGTGGAGCGACCGCGACTACGTGAAGGACGCCCGCAAAGTGCGGGCCAGCGTCTTCGCCGTACACGGCATGCAGGACCTCAACGTCCGCACCAAGCACCTCGGCCAGTGGTGGGATGCCCTCGCGGACCAGGGCGTGGAGCGCAAGATCTGGCTCTCGCAGACCGGACACGTCGACCCGTTCGACTACCGGCGCGCCGAGTGGGTCGACACGCTGCACCGCTGGTTCGACCACTACCTCCTCGGCTACGACAACGGCATCGACCGTGAACCGATGGCCGATATCGAACGCCACCCCGACCAGTGGTCCACCGACAAGGTCTGGCCGCCCCGCACCACGCACACCACCACCGTGCGCCCCGGCCCCGGCAGCGCGCCCGGTGTAGGCACCCTCGCCCTGAAGCCCGCCCGCCCCGGCGCCACCGAGACCTTCACCGACGATCCGGCGCAGAGCGAGACGGAGTGGGCCGCCGACCTGGACCGGACCACGGGCGCCAAGGCCGGATTCCGCACCGCGCCGCTCACCCGGGACCTGCGGCTGGCCGGCTCGTCCACCGTGACCGTCACCGCCACCCCGACCACATCGACCGCCCACCTCTCCGCGGTCCTCGTGGACATCGGCCCCGACACCATCCGTGACTACGGCTCGTCCGGCGAAGGCATCACCACTCTCACCGACCGAACCTGCTGGGGCGCGAGCACGACCGGGGACAGCTCCTGCTTCAAGGAGACCCGGGCCAGTAACGTCGCGGTCGACCGGACCGTCCTCAGCCGCGGCTGGGCCGACCTCGGCACGTACGCCTCCGCCGGACACGGTCGCCCCCTCACCCCGGGCAGGGCCTACACGATCACCATCGACCTGGCGGCCACCGACCATGTCGTCCCGGCCGGACACCGCCTCGCCCTGATCGTCGCCGGCACCGACCGGGACCTCATCGACCCGCCCGACTCCACGCCCACGCTCACCCTCGACCTGGCCCGTACGTCCGCGAAGCTGCCGTTCACCGGCGGCGCCGGAGCCTTCGTACGTGCCACCGCGGGTTCCGCACCCGCGACAGCCACCCCCCGCGCAGTCCACTCCGAGGGCGTGGCGCCGCCGCGTCCCGCCCATCGCATCCCGGGAGGCAGCCGCTCATGACACCCCGTATCCCGACCGCCCGCCGGCCCGTCCGCCGCAACCTGGTCCTGACGGCCGCAGCCGCCGTGCTGGCCGTACCCCTGGTCACCGTGCCGGCCGAGGCCGCGCACGCCCAGCCCCGTACCGGCTTCGAAATCAGCAACGGGGCCCGCTGGACCGGCCAGCCGGAGGAACAGTCCTTCCTGGCAGCCGTCGACCGGGGCAGCGACCGGGTCTCCGTCGACCGGATCGGCACGACGAAGCAGGGCCGCCCGCTCCAGCTCGTCCGCATAGGCAACCACCGCCCCACCGCCGACACGATGCTGCTGATCTGCAGTCAGCACGGCGACGAACCGTCCGGCCGGGAGGCATGTCTGACGACCATTCGCGATCTGGCCTACGCGCAGGACCGGTCGACCCGGGCCTTCCTCTCCCGTACCAATGTCCTCGTCGTGCCCACCGCGAACCCTGACGGGCGCGCCGCCGACACCCGCGGCAACTCCGACGGCGTCGACATCAATCGCGACCACATCGCGCTGCAGACCGCCGAAGCCCGTGCCATGGCGGCGGTCATCCGCGACCGGAAGCCCGATGTGATCTACGACCTGCACGAGTACGGGGCCACCCCTCCGTACTACGACAAGGACCTGTTCGTCCTGTGGCCCCGTAACCTCAACGCCTCCGACCGGGTGCACGGCGAATCGCAGACCCTCGCCGAAAGCTATGTGCGCCCCACCGCCAAGGAGGCCGGCTACAGCAGCGGCCTCTACGGCATCTGGACCGACCCGGTCACCGGCGATCCGATCAAGCAGACCGCGGGCGACGGACAAGAACGCATCCTGCGCAACACCTCCGGCATCAAGCACGCCGTCGGCCTGCTCATCGAATCCCGCGTCGACGCGCTCACCGACGCCGAGAAGGCCGACCCGGCACTCAACAGCCGACGCCGCGTCCACTCACAACTCGTCGCACTCGACGGCCTGTTCGCCTTCACCGACGAGCGGCGCAGCCGGATCGAGGCCGCCACCGCCGCATCCCGCGCCGCGGGGTTCAAGGACCGCGGTCCCGTCTATCTCGGCGGCGCCGACAACGAGTCACCCGAAGCGGGCCAAGTCCTCCAGGACCCGCCGTGCGGATACCGGCTCACCAAGGCCCAGTTCGACGACGTCAAGGACGAACTCGCCCTGCACGGCGTCACCTCCCGGCCCGACGGTGACGGAGCGTATGTACCGCTGCGGCAGTCGGCCCGGAATCTGATCCCGCTCCTCCTGGACGAGCGGGCGACATATCACCTCACAAACGGTCAAGCCGATACCGCTTGTTGATCCCATGAGGTGAGCGCCGCGTGTGGTACTGCCTACGGAGAGCGAAATCACAGCTTCCGTGAAAGGTGCCATTCGTGTCGCAGGACGAACAGAGAACGGGAGGCCGGGGGGATCTGCCGGTGACGGCGGACCTCCCCGGTGACCCGGCCCGGGACCGGCACCCCACGACCGACCGGGTGGTGTTCGGGGTCACCGCCGTCCTCACTCTCGCCTTCGTGGTCTGGGGAGCCACCGCCACCGACTCGCTGGAAGACGTCTCCAGCTCCATGCTCAACGGGCTGATCCACAACGGTGGTTGGGCCTTCATGCTCGCCGCGTCCGGCTTCGTGGTCTTCGCTCTGTGGCTGGCCATCAGCCGCTACGGGAAGATCGCCCTCGGCCAGGAGGGGGAGGAGCCCGAATTCCACACCGTGTCCTGGGTCGCCATGATGTTCAGCGCCGGTATGGGCATCGGCCTGATGTTCTACGGAGTCAGCGAGCCGCTCGCCCACTTCAGCAGCCCACCGCCCGGCACCCACCCCGCCGACGCGGCCGAAGCGATGCAGACGGCAATGGCAACGACCCTGTTCCACTGGACGCTGCACCCCTGGGCGATCTACGCCGTGGTCGGCCTGGCCATCGCGTACAGCACGTTCCGGCGCCGCAGAAGGCAGACGATCAGCGCCGTCTTCGAGCCGCTCATCGGTTCCCGGCACGCCCATGGCGGTCTCGGCCGGCTGATCGACATCCTCGCCATCTTCGCCACCCTCTTCGGCTCCGCCGCATCACTGGGCCTCGGCGCCCTCCAGATCGGCAGCGGCTTCCATGAGCTGCACTGGAAGGAGAAGACCGGCACCGGGCTCCTGGTCCTGATCATCGGGGTGCTGACCGTCGCGTTCGTCGTCTCGGCGATCTCCGGCGTGGAGAGGGGCATCCAGTGGCTCTCCAACACCAATATGGTGCTCGCCCTGATCCTCGCCGTCTTCGTCTTCATCGCGGGCCCCACCATCATCGTGCTCGACCTCCTGCCCACTTCGATCGCCGCCTACTTCGGCAATCTGGCCCAGCTCGCCGGGCGCACCGAGGCGACCGGCAAGGGCGAGGTGGCCGAGTGGCTCGGCAACTGGACCGTCTTCTACTGGGCCTGGTGGATCTCCTGGACGCCGTTCGTGGGCATGTTCATCGCCCGCATCAGCCGCGGCCGGACGATCCGGCAGTTCATCGGTGGGGTCATCCTGGTGCCCAGCACCGTCAGCCTGGTCTGGTTCGCGATCTTCGGCGGTACGGCGATCAACCTGCAGGAGGCCGGCAGGCTCGGCACCGCCGTGACCCAGGAGGCCCAGCTCTTCGGAGTGCTCCAGCAGTTCCCGATCGCCACGGCGATGAGCCTGCTGGTCATGATCCTGGTCGGCATCTTCTTCGTCTCGGGCGCGGACGCAGCCTCCATCGTGATGGGCACGCTCTCCCAGAAGGGCATCCTCGAACCGGCCAAGTGGGTCGTCGTCTTCTGGGGCGTGGTCACCGGCGCGGTGGCGGCGATCATGCTGCTCATCGGCAACGGCAAGGGCGATGCGCTCGCCGGACTGCAGAACCTGACGATTCTCGTGGCCGCGCCGTTCACCTTCGTGATGATCGGCATGTGCGTGGCGCTGATGCGGGACCTGCGCCAGGACCCAATGATCGTGCGACGCGAGTTCGGCGTGGAAGCCGTCGAATCCGCGGTCATCGAAGGCCATGCGAAGTACGCCGGAGACTTCGAGATCCGGATCGGCCCGGGCGGCAGCCGGATCACCACCGGACTCCACGAGGACCAGGGGCCGGGACCGGGCCCGTCGGGCCCATCGGGCCCATCGGGCCCGCAGGACGACTGACGACGCCCGCCGCCCGACCGCAGAGCCCGCCCGAGGGTGCGGCCCCGGCCCGGTCGCCTGCGCCCGCACCCCCGACCGCAGAGCCCGCCCGAGGGTGCGGCCCCGGCCCGGTCGCCTGCGCCCGCACCCCCGACCGCAGAGCCCGCGCACGAGCGGCGGCTCGGTGGCCCGGTCCCGCCGGCCCCACCACCCGGGCCCGCACCCGCTCTGCGAAGCCTGACCGGCCGGGCTGCTCCGCTCTCCCCGGCCGCCGATTAGGATCGACACCCTGATGACTGCCACTCTCGTCGCCAAAGACCTCGCCGCCGGACACGGCGACCGCACACTCTTCGCCGGGCTCGACCTCGTTGTCGCGCCCGGTGACGTGATCGGTCTCGTCGGAGTCAACGGCGCCGGTAAATCGTCCCTGCTCCGGCTGCTCGCCGGACTCGACCGGCCGGAGGAGGGCGAGCTGCGGCTCTCCCCGCCCACCGCCACTGTCGGCCACCTCCCACAGGAGCCCGAGCGGCGTCCGCAGGAGACCGTGCGGGAGTTCCTGGCCCGCCGCACCGGCGTCGCCGACGCCCAGACCGCGATGGACGCCGCGACGCAGGCCCTCGTCGACGGGGCGCCGGGCGCGGACGACGCGTACTCCGAGACGCTGGAACGCTGGCTGGCTCTCGGCGGCGCGGACCTGGACGAGCGCGCCGAAGAGGTCGCCGCCGACCTCGGACTGACCGTCGGCCTCGACCTGCCGATGGCCGGACTCTCCGGAGGCCAGGCAGCCCGCGCGGGCCTGGCCTCTCTCCTGCTCTCCCGCTACGACATCTTCCTGCTCGACGAGCCCACCAACGATCTCGACCTGGACGGCCTGGAGCGTCTTGAGCGCTACGTCTCCGGGCTGCGCGCGGGCACGGTCGTCATCAGCCACGACCGCGAATTCCTGATGCGTACGGTCACCAAGGTCCTCGAACTGGACCTGGCCCAGCAGCAGATCAACCTCTACGGCGGCGGGTACGCGGCCTATCTGGAGGAGCGCGAGAGGGCTCGCAGGCACGCCCGTGAGGAGTTCGAGGAGTACGCCGACAAGCGCTCCGCCCTCGAAGGCCGCGCGCAGATGCAGCGCGGCTGGATGGACAAGGGCGTCAAGAATGCCCGCCGCAAGGCCACCGACAACGACAAGGTCGGCCGCAAGTTCCGCAGCGAGTCGAGCGAGAAGCAGGCCGCGAAGGCCCGGCAGACCCAGCGCATGATCGAACGGCTCGATGTCGTCGACGAGCCGCGCAAGGAATGGGAGCTGCGGATGGAGATCGCCGCCGCACCCCGCTCCGGCTCGGTCGTGGCAACCTTGCGCGAAGCCCAGGTCGTACGCGGCGACTTCAGCTTCGGCCCGGCATCCCTGCAGATCGACTGGGCGGACCGGGTCGCCATCACCGGGGCCAACGGAGCGGGCAAGTCCACCCTCCTCGCCGCACTCCTGGGCCGCCTGCCGCTGGATGCCGGCCACGCGACGCTCGGCTCGGGCGTGGTGGTCGGAGAGGTCGACCAGGCACGCAAGCTGTTCCACGGCTCGGAGTCGCTCCTGGAGGCGTTCTGCGCGGCCGTCCCCGACACCGAACCGGCCGAAGTCCGCACGCTGCTCGCCAAGTTCGGCCTGCGGGCGGACCATGTGATGCGTCCCGCGACGACACTCTCGCCCGGCGAACGCACGAGGGCGGCGCTCGCCCTGCTCCAGGGCAGGGGCGTCAACCTCCTCGTCCTCGACGAGCCGACGAACCATCTCGATCTGCCCGCGATCGAGCAGCTGGAATCGGCGCTGGAGTCGTACACGGGGACGCTGCTGCTGGTCACGCACGACCGCCGAATGCTGGAAGCGGTACGGACGACGCGGCGCGTCGAGGTGGTGGACGGCAAGGTGAAGGAGCTCTGAGGGTCTGCCGGGATTTCCCGCCCAGGACGGGCAACTCAGGCCCGCTCGGGCGTGAATTTTCCGGCCCCTCCGGCGTTTGAGGAGCGGGGTCCGGGGCGGAGCCCCGGTTCAGGGAAGGGCGGGGAAGGGACAGCCCCGCACAGCGGACCGCACCCCACCCCACCCGCCCCGACGTCAGCCCCTCTTGCCGCCCTGCTTCGGATCCGTCAGCCCGGCCCGCCGAAGCGCATCCGCCATCGCACTGTTCACCGGCGCCGGCGCCGGACGAGCAGAGCCGCCTCCGCCGCCGCGCCGGTCACGGTCCTGACCGCCCTGACCCTGCCGCTGCCGCGGCGGCCGGCCACCCTGGCCACCGCCCTGGCCGCCGCGCTCGCCGCCGCGCTCCCGCCTCGGCCCGCCGCCCTGGCTCCCCGCCCCCGCCGACGCCTCGTCGTCCAGTCGCAGCGTCAACGAGATCCGCTTCCGCGGAATATCGACATCCATGACCTTGACCTTCACGATGTCGCCCGGCTTCACGACATCCCGCGGGTCCTTCACGAACGTGTGCGACATCGCCGACACATGCACCAGGCCGTCCTGGTGCACGCCGATGTCCACGAACGCACCGAACGCCGCGACATTGGTGACAACGCCCTCCAGCACCATCCCGGACGCCAGATCGCCGATCTTCTCGACGCCCTCCTTGAAGGTGGCCGTCTTGAACGCCGGACGCGGGTCGCGCCCCGGCTTCTCCAGCTCCTTCAGGATGTCCGTGACGGTCGGCAGACCGAACTTCTCGTCCACGAAGTCGTCGGCCCGCAACGACCGCAGCACACTCGTGTTGCCGATCAGCGAGGCCACGTCACTGCCCGTCCGCTTCACCATCGCCCGCACCACCGGGTACGCCTCCGGGTGCACGCTCGACACGTCCAGCGGGTCGTCGCCCCGGATGCGAAGGAAGCCCGCGCACTGCTCGTACGCCTTCGGGCCCAGCCGCGCCACATCCTTGAGCGCCTTGCGTGACGTGAACGGCCCGTTCGCATCACGGTGCGCGACGATGTTCTCGGCGAGCCCCGAGCCGATGCCCGAGACCCGCGAAAGCAGCGGCGCCGACGCGGTGTTGACGTCGACACCGACACCGTTCACACAGTCCTCGACGACGGCGTCCAGCGAGCGCGACAGCTTCACCTCGGACAGGTCGTGCTGGTACTGGCCGACCCCGATCGACTTCGGGTCGATCTTCACCAGCTCTGCGAGGGGGTCCTGCAGCCGCCGCGCGATCGAGACGGCGCCGCGCAACGACACGTCCATGTCGGGGAGTTCCTGCGAGGCGAAGGCCGAAGCCGAGTACACCGAGGCGCCCGCCTCCGAAACCATCACCTTGGTGAGCTTCAACTCGGGGTGCTTGTCGATGAGATCACCGGCGAGTTTGTCCGTCTCGCGGGACGCCGTACCGTTGCCGATCGCGATCAGGTCGACGTCGTGGGCCTTCGCCAGCTGCTCCAGCTTGGCCAGCGACTGGTCCCACTTGTTCGCCGGGACGTGCGGGTGGATGACATCCGTCGCGACGACCTTGCCGGTCGCATCGACGATGGCGACCTTCACACCCGTACGGAAACCGGGGTCGAGCCCCAGAGTGGCCCGCGTCCCGGCCGGCGCGGCAAGCAGCAGATCGCGCAGGTTCGACGCGAAGACGCGTACCGCCTCGTCCTCCGCCGCCGTACGCAGCCGCAGCCGCAGATCGATGCCGAGGTGCACCAGGATCCGGGTCCGCCAGGCCCAGCGCACGGTGTCGCCGAGCCACTTGTCGCCGGGGCGGCCGCGGTCGCCGACCCCGAAGCGCCGGGCGACCATGTTCTCGTATGCCGAAGGGCCGGGCGTCTCGGACGGCTCCTCCGGCTCCAGGACCAGGTCGAGCACGTCCTCCTTCTCGCCCCGCAGCATCGCGAGCACCCGGTGCGAGGGCAGCGCGGTGAACGGCTCCGCGAAGTCGAAGTAGTCGGCGAACTTCGCCCCGGCCTCCTCCTTGCCGTCCCGCACCTTGGCGGCCAGCCGCCCGCGCGACCACATGCGCTCACGCAGCTCACCGATCAGATCGGCGTCCTCCGAGAAACGTTCGGTGAGGATGGCGCGGGCTCCCTCCAGCGCGGCCGCACCGTCCGCCACGCCCTTGTCGGCGTCGACGAAGGCGGCGGCAGCGGCGAGGGGTTCCGCCGACGGGTTGCCGAGCAGGCCGTCGGCGAGCGGTTCGAGCCCCGCCTCCCTAGCGATCTGCGCCTTCGTGCGCCGCTTGGGCTTGAACGGCAGATAGATGTCCTCAAGACGCGCCTTGGTGTCGGCGGCCCGGATCTGCGCCTCCAGCGCCTCGTCCAGCTTGCCCTGCTCGCGTACCGAGTCGAGGATCGCCGTACGACGGTCCTCCAGTTCCCGCAGATACCGCAGCCGCTCCTCCAGCGTGCGCAGCTGCGCATCGTCGAGCATTTCGGTCGCTTCCTTGCGGTAGCGCGCGATGAACGGCACGGTCGACCCGCCGTCGAGCAGCTCGACGGCCGCCTTCACCTGCCGCTCACGTACGCCGAGCTCCTCGGCGATCCTGCCTTCGATGGACGTCGTCACGGTTCTACCGACTCGCCTTCTCGTACTGGCTGTACTGGCTGTGCTTACCGGGGCGGAGCCCCTTCGCCTGCATTGTGCCGGGTGGCCGGGCGCCGTGTCGCCCGACCGCCCCAGTTGCCCGCCGGTCGGCGCACTCAGCCCTTGCCGATCAGATCGGCCGGGAACGCGCCTGCCGAGGCCGCCGTGAGCAGGAACCCGCGCGCCAGCTCGGTCAGCCGCTCCACACCGTCCGTGCCCAGATGCTCGTACGGGGCCAGGTCCATCCGGTCCGTGGCGTCCTCCAGATCCGCCCGCAGTGCGATACCCGCCTCCGTCAACTCGCCCTCGCCGTCCAGGAGTCCGCGCCCACGCAGCCGCTCGGACGCCTCCTCCCAGTCGCTGCGGCGCCAGCCGCGCGTGGCGAGGATCCAGCGCGGGGACATTCCCTTGCCGGTCGCGGTGTGGCTGACCAGGGCCTCCACCGGGTCGAGACCGGCTGCGAGGAGAGCTGCGAGATGGCCGTCGCCGCGGTGTTCGCGCAGGAGTGTCGCCGCGTGCCAGTACGCCAGGTGCGGCTGCTCGGGCACCGGAAGATCGGCGTGTGCGGCGTAGAGCGGCCGGGCGTGTCGGGTGCACGCCTCGGCGGCGCGGAGCGCCAGTCCGGCCGCCTCTGCCAGTTCGGGGGAGGCGATGATCTCCTCGCCCAGCAGGCGGCGCAGCGTGGAGTCGGCGGCGCGCAGCCGGGCGTCCAGGACCGCCTGCGGCGAGGCGACGGACCACACGGCGGGCAGGTGCCGGGCGACGAGGTCGTGGTTGAAGTTGTAGAAGGCCGCGGTGACCGTGCCGGGGCCGACGGCGCCCAGCGCCGCCCCGCGCGCGGCGAAGTACGCGGCGTTCGAGTCGTCGATGCCGAGCTCCCCGAGCTCCTTGCCGAGGTCGGGGGAGAAGTAGACCGTCGAGTGCAACGGGTTGATGGCGTTGTGGCAGCGGCGTCCGGCGCGCGGCGGCAGAGTACTCATACGAGCACGTTACCGACTGGTCGGTACGTCCCGTAACCCCGGGGCGACGCTCAATCGGCGCGAGCCTCGACATGGCAGAAAAGGTGGGCTTTTCGTCATTGCAGCCATGCTCCCGGTTGCCCAGGATGGCAGTCATGACGCAGCGATCCGTACTCGTCGTCCTCTTCGACGGTGTCCAGAGCCTCGATGTGACCGGCCCGGTGGAGGTCTTCGCCGGGGCCTCCCACTTCCCCGGGGCCGGGTACGAACTGCGCACCGCCTCCCTCGACGGCGCCCCGGTCCGTACCAGCAGTGGCCTGACCCTGGTCCCGGACGGCAGCCTCGCCGACGCCGAACCGCCGCACACCCTTCTCGTCCCCGGCGGCCAGGGCACCCGTACCCCCGATCCGGCCCTCATCGAATGGCTGCGGGACCATGCCCCGCATGCCGAACGGCTCGTCTCCGTCTGTACCGGCGCGCTGCTGCTGGCCGAGGCCGGACTGCTGGACGGGCACCGGGTGACCACGCACTGGATGGTCTGCGAGCACCTCGCCCGCAGCTACCCGGCCGTCGAGGTCGACCCGGATCCGATCTTCGTACGCGACGGCAGGCTGGCGACCTCCGCCGGAGTCACCGCCGGCATCGACCTCGCCCTCGCACTCGTCGAGGAGGACCACGGCCGGGACATCGCGCTCACCGTCGCCCGCCACCTGGTGGTCTTTCTGCGCAGACCCGGGAACCAGGCCCAGTTCAGTGCCCAGCTCACCGCCCAGACAGCCCGGCGCGAACCGCTGCGCGAGGTCCAGCACTGGATCACCGAGCACCCCGGCGACGATCTCTCCGTCGAGGCGCTCGCCGCCCGCGCCCGCCTCTCGCCCCGCCACTTCGCCCGCGCCTTCCAGGCCGAGACGGGCCTCACACCCGGCCGTTACGTCGACCGGGTACGCCTCGAACACGCCCGTCGGCTGCTGGAGGACACCACCGACGGCGTCAGCGGCATATCGCGCGCCTGCGGCTACGGCACCCCGGAGGCCATGCGGCGCGCGTTCATCAAGGCCCTGGGCACGGCACCCGCCGAATACCGCCGACGCTTCCGTACCCAGCCTTCCATCGACTGACCGACCTGCCACCTACCGACGACCGACCGAAAGGAACCCCATGCAGATCGCCATCGTCCTCTTCGACCGCTTCACCTCACTCGACGCCGTGGGCCCCTACGAAATGCTCGCCCGCACCCCCGGCGCCGAGACCGTGTTCGTCGCCGAACGGACCGGACCCGTGCGCAACGACAACGGCAGCCTCGCGCTCGTCGCCGACAAGACCTTCGCCGACGTACCGGCACCGGATGTGGTGGTCGTCCCCGGCGGCCCCGGCCAGAGCGACCAGATGGAGAACGAGGCGCTGCTCGGCTGGCTGCGCACGGCCGACGCCACCAGCACCTGGACCACCTCCGTCTGCACCGGTTCGCTGCTCCTCGCCGCGGCCGGACTGCTGACGGGCCGGCGCGCCACCTCGCACTGGCTCGCGCTGGACTTCCTGAAGGACTTCGGCGCCGAGCCGACCGGTGAACGCGTCGTCATCGACGGCAAGTACGTCACGGCAGCAGGCGTGTCCTCCGGCATCGACATGGGACTCACCCTGCTCGGCCGGATCGCGGACGACGAGCACGCCATGGCCGTACAGCTGCTGACCGAGTACGACCCCCAGCCGCCGTACGACGCGGGTTCACCGGCGAAGGCCCCGGCGGCACTTGTCGAGGAGTTCCGCGCCAAGAGCCGCTTCATCCTTGAGCAGTAGCCGCGGGGGCGTCACGACCCCGTCGTCCAGGTGAAGCGCGGCGCGCGCCGCTCCAGGAACGCGGCGACACCCTCCGCGGTGTCGCCGCTGCACCGCGCTTGCTCCGCCCAGTACACGTCCCGGTCCTCGCGCCCCGTGGCGAACTCCTTCGCCGCAGCCTGCGTCAGCTGCGAGCGCTCTGCCAGGGTCCGTACGTACGAGTCGACCCGCTTGTCCAGTTCACCGGCCGGCAGCACCTCATCCACCAGACCGGTCCGCAGTGCCCGTGCGGTGCCGATCAGCTCGCCGGAGAACAGCAGATGCTTCGCGGCGGCCGGGCCGATCAGCGCCACCAGCCGCCGGGTCGACGACGCGGCGTACACGATCCCGAGCTTGGCCGGTGTCACGCCGAACGACGCGCCCTCCTCGGCGAACCGCAGATCGCAGGCGGCCGCGAGCTGGCTGCCGCCGCCCACGCAGTAGCCGCGGACCGCCGCCAGCGTCGGCTTGGGAAACGCTGCGAGGGCCTCCTCGGCCGCCACGGCGAGCGCCTGCGGACCGCCCTGCGCATCCCGCAGCGAGGAGATGTCCGCTCCGGCACAGAAGGTGTCCCCGGCGCCCGTCAGTACCAGCACCCGGACCGCCGGGTCGGCGGCCAGCCGCTCCAGCAGACCGGGCAGCGCGCTCCACATAGCGGGCGTCATCGCATTGCGTTTGGCGGCGTTGCTGATGACGACAGTGGCGGCACCGTCCGCGACGGTGTGCTCCAGCCGGGGCTCGGTACGGTCCATGGGCCGGATGCTATCCGTATGGTTCGAACCTATGATCAAGAAGGGGTCGCCGAACAGGCACGCACCGTGAGGGGCTTCCCGTGGCCGATTCCGCAGCCGAGGGCAAGAAGCTGAGCCGCAGTTTCGGCCGGCTGGCGCTGCTCGGCACCCTTCTCGTCGTGGCAGGTCTGGTGGGCCTCGTCTACACCGGCGTCGCGACGCCCACCTCGATGCTCCTCTTCGGCTGGACGCTGCTGCAAGGAGCCTTCGGCCTGCTGCTGGGGCTGCTGGTGCTCTTCGACCGGCCGCACAGCAGCCTTTACGTACTCGGCCCGTTTTTCTCGCCGGCGCTGCTCTTCGACGGGCTCGGCCTGATTGCGATCGGGGTCGGCGGCCGCCGTATCGTCTCCCTGGTCTCGGATCAACGGGTGACCGGAGAACTGCCGGACACGCCCACCGGGGAGGATCAGAATCGGTCCAAGAGTTGATGCTTCCGAGCTTATCCGGTCAAAACCTGTCGATAGAAGTCGACTTTTGAGCAGTCGTACGGTCCGGACCAACTACGCCCCGCACTCTGTACTCGACGTGCAGTCACCACCGAGTCGAGAGCGGGTACCGGACTATGGAGAGCCGCGGGAGTGTCCCCGCCCGGCCCGTGTCGTACGAGGGAGTCTGGCGGTTCACCGCCCCGGCCGTGGACGTCTCCGTACCGCAGGCCAGGCACGCCGTACGCGATCTGCTGAACCGCCAGGGCGTGCCGGTGGCCGACGACATCGCCGACGGCCTGCTGCTCATCGTCTCCGAGCTGGTCACCAATGCCGTGAAGCATGCCGCGCTGCTCTCGCCGGAGCTCGCCGTCGAGGTGGCCGTCGGCGCGGAATGGGTCAGGGTGTCCGTCGAGGACAACCATCCCTACCGTCCGACGGCCCTGGAGACGGACTACGCGCAGACCGGCGGGCGCGGCCTGCTGCTGGTCCGGGAGATCACCCGGGAAGCGGGCGGCGCCTGCGATGTGGAACACACCGCAGGCGGCGGAAAGATCATCTGGGCGGCGCTGCCGCTGAGCCCGCAGCTCTGACGGTGCCGTCCGCCCGCTACCAGCCGGCGGACGGTCCGGTCAGCTCCCTGATCGCCGGCCGTGCGGCATCCAGCACCGTCATGAACCAGGCCGAGAACGGCGCCCGGGCATGCCGCTCGGCCAGCTCGTCGGCCGTCACGAACGCGGTCTCGCCGACCTCCTCCGGGTCCGGGTGCAACCGGTCCTGCGCCATTCCCACGAAAAGATGGTTGAACTCCTGCTCCACCAGGCCGGAGGCCGGGTCGGGGTGGTTGTAGCGGACCGTGCCCGCCTCGGCCAGCAGGGAGGGCGAGACCCCCAGCTCCTCGTACGTACGCCGGGCGGCGGCGGCGAAGGGCGCCTCACCCGGGTAGGGGTGCCCGCAGCAGGTGTTCGACCAGACACCGGGGGAGTGGTACTTGCCGGACGCGCGGCGCTGCAGCAGCAGCCTGCCCTGCTCGTCGAAGAGGAACACCGAGAAGGCCCGGTGCAGTTGACCGGGCGGCTGATGGGCGGCGAGCTTCTCCGCCGTACCGATGGTGGTGCCGTTCTCATCGACCAGTTCGAGCATGATCGCTTCTGCTGTGCCGTTCGACGAGCTGTTCGCCGCGGTGGCTGGTGTGGTCGGCATACCCATCCTTCGCTATGGTCCCGGCCCCGTGCGCCGGTCCCGTCGAGTCTGCTCAAGTCTGCCGCACAAAAGCCGCTTGTCCGTACTTCGGGTCCTGGCATGTCCGGCCCCACCGCACCACGGAGCGCGGCGGGGCCGGACGGCACGTCAGACGCCGAAGGCCGCCGGGTACCGGATCGTGCCCTGCGGCACCGGCGCGGAGCCGTCGAGCACCAGGGCCATCATCGCTTCGTCCCGGACGTCGAAGCCGGGCCGGATCCCGTACCGGGACGCCGGCACGAAACCGAACTTCGGGCAGTACTCGGGATGACCGAGCACCAGGACGAGCGGCTCGCCCCGCAGCCGGGCCGCGTCGAGCACGGCCCGCACCACGGCCTGTCCGGCACCCTGCCGCTGACGGTCCGGGGCCGTCGCCACCGGGGCCAGCGCGAGCGCCGGCGCGTCCCCGACCCGGCACCGGGTCAGCAGCGCGTACGCCGCGATGTCGCCGTCCGGGCCGTCCAGCGCGACGTACCCGAGGCCGGGCAGCCAGGCCGCCGGATCGGTGCGCAGCGCGTCGACGAGAGCGGCTTCGTCCGGCGTCGGGAACGCGGCGGCGTTGACCGCGTGCACGGCCGCCGCGTCCGACGCCGTCTCCGGCCGGGTCGTCCAGCGGGGGTCGGCGGGGCGCAGTACGTAGCCGGCGTAGCCGTACTCCGTACCGTGGTCGCGCCGCATGGCCAGCTCCTCGCGGGTCGCCGCGAGCGCCCACTCCATGCCGGGAGCCGACGCGTCGGCTCCCGCGACGCGCTCTGCGAGCGGGATGTAGTACTCGTCCCAGTCGCTGTCGGGCTGCACCCGCACCCCGAGCACGTGGTAGCCGGCCGCCACGGCCGCCGCGGCGTTGGCCGCCACGGGGCGCAGCGACGTCTCCTGCTCCCAGAAGACGCGGGCCTCGTCCGTCGGCGCGTCCGTCGTCCAGACGCACTCGCTGACGACGAGGGAGCCGCCCGGGGCGAGCAGCCGCTTCCAGTCACGCAGCGCGGTGTCGAAACCGATGATGTACGCGGACCCCTCGGCCCAGACGAGATCGAACGACCCGTCCGGGAAGCCGGGGCCGGAGAGCTCGGCCATGTCGGCCCGGACCGTACGGATGCGGTCGCCGAGCCCGCGGGCTCCGGCCGCCTCGCGCAGTTCGTCGAGGAACGGCTCGTGGAGATCGACGGCGGTCACCTCTGCGCCCGCCTCGGCGGCGAGCAGCAGTGCGGCGCGGCCGGGCCCGCAGCCCAGATCCAGGACGCGCGGACGGCGCGGCAACGGGCCGGTGAGCTCCAGCAGCTGCCGGGTGGTGGCATCGGAGCCGGGGCTCTGCCGGGGCAGGTTGTGGTGCAGGGAGAAGAACGCCTCGGAACGGACGGCGTGATCGTTGTCGGTCAACGTGGGAAACCCTTGGGTGTGAGGGCTCCGGCCAACGTGTCGACCCGGTGCGAGTCGGGGTGCTAGCCGAGAACCCGGGAGATGAAGAAGGACCGGATGCTGCGCCGGGCAGGCGCCGTCGCGACGGTCATCAACCTCAGCTCCTCTCTCAGACATGGGTAGGCCCAAAACACCTCGCCGAATACCCTACACGGCCCTGCTGAACGGCAGTTCAGTGGCAGAGCCTGGCCTCGTGCTCGGCATGGCCGCTCGGCTCCAGCTGGAATGTGCAGTGCTCCACGTCGAAGTGGACACCGAGACAGCCCTGCAGTTCATGGAGGAGCTTCTCGTGACCGATCGAGTCGAGCACGTCCTGACGCACCACCACATGGGCGGAGAGCACCGGCATCCCCGACGTGATCGTCCAGGCGTGCAGGTCATGGACGTCCAGCACCCCGGGCAGGGCGGTGATGTGGGCCCGCACCTCACCCATGTCGACGCCCTTGGGTGCCGCCTCCAGCAGCACATTGAGCGTCTCCCTGAGCAGCTTCACCGTGCGGGGGACGATCATCAGGCCGATCACCAGCGAGGCGATCGGGTCGGCGGCCTGCCAGCCCGTGGCCAGGATGATTCCCGCCGAGATCAGCACGGCGAACGAGCCGAGCGTGTCCGCGAGCACCTCCAGATAGGCCCCGCGCACATTGAGGCTGTCCTTCTGCCCGCGCATCAGCAGCGACAGGGAGACCATGTTGGCGACCAGGCCGACCAGGGCGAAGACGATCGTCAGACCGCCCCTGGTCTCGGCCGGGGTGATGAAGCGCTGGATCGCTTCGAAGAGCAGGAAGCCGCCCACGCCGAGCAGGAGCAGACAGTTGGCCAGGGCGGCGAGGATCTCGGCGCGGGCGAAGCCGAAGGTGCGGTTGAGCCCGGCCGGCCGGTTGGCGAAGTGGATCGCCAGCAGCGCCATGCCCAGGCCCAGGGCGTCGGTCGCCATATGCGCCGCGTCGGCGATCAGGGCGAGCGAGTCGGAGAGCAGCCCGCCGACGATCTCCATGACCATCACGGTGAGCGTGATGCACAGCGCGATCCGCAGTCGTCCCTTGTACGCGGCGGCTGCCGTGCCCGTGGGCGGCGGACCGCCGTGTGTGTGCCCGTGGTCGTGCCCTGCCCCCATGGGGACGCCTCCCGGTCGTCTCGCGGACTCGGACGGGATCTGCCCGAGCACTGCCAGTGAACTACGGGTGGGGGGTATCGGGCAACACGGTACTGAACATCGTTGTCATATGCCCTGACCTGCGGAAATGACTGCAGGTCAGGGCTGTGGGGCGGTCATCGGCGGCTCAGTTGCCGCGTGCCTCGGGGTGGTGCAGGCACCAGCCCTCCCAGGCCGACTCGACCATCTCGCGTACTCCGCGCCGGGCCGTCCAGCCCAGCTCCTGGGACATCCGGACGGCGGACGCGACGGCTTTCGCCGCATCGCCGGGGCGGCGCGCCTCGATCTCCGGCTTCTCCGGGCGGCCGCTGACCTCGCCCACCAGATCGGTGAGCTCACGCACCGAGATGCCCTCACCGCGGCCGATGTTCACGGTCAGGTCCCCGGCGCCCTGCTCGGCAAGCCGCCGGGCGACGGCGAGATGTGCGTCGGCGAGGTCCGCGACATGGATGTAGTCGCGGATGCAGGTGCCGTCGGGCGTCGGATAGTCGTCACCGAAGATCCGGGGGGCCTCACCGCGGGTCAGCCGGTCGAAGAACATCGGAATCACATTGAAGACACCGGTGTCCGACAGTTCCGGCGCGGCCGCACCGGCCACGTTGAAGTAGCGCAGACAGCCGGTGGACAGGGAGTGCGCCCTCCCGGTCGCCCGGACCAGCCACTCCCCGGCGAGCTTCGTCTCACCGTACGGATTGATCGGGACACAAGGAGTGTCCTCGGTGATGAGTTCCACATCCGGTACGCCGTACACCGCGGCCGAGGACGAGAACAGGAAGCGACGCACACCGGCCGCGACGACGGCCTCCAGAAGGACGGTCAGCCCGGCCACATTCTCCCGGTAGTACAGCAGCGGCTTCTCGACGGACTCGCCGACCTGCTTCTTCGCTGCGAGATGCACCACACCGGTAACGGCGTACTGAGCCAGTACCCGGTCGAGCAGCGCACGGTCGGCGGCCGAGCCCCGGATCAGCGGAACATCGGCCGGGAGCCGCTCGACGACACCGGTCGAAAGGTCGTCGAGGACGACCACCCGCTCACCGGCCCCCACCATGGACCGCACTACATGTGCACCGATATATCCCGCTCCGCCTGTGATCAGCCATGTCATGCGGGTCAGCCTAGGTCTATGCCGCCGCGTTTTGTCAGCTGAGGCGGGGATCGACGATGATGATCGCGGACGGCGTCGCATGATGCCGGTCCACCCCGAACGGAGCATAAACGGGCAGTGAACTCCCGCTTCCGTTCATCCGATAGCCTCTGCCGACGTGCCGCGGGCCCGCTTGTGGGCCGCATTGTCGCGCGCCGCCCCCGTCAGCACCAAGGAGTGAGTTCGTCTGTCGACCGCCATCCTCACCGGTGCACCGGTACCCGGATCGTCGCTCGTGGACGATCTGCGGTCACTGGGCTTCGACGTACAGATCGCCGCCGATGTGACCGAGGCCGCACGGCTGCTCTCGGCCGTCCCCGCCGACCGCCGCGTCGCACTGGTCGACCCCCGTTTCGTCGGCCATGTCCATGCCCTCCGGCTCGGACTGACCGATCCGCGCTTCCCCGCCGCCACCGTGCCCGGCGCGCTCACCGCGCAGCCGGAGGCGCGCCCCGCGCTCGTCCGCGCCCTGAGCACCACCGCCGAGGCCGTCGGCGCGGGCGTCCCGGCCGGCCAGGGCACGAACACGGCGACGGTCACCGACCGCACCGTGCCGGGCCGCCTCGCCGTCACCATGGACACCGAAGGCACCGCGGTGCAGCGCCCCGAGCTCGGCTCGCTGGTCGCCACCGTGCCGGTCGACGAGCCCGCGCGCACCACCGCGCAGACCGCCGTCGCCGCGGTCGACGACGAAGCGGTACGGCTGCGCAGCGCCGTGAAGGCCCACGACGGCTTCTTCACCACGTTCTTCATCAGCCCGTACTCCCGCTACATCGCCCGCTGGTGCGCCCGCCGCGGCCTCACCCCGAACCAGGTCACCACCGCATCCCTGCTCACCGCGCTGATCGCGGCGGGCAGCGCGGCGACCGGCACCCGCGGCGGCTACATCGCCGCCGGACTGCTGCTGCTCTTCTCCTTCGTTCTGGACTGCACCGACGGGCAGCTCGCCCGCTACTCGCTGCAGTACTCGACGATGGGCGCCTGGCTGGACGCCACCTTCGACCGGGCCAAGGAATACGCGTACTACGCGGGCCTCGCGCTCGGCGCCGCCCGCGGCGGTGACGACGTATGGGCACTGGCCCTCGGCGCGATGGTGCTCCAGGCCTGCCGCCATGTCATCGACTTCTCGTTCAACGAGGCGAACCATGACGCGGTGGCCAATTCGAGCCCCACGGCAGCCCTCTCCGACAGGCTCGACAGCGTCGGCTGGACGGTGTGGCTGCGCCGGATGATAGTGCTGCCGATCGGCGAGCGCTGGGCGATGATCGCGGTACTGACCGCGGTGACCACGCCCCGGATCGTCTTCTACGCCCTGCTCATCGGCTGTGCCTTTGCGGCCTGCTACACCACCGCGGGCCGCCTGCTGCGCTCGCTGACCCGCAAGGCGGAGCGCACCGACCGCGCCGCCCGGGCGCTCGCCGACCTGGCCGACTCCGGTCCCATCGCCCAGATCGTGGCGGCACGGGGCCCCCGGATCAGGGGCGACTGGAGCGCACCGGTGATCGCGCTCGTCGGCGCGGGGGCACTGATCGCCGCCGCTCTGCAGCAGCCGTTCGGCAGCAAGCAGATGATCTTCGCCGCGGTGTTCTACGCGATCTGCTCGGGCGTAGCCGTGGCCCGCCCCCTCAAGGGCGCACTCGACTGGCTCGTACCCCCGATATTCAGGGCGGCGGAGTACTGCACCATCCTCGTTCTCGCCGCCCGCAGCGATGTCCCGGGAGCCCTTCCCGCAGCCTTCGGGCTGGTCTCGGCCGTCGCCTACCATCACTACGACACGGTGTACCGCATTCGCGGCGGCACCGGCGCGCCGCCCCAGTGGCTGGTACGCACGATCGGTGGGCACGAGGGCCGCACCCTGGTGGTGGCCGTACTCGCCGCCGTACTCACTCAGCATTCAGCGTTCACCGTGGCACTCACCGCTCTCGCGGTGGCTGTGGCACTGGTGGTGCTCGTGGAGTCCATCCGCTTCTGGGTGTCCTCCGGAGCACCCGCCGTACACGACGAAGGAGAACCCGCATGATCGGCCTCGTACTGGCAGCCGGTGCAGGACGGCGTCTGCGCCCCTACACCGACACGCTTCCGAAGGCTCTCGTGCCTGTGGGCCCTGAACAGGACGGCGCTGCGAAGACGGTCCTGGACCTGACGCTGGCGAACTTCGCGGAGATCGGCCTCACCGAGGTCGCCGTCGTCGTCGGCTATCGCAAGGAAGCTGTGTACGACCGCAAGGCCGAGCTTGAGGCGAAGTACGGCGTGACGCTCACCCTGATCGACAACGACAAGGCCGAGGAGTGGAACAACGCCTACTCCCTGTGGTGCGCCCGTGACGTCCTGACGCGCGGCGTCATCCTGGCCAACGGCGACACCGTCCACCCCGTCTCCGTCGAGAAGACCCTGCTCGCCGCCCGGGGCAACGGCAAGAAGATCATCCTCGCCCTCGACACGGTGAAGCACCTCGCCGACGAGGAGATGAAGGTCATCACCGAGGGCGACAAGGGAGTGCGACGCATCACCAAGCTGATGGACCCGGCCACCGCGACCGGTGAGTACATCGGTGTCACCCTCATCGAGCCGGAGGCCGCCGCGGAGCTCGCCGACGCCCTGAAGGCGACGTTCGAGCGCGACCCCGACCTCTACTACGAGGACGGCTACCAGGAGCTCGTGAACCGCGGCTTCACCGTCGACGTGGCCCCCATCGGCGAAGTGACGTGGGTCGAGATCGACAACCACGACGACCTCGCGAAGGGCCGTGAGATCGCGTGCCAGTACTGACCCGGCTCATCCCGTCCCCGGTCGTCGTCGACATCCGCCGCGGCGCCCTGAACGATCTGGCCGGCCTCCTCGCCGACCAGCGGATCTCCGCCTCCGGCAAGCTCGCCGTCGCGATCAGCGACGGTTCGGGGCGCGCCCTGCGTGAGCGGCTGGCCCCCGCGCTGCCCGGCGCCCACTGGTACTCGGTCACCGACGGCACCCTCGACTCGGCCGTCAAGCTCGCCGACGACATCAAGGGCAACCGGTACGACGCCGTGGTCGGCCTCGGCGGCGGCAAGATCGTCGACGTGGCGAAGTACGCCGCGGCGCGCGTCGGCCTGCCCATGGTCGCGGTGGCGACGAACCTCGCCCACGACGGTCTCTGCTCGCCGGTCGCGACACTGGACAACGACAACGGCCGGGGCTCCTACGGAGTCCCCACCCCGATCGCCGTCGTCATCGACCTCGACATCGTCCGCGAGGCACCGGCCCGTTTCGTGCGCTCAGGCATCGGCGACGCGGTCTCCAACATCTCCTGCGTGGCCGACTGGGAACTCGCCCATGAGGTCAAGGGCGAGGAGATCGACGGACTCGCCGCGGCCATGGCCCGGCAGGCCGGCGAGGCCGTGCTGCGCCACCCCGGCGGGATCGGCGACGACGCCTTCCTCAAGGTGCTGGCCGAAGGCCTCGTGCTGACCGGTATCTCCATGTCGGTCGCCGGGGACTCCCGGCCGGCCTCGGGCGCCTGCCACGAGATCAACCACGCCTTCGACCTGCTGTACCCCAAGCGTGCGGCGAGCCACGGCGAGCAGGTCGGCCTCGGCGCCTGCTTCGCCATGCATCTGCGCGGTGCGCGCGAGGACTCGCTGCTCATGGCGGTCACTCTGCGCCGCCACGGTCTGCCCGTCCTGCCCGAAGACATCGGTTTCACCGCCGACGAGTTCGTCCAGGCCGTCGACTACGCCCCGCAGACCCGCCCGGGACGTTTCACGATCCTGGAACACCTCAACCTGTCCACCGACCAGATCAGGGACGCGTACGCCGACTATGCCAAGACCATCAGTAGCTGAACTCCGCCCGGTCGTTCACCCGGACGGAGTGAAGGACCGGCGCAGCGGTGAGCACTGGGCCGGGCGTATGTACATGCGGGAGATCTCGCTGCACATAGACCCGTACCTGGTGAATACGAAGATCACGCCGAACCAGCTCACCTACCTCATGGTGGTCGTGGGCGTCATCGGCGGCGCCGCCCTGCTGATCCCGGGGCTGACCGGCGCGATCCTCGCGGTCGTGCTGTTCCAGATCTATCTCCTGCTCGACTGCGTCGACGGAGAGGTCGCCCGCTGGCGCAAGCAGACCTCGATCACCGGTGTCTACCTCGACCGGATCGGCCACTACCTCTGCGAGGCGGCCCTCCTGGTCGGCTTCGGCATCCGGGGTGCGGACGTCTTCCACCAGAACGGCACCTCGACCGATTGGCTGTGGGCGTTCCTGGGGACGCTCGCCGCGCTCGGCGCGATCCTGATCAAGGCCGAGACCGACCTGGTCGACGTCGCCCGCCAGCGCAGCGGACTGCCCGCCGTCAAGGACGAGGCCTCCGTGCCGCGCTCCTCCGGTCTGGCGCTCGCCCGCCGCGCCGCCGCCGCGCTGAAGTTCCACCGCCTCGTCGGCGGCATCGAGGCCAGCCTCTTCATCCTGGTGGCCGCGATCCTCGATGTGGTCCACGGCGACCTGTTCTTCAGCCGCCTCGGCATCGCGATCCTGGCCGGCATCGCCATCGTCCAGACCTTCCTGCACCTCGTGTCGATCCTGGCGTCGAGCAGGCTGAAGTGAGCACCCCCATGAAGCTCGGCGCGGTCATCATCACGATGGGCAACCGCCCCGAAGAGTTGCGCGCCCTCCTCGATTCGGTCGCCAAGCAGGACGGCGACCGGATCGAGGTGGTGGTCGTCGGCAACGGCGCCCCCGTACCGGACGTCCCTGCGGGCGTACGCACCGTCGAGCTGCCCGAGAACCTCGGCATCCCCGGCGGCCGCAATGTCGGGATCGAGGCCTTCGGCCCGTCCGGCGCCGATGTGGACGCCCTGCTCTTCCTCGACGACGACGGACTGCTGCCGCTCACCGACACCGCCGAGCTGTGCCGGCAGGCGTTCGAGGCCGACCCTGCGCTGGGCATCATCAGCTTCCGTATCGCCGACCCCGACACCGGTGTCACCCAGCGCCGCCATGTGCCGAGGCTGCGTGCCTCCGACCCGATGCGCTCCTCGCGTGTGACGACTTTCCTCGGCGGCGCCAACGCCGTACGCAGCAAGGTCATCGCCGAGGTCGGGCCGCTGCCCGGCCAGTTCTTCTACGCGCACGAGGAGACCGATCTCGCCTGGCGGGCACTGGATGCCGGCTGGATGATCGACTACCGCGCAGACATGGTTCTCAACCACCCGACGACCGCCCCGTCGCGGCACGCGGTGTACCACCGCATGGTGGCCCGCAACCGGGTCTGGCTGGCCCGGCGTAATCTGCCCGCGCCGCTGGTCCCCGTCTACCTCGGCGTGTGGCTGCTGCTGACCCTGCTGCGCAAGCCCTCCGGCCCGGCCCTGAAGGCATGGTTCGGCGGCTTCCGGGAAGGCTGGTCCGCGCCGTGCGGAACCCGCCGTCCGATGAGGTGGCGCACGGTATGGCGGCTGGCCAGACTCGGCCGACCTCCCGTGATCTGAGAGGCTCTCCTCTGAGAGCATGGGACGTACGTTTTCTCTACGGGACCTGTCCGCTCCGAGCCGCGCCCGCGACTGGCTGCGCATCTTGAATACGAGAGTTTCATCTGGTGAGTGACACAACCCATGATGGTGCGGTCGCACTGAGCACCCCACCATCCGCCGACGACGGCCTGAGCTCGGCCGAGATGGCCGACAAGTACGGCCTGACGGTGAGCGGCGCCCGGCCAGGGCTCTTCGAATACGTCCGGCAGCTCTGGGGCCGCCGCCACTTCATCATGGCGTTCTCCAGGGCGAAGCTGACCGCCCAGTACAGCCAGGCGAAGCTCGGCCAGCTGTGGCAGGTGGCCACACCGCTGCTCAACGCCCTGGTCTACTACCTGATCTTCGGGCTGATCCTGGGTACCAGGAAGGGGATGACCCTGGAGGTCTTCATCCCGTTCCTGGTGACCGGCGTCTTTGTCTTCACCTTCACCCAGAGCTCGGTGATGGCGGGTGTGCGGGCCATCTCCGGCAACCTCGGACTGGTCCGGGCGCTGCACTTCCCGCGCGCTTCGCTGCCCGTCTCGTTCTCGCTCCAGCAGCTCCAGCAGCTCTTGTACTCGATGATCGTGCTCGCGGTCGTGGCCATCGTCTTCGGCAGCTATCCGGGTCCCTCCTGGCTGCTGATCATCCCGGCGCTGGTGATGCAGTTCTTCTTCAACACCGGTCTGGCACTGATCATGGCCAGGCTCGGCAGCAAGACCCCCGACCTCGCCCAGCTGATGCCGTTCGTGATGCGCACCTGGATGTACGCGTCGGGCGTCATGTTCTCCATCCCGGTGATGCTGAAGGACAAGCCGGACTGGATCGCCAACGTGCTGCAGTACAACCCGGCGGCCATCTACATGGACCTGATCCGCTTCGCGCTGATCGACGGCTACGGCTCGGGGAACCTGCCGGCGCACGTCTGGGTCGTGGGGCTCGCCTGGGCGGTCCTCGTCGGCGTCGTGGGCTTTGTGTACTTCTGGAAGGCAGAGGAACGGTACGGCCGTGGCTGACGACAACACTTCGGGGCGCGTCCCCACCGTCATCGCCGACGATGTGCACATCGTGTACCGGGTCAATGGCGCCGGCGGAGGCAAGGGCAGCGCCACCGCGGCGCTGAGCCGGATACTGCGCCGCGGCAAGGGCGAGTCGCGCGGCGTGCGGAAGGTGCACGCCGTCCGCGGCGTCTCCTTCACCGCCTACCGCGGCGAGGCCATCGGCCTCATCGGGACCAACGGCTCCGGCAAGTCGACCCTGCTGCGGGCCATCGCCGGTCTGCTGCCGACCGAGCACGGCAAGGTGTACACCGACGGCCAGCCGTCGCTGCTCGGGGTGAACGCGGCACTGATGAGCGATCTGACCGGCGAGCGCAACGTCGTGCTCGGCGGCCTCGCGATGGGCATGTCGCGCGAGGAGATCCGCGAGCGCTACCAGGGGATCGTCGACTTCTCCGGCATCAACGAGAAGGGCGACTTCATCACCCTGCCGATGCGGACGTACTCCTCCGGCATGGCCGCCCGGCTGCGCTTCTCCATCGCCGCCGCCAAGAACCACGACGTCCTCATGATCGACGAGGCGCTGGCGACCGGTGACCGCAAGTTCCAGATCCGCTCCGAGCAGCGCATCAGGGAGCTCCGCAAGGAAGCGGGCACCGTCTTCCTGGTCAGCCACAGCAACAAGTCCATCAGGGACACCTGCGACCGGGTGCTGTGGCTGGAAAAGGGCGAACTGCTGATGGACGGTCCGACGGACGAGGTCCTCAAGGCGTACGAGCGCGAGACCGGAAAATAGTCGCTTCCGGGTCCCGTGACACCGAGACGGCCTCCGCCGGAACTCTCCGGCGGAGGCCGCCTGGTGTCCGGATCGTGGACGCCCCGCGGCGCCCAGCACCCCCGGCGGTACGCCCTGCGCAAGATCTCCTCCCGTCGGATGACGTCAATTTCCTTGCGCACGGGGAAGGTTGGCGGGGCAGGATGCGTTGTTCTTGTGCGCGTAACACCCCGACGTATCGATGAGCGTTGTACAACGTAAGCTGTAGCGGTGCTGATTCGTTGCAAGTGGGGCGATACCGCCTGGCCATACGGCCTGCGGGCGTGCTCCGCACTCGGCAGAGCGGGCGGCGTGTCCGGAATGGGATGTTTTGGGTCAGCAGTGTAGAACGGGAGATGTGACGGCTATGACGGAAAATCTCCAGCTCCGAGGTGCTCACGCCGTCCCAGCGCCGGGCGGTCGGTGGTGACCCGTACCCAGCAGGCGCACCCCGATGCCGCCGTGCCCAGCACCCTCGACAAGGCAGCGGACGAGAATTTCCCCGTAGCCCCCTTCTTTCTCCCGCGCGCCTGGCGCGACGACCTGATGGCCGTTTACGGCTATGCCCGTCTCGTCGACGACATCGGCGACGGCGATCTCGCCCCCGGCGGCGCGGACGCCCGCCATCTCGGGCTCGACCCGGCGCAGACCGAGGACCGGCTCGCCATGCTCGATGCCTTCGAGGCCGATCTGCACCGGGTCTTCGACACCGCCGGCGACGGCCCGCGCCACCCCCTGCTGCGCGCCCTGCGCCCCACCGTGCGGCGCTGCGCGCTCACCCCTGAACCCTTCCTCGGCCTCATCGAAGCGAACCGGCAGGACCAGAAGGTCCGCCGCTACGGCACGTACGAGGAGCTCGTCGCCTACTGCGAGCTCTCCGCCAACCCCGTGGGCCGACTTGTCCTGCAGATCACCGGAACTGCCAGCCCCGAACGCATCCGCCGCTCCGACGCCGTCTGCACGGCCCTGCAGATCGTCGAGCACCTCCAGGACGTCACCGAGGACCTCGGCCGCGACCGGATCTACCTGCCCGCGGACGACATGGCCCGGTTCCATGTCCGCGAAACCGATCTGGCCGCCCCGTCGGGGGGCGCATCGGTGCGTTCACTGATTGCGCACGAAGCAGAACGCGCTCGGGAACTGCTGAATGAAGGCACCCCCCTGGTGGGTAGCGTCCACGGCAGGCTCAAGCTGCTTCTCGCCGGATTCGTAGGAGGGGGGCGTGCCGCCCTCACCGCGATCGCGGCCGCCGGGTTCGACGTACTGCCCGGACCGCCCAAGCCCACCAAGCCCAGCCTGCTGCGCGAAGTGGGAGTTGTCTTGCGAAGAGCGCGTAGAGAGGGGTGAGCCGGACCGTGGAGGGACAGACGACGTACATGTCGGCACCGGTACAGGCCGCATACAGTTACTGCGAGGCGGTCACCGGACAGCAGGCGCGTAACTTCGCGTACGGCATCAGGCTGCTGCCGGCCGAGAAGCGACAGGCCATGTCGGCGCTGTACGCCTTCTCCCGTCGTGTCGACGACATCGGTGACGGCGAGCTGGAGCCGGAGACCAAGCGGACCCGCCTGGAGAGCACCCGCACACTGCTGGACCGGATCCGTAACGGCGCGATCGACGAGGACGACACCGACCCGGTGGCCGTCGCGCTCGCCGACGCCGCGCGCAGATTCCCGCTCCCGCTCGGCGGGCTCGACGAACTCATCGACGGCGTGTTGATGGATGTGCGCGGCGCGACATACGAGACCTGGGACGACCTCAAGGTCTACTGCCGCTGTGTCGCGGGCGCCATCGGCCGCCTCAGCCTGGGCGTCTTCGGCACGGAACCGGGCGCTCCCGGCGCCGACCGGGCCGCGGAGTACGCCGACACGCTCGGCCTCGCGCTCCAGCTGACCAACATCCTGCGCGACGTACGAGAGGACGCGGGCAACGGGCGTACGTATCTGCCCGCCGACGACCTCGCCAAGTTCGGCTGCTCGGCCGGCTTCCTCCAGTCCACCCCGCCGCCCGGCGCCGACTTCGCGGGCCTGGTCCACTTCGAGGTACGGCGCGCCCGCACCCTGTTCGCCGAGGGATACCGGCTGCTGCCGATGCTGGACCGGCGCAGCGGCGCCTGTGTCGCGGCCATGGCAGGCATCTACCGGCGGCTGCTCGACCGGATCGAGCGCGACCCCGAGGCGGTGCTGCGCGGCCGGGTCTCGCTGCCCGGCCACGAGAAGGCGTACGTCGCGGTGCGTGGACTGTCGGGCCTCGATGCGCGATACATCTCCCGTCGCACGGCCAGGGGGCGTGTCTGATGCGCCGTACGGACATCTCGCGCACCATGTGCATCACGGAGAGTCGCTTCGATCAGTGGTCAACCCTCTGGTGTACTGACGCGTCCCTGACTGAAGTGACCCGGCGGAAGGAGGACGCATGACGCACGACGCCCCGCGTTCCTCCCGCGCGGTCGTGATCGGCGGCGGACTCGCCGGAATCACCGCGGCCCTGCGTCTCGCCGACGCCGGGCTTGACGTGACCCTGCTCGAAGGGCGGCCCAGGCTCGGCGGACTCGCCTTCTCCTTCCGGCGCGGCGAACTGACGGTCGACAACGGACAGCATGTGTATCTGCGCTGCTGCACCGCCTACCGCTGGTTCCTCGACCGCGTCGACGGGACGCGCCTGGCACCACTGCAAAACCGTTTGGACGTGCCCGTTCTCGATGTCGGGCGCCTCGCGGGCCCCCGGCTGGGACGGCTGCGCCGCAACGCACTGCCGGTGCCGTTCCACCTCGCCGCCGGACTCGCCGGCTATCCGCATCTCTCGCTCACCGAGCGGGCGAGCGTCGGACGCGCCGCACTGGCGCTGGGCCGCCTGGACCCGGACGACCCCGCGCTCGACGCCATCGACTTCGGCAGCTGGCTCGCCCGGCACGGCCAGTCGCCGCGCACCATCGAGGCCCTCTGGGACCTGGTCGGCGTCGCCACACTCAACGCCACCGCGCCCAACTCCTCGCTTGCCCTTGCCGCGAAGGTCTTCAAGACCGGGCTCCTCTCCGAGCCCGGCGCCGCCGACATCGGCTGGGCGAGCGTGCCGCTCGGCGAGGTGCACGACACGCAGGCCCGCAAGGCCCTCGACTCCGTCGGTGTGCGCACCGAGCTGCGCACGAAGGCGTCCTCCGTCACCCGCACGGAGGACGGCTGCTGGATCGTCGACACCGGCAGCGAACGGATCGAGGCGGACACCGTCGTCCTCGCCGTTCCGCAGCGCGAGACCCACGACCTGCTGCCCGAGGGCGCACTCGACGCGCCGGAGCGGCTGCTCGCCATCGGTACATCGCCGATCCTCAATGTGCACGTCATCTACGACCGCAAGGTGCTGCGCCGCCCGTTCTTCGCCGCGCTCGGCACCCCGGTCCAGTGGGTCTTCGACCGCACGGACGCCTCGGGTCTCACCGGACCGGGGCAGTACCTCGCGTTGTCCCAGTCCGCAGCCGACGAGGAGATCGACCTCCCCGTCGCCGAGCTGCGAAAGCGCTACCTGCCCGAGCTGGAGCGGCTCCTTCCGGCCGCCCGCGGAGCCGGGATCAGGGATTTCTTCGTCACCCGGGAGCGCACGGCGACCTTCGCCCCCGCCCCCGGCGTCGGCCGACTGCGGCCCGGAGCCCGCACCCGTGCCCCCGGCCTCAGCCTGGCCGGAGCTTGGACGGCCACCGGCTGGCCCGCGACGATGGAGGGTGCCGTCCGCAGCGGGTTCAGCGCAGCGGACGCCGCGCTCCGGGCGCTCGGCCGCACCCATGAACATCCGCTGCAGGAGGCGGCATGAGCAGTACCACCGGAACAAGAGGAGAGTCAGTGACCCCGGCGAATCCGGCTTTCGACACCGTGGCCGACACCACGGACGTCACCGCGCTTCTGGAGCGCGGACGGGCCCTTTCCACGCCGGTGCTCCGGGCCGCCGTTGACCGGCTCGCACCGCCCATGGACACCGTCGCCGCCTATCACTTCGGCTGGATCGACGCCCAGGGACGGCCCTCCGACGGCGACGGCGGCAAGGCCGTGCGCCCCGCGCTCGCCCTGCTGTCCGCGGAGGCGGCCGGCGCCGCCGCCGAGGCCGGCATCCCCGGCGCCGTGGCCGTCGAACTCGTGCACAACTTCTCGCTGCTGCACGACGACCTGATGGACGGCGACGAACAGCGCCGCCACCGCGACACCGTCTGGAAGGTGCACGGCCCCGCCCAGGCGATCCTGGTCGGCGACGCCCTCTTCGCGCTCGCCAACGAGATCCTGCTGGAGCTCGGCACCGTCGAGGCGGGCCGCGCGGCCCGCCGGCTGACCGTCGCCACCCGCAAGCTCATCGACGGGCAGGCCCAGGACATCTCCTACGAGCACCGCGAGCGGGTCACCGTCGAGGAGTGCCTGGAGATGGAGGGCAACAAGACCGGAGCCCTGCTCGCCTGCGCCTGCTCCATCGGTGCGGTCCTCGGCGGCGCCGACGACCGGACCGCCGACACCCTGGAGGCGTACGGCTACCACCTCGGTCTCGCCTTCCAGGCCGTCGATGATCTGCTCGGCATCTGGGGCGACCCCGAGTCCACCGGCAAGCAGACCTGGAGCGATCTGCGCCAGCGCAAGAAGTCCCTGCCGGTCGTCGCCGCGCTCGCCGCGGGCGGACCGGCCTCGGAGCACCTCGGCGAACTGCTCGCCGCCGACGCCAAGAGCAGTGATTTCGACAGCTTCTCCGAAGAGGAGTTCGCCGCCCGTGCGGCGCTCATCGAGGAGGCGGGCGGTCGCGAATGGACCGCCCAGGAGGCCCGTCGACAGCATGCCGTCGCCATCGAGGCACTGCACCGCGTCGACATGCCGCAGACCGTGCGGGCGCAGCTCACAGCGCTCGCGGACTTCGTCGTCGTACGAAAGAGATGATCACCATCTGCTCCATATGACTCGCAGTCGCCGGCCGGTGCCCGTACCGGGCGCCGGCCGACGGAGACCCCAGCACAGCAGAGGAACAACTGCACGAAGGGGAAGCCATGACAGCGACGACCGACGGAAGCACCGGGGCTGTGAGCCCCCGCGCAGCCTCGGCCAGTAATCCGACCGACACAACCATTGCCGCGGACGACGTACTCGCCGCCGCGCGGCGGGCCGCGGAACGCTCGGTGGAGCATCTCCTCGGCAAGCAGGACGAGCAGGGCTGGTGGAAGGGCGACCTCGCCACCAACGTCACCATGGACGCCGAGGACCTGCTGCTCCGTCAATTCCTCGGCATTCAGGACCAGGCCACCGTTCAGGCGGCCGGCCGCTTCATCCGCAAAGAACAGCGCGGCGACGGCACCTGGGCCACCTTCCACGGCGGCCCCGGCGAGCTCTCCACCACCATCGAGGCGTACGTGGCACTGCGGCTGGCCGGAGACCGGCCGGACGAACCGCACATGGCCCGCGCTTCGGGATGGATCAGGGAACAGGGCGGAATCGCGGCGAGCCGCGTCTTCACCCGGATCTGGCTCGCCCTCTTCGGCTGGTGGAAATGGGACGACCTCCCGGAACTCCCGCCCGAGCTGATGTTCTTTCCCAAATGGGTTCCGCTCAACATCTATGACTTCGGCTGCTGGGCCCGCCAGACCATCGTGCCGCTCACCATCGTCTCGGCGAAGCGGCCGGTACGCCCGGCCCCCTTCGTACTCGACGAGCTGCACACCGACCCACGTCACCCGAACCCGCCCAGGCGACCCGCTCCGGCGGCGAGCTGGGACGGAGTCTTCCAGCGCCTGGACAAGGCGCTGCACGCGTACCACCGGATCGCACCGCGCAAGCTGCGCCGGACCGCCATGAACGCCGCGGCCCGCTGGATCATCGAACGCCAGGAGAACGACGGCTGCTGGGGAGGCATCCAGCCGCCCGCCGTGTACTCCGTCATCGCCCTGCACCTGCTCGGCTACGACCTGGACCACCCGGTGATGCGGGCCGGACTCGCCTCGCTCGACCGGTTCGCCATCTGGCGCGAGGACGGCGCCCGGATGATCGAGGCCTGCCAGTCCCCGGTCTGGGACACCTGCCTCGCCACCATCGCCCTCGCCGACGCCGGGGTCAGCCCCGACCACCCGGCGCTCGTGAAGGCCGCGGACTGGATGCTCGGCGAGGAGATCGTCCGGCCCGGAGACTGGTCCGTGCGCCGCCCCCGGCTCAACCCGGGCGGCTGGGCGTTCGAGTTCCACAACGACAACTACCCGGACATCGACGACACCGCGGAGGTGGTCCTCGCGCTGCGCCGGGTCCGCCACCCCGACACGGCACGCATCGAGGCCGCCATCAGGCGCGGAGTGCGCTGGAACCTCGGCATGCAGTCCCGCAACGGGGCCTGGGGCGCGTTCGACGCGGACAACACCAGCGCGTTCCCCAACCGGCTGCCCTTCTGCGACTTCGGTGAGGTCATCGACCCGCCGTCCGCCGATGTCACCGGGCACGTGGTCGAGATGCTCGCCGTCGAGGGGCGGTCCGGGCACCCCGCCACCCGGCGCGGTATCGAGTGGCTGCTCGCCGAACAGGACGCGAGCGGCGGCTGGTTCGGCCGCTGGGGCGTCAACTACGTATACGGCACAGGGTCGGTGGTGCCCGCACTGGTGGCCGCCGGACTGCCCGTCACGCATCCGGCGATCCGCCGCGCGGTCGGCTGGCTGGAGGCCGTACAGAACGATGACGGCGGCTGGGGCGAGGACCTGCGCTCGTACCAGGAGGACAAGTGGATCGGGCGCGGCGCCTCGACCGCCTCCCAGACCGCGTGGGCACTGCTCGCACTGCTCGCCGCAGGGCGGCGGGACAGCAAGGCTGTTCAGCGGGGAGTCTCCTGGCTCAGCGAGACGCAGCAGGCCGACGGATCCTGGGACGAGCCGTACTTCACCGGCACCGGCTTCCCCTGGGACTTCTCCATCAACTACCACCTCTACCGGCAGGTCTTCCCGCTCACCGCACTCGGGCGGTACGTGTACGGCGAACCGTTCGCCGACCGCACGGGCACCCGCAAGGGGGCCTGATGGGCGATGGTCCGGGGCCGGCCGGCCCCGCAGCACCGCTGCTGATCGCCTGTGCACTCGGCATCGAGCAATTCGCCCTGCGCAGCGGCAGAGGCAGGGCCGGTGACGCTCCGGGCCCGGTGACCGTACTCCGTACGGGCATGGGTCCCAAGGCCGCCGAGGCGGCCGTGTCACGGGCGCTCGGTCAGGACCGGGCGTCCGGCACGGCGGTCCTCGCCTCCGGATTCTGCGCCGGGCTGTCACCCGGCATGCACCCCGGGGACCTCGTGGTCGCCGCCGAGACCCGGGAAGCCGGGGACTCGACGGTCTGCACCGGCGCGGGCCTGCTCGCCGAGGCCCTCGCCAAGGCGGTGCCCGGCCGCACCGTCCACACCGGTCCGCTGACCGGCTCCGCCCATGTCGTACGCGGACACGAGCGGGCCGAACTGCGGGCCACCGGAGCGATCGCGGTGGACATGGAGTCCGCCGCCACTCTTCGCGCCGCCCTGCGCTCCGGGCCGCGCCCGGTTGCGGCCGTACGGGTGGTCGTGGACGCTCCGGAGCATGAGCTCGTCCGCATCGGCACGATACGCGGTGGAATATCAGCTTTCCGTGTTCTCCGTGCCGTCCTACCGGCTTTCTACGAATGGCACCGATCTCTGCTGCTCCCCAGGAGGTGAGCTAGATGGCCATGCCGCTCCGTCAGACCATCAAGGTTGCGACGTACCTCATTGAACAAAAGCTCCGCAAGCGGGACAAGTTCCCGCTCATTGTCGAGCTGGAGCCTTTGTTCGCCTGCAATCTGGCGTGCGAGGGCTGCGGGAAGATCCAGCATCCGGCCGGAGTTCTGAAGCAGCGCATGCCGGTGGCCCAGGCCGTCGGTGCGGTACTGGAATCGGGCGCCCCGATGGTTTCCATCGCGGGCGGCGAACCCCTGATGCACCCGCAGATCGACGAAATCGTGCGGCAGCTGGTGGCAAAGAAGAAGTACGTCTTCCTCTGCACCAATGCGATGCTGCTGCGTAAGAAGATCGAGAAATTCACCCCGTCGCCGTTCTTCGCCTTCGCCGTGCACATCGACGGGCTGCGCGAACGGCACGATGAATCGGTCGCCAAGGAAGGCGTGTTCGACGAGGCGGTGGCGGCGATCAAGGAGGCCAAGCGACGCGGCTTCCGGGTCACCACGAACTCCACCTTCTTCAACACCGACACCCCGCAGACCATCATCGAGGTCCTCAATTACCTCAATGACGATCTGAAGGTCGACGAGATGATGATCTCGCCCGCCTACGCGTACGAGAAGGCACCTGACCAGGAGCACTTCCTCGGCGTCGAGCAGACCCGGGAACTGTTCAAGAAGTCGTTCGCGGGCGGCAACCGGTCCCGCTGGCGGCTCAACCACTCGCCGCTCTTCCTGGACTTCCTGGAGGGCAAGGCGGACTTCCCGTGCACCGCGTGGGCGATCCCGAACTACTCGCTCTTCGGCTGGCAGCGGCCCTGCTATCTGATGAGCGACGGGTACGTCCCGACGTACCGCGAACTCATCGAGGACACCGACTGGGACAAGTACGGCCGGGGCAAGGACCCGCGCTGCGCCAACTGCATGGCGCACTGCGGCTACGAGCCCACCGCCGTCCTCGCCACCATGGGATCGCTGAAGGAATCCCTGCGCGCCGTGCGCGAGACCGTCTCCGGGAACGGGTGACGTCATGACCGCTGGAGAACCGGTCGCACTGGGTCTCCCCGAGCTGCCGGCCCGGCCGCTCGCGATGCGCCGCCACTCGCGGCGCGTCCAGGTCGGGTCGGTGGCGGTGGGCGGGGATGCGCCGGTGTCGGTGCAGTCGATGACCACGACGCGTACGTCGGACATCGGTGCGACGTTGCAG